>NZ_CP085636.1:5790000-6050000 GCF_027571385.1 Shewanella sp. MTB7 | reverse complement strand
ACCTCTGAACTCTTTCTGACACTGAAGCAGAAATATCCTGATATTGTTGGTTACCCTGTCAATAGTGGTATCAAGTTAGCTGCAGCTTGGCTGATTGATAATGCAGGGCTAAAAGGCTTTTCTATCGGCAAGGCTTCGGTACATGGACAGCAAGCATTAGTTTTGGTCAATACTGGTAGTGCAACAGGTGATGATGTAGTTCGGTTAGCAAGGTATATTATTGAGAAGATCTCTACTCAGTTTTTTGTCAACTTAGAAGCTGAGCCTAGAGTCATTGGCGCATACGGTGAGAAGGAGCTGAAAGATGGTTGAGCAATGGCAACGTAAAAGGGATATTTTATTAGCACTCAGTGCTGAACATTTTGTTTCGGGCGAAAGTTTAGCTTCTCTTTTGGGAGTATCAAGAACAGCCATAAGCAACCACATCAGTACGTTAGAAGAGTATGGTGTGGATATCTTCAGTGTAAAAGGTAAGGGTTATAAGTTAGCTAATTCACTCTCCTTAATTGATGAGGCACAATTGAAGCGTTCTATAGCACAACGATGCTTCTATTACGATGAGATCCAGAGTACGAATGCTTTTTTACTTAAGCACTGTGAGGAATTATCTTCAGGTGATATCTGTATTGCTGAATATCAATCTGCAGGTAGGGGGAGGCGAGGGCGTACTTGGGTATCTCCATACGGGTGTCATTTATATTGTTCTATGTATTGGAATTTACCACAAGGGATGGCACAGGCAACAGGGTTGAGTTTGGTGGTTGCTTGCTCTTTAGTTAAGGTGTTGAACGGCTTTAACATAGAAGAACTTGGTGTTAAGTGGCCGAATGATATTTATCTCGATAACAAAAAACTAGCTGGAGTGTTGGTTGAGATGAATGGTCAGGCTGGAACTGAGTGCAACTTGGTCATTGGCATCGGAATTAATATGTCTATGTCCAAAACTCAGGGAGATAAGATAGACCAACCCTGGAGCGACCTTTCCCAAAGTCAGTCATTACCGACTAAAACAGAACTTGCGATCTCATTACAGCATCAGCTCTATAACGATCTGATCTTGTTTGAGAAAGAAGGCTTGTCTGCATTCCTTACCCGGTGGAAGCAGGTTGATATCTTCGATGGAGAAGTGGTAAAGCTGTTAATGGGAGATAAGTGCATTAATGGGATCTGTAAAGGGATAGATGAGACTGGCTCTATTTTACTGAAAACCGACAAGGGAATAGAATCCTTCGTTGGAGGCGAAATAAGCTTAAGAAGCGTCATTTAGATGTGACTTAAGCAGCAATTCAATGACATTACTTACGTAGTAACACTTGGTTCATTAGGTGGTCATCGCCTTTTTGTAAGATTAAATGAGCACGATCACGAGTAGGCTCTATATTTAATTTTAGATTAGGGCCGTTAATGCTATCCCAAATGTTTGCTGCGGTATGTCTCGCTTCTGCATCATTAAGTTTTGAGTAGTGGTGGAAATAGGAATCTTCATCACTAAAAGCTCCTCCTCTGAACTGCAAAAAACGATCGATATACCATTTCTTCAATAATTTCTCTTTAGCATCGACATAAATTGAGAAATCTACAAAGTCCGAGACAAAGGGTTGCTGAATACCTACAGCAGCATCTTGGCCAGTTTGTAGGACATTTAAGCCCTCAATAATTAAAATGTCAGGTTGTTCTATCGCCTGATGACTATCTGTGATTCGGTCATAGCTAACGTGAGAATAGAGTGGCGCTTCGACATAAGGATTGCCCGCTTTTATATTCGAGATGAATTCAACCAGCATTTTCATATCATAGCTTTCAGGAAATCCTTTACGTTGCAGAAGTCTTTTACGTTTCAACTCCGCCAGAGGGTATAAAAAACCATCGGTGGTCACAAGATCTACCCTTGGGTGTTCTGACCATTGGCTTAATAACGCCTGTAATATACGTGCAGTCGTACTTTTTCCTACAGCTACGCTACCAGCAATGCTGATGATATAAGGCCGTTTGGGAGGCTTTCTGCCAAGAAACTCACTAAGCACTAAACCTCGTTTCTGCTTGGCACCAACAATTAGGTTTAGCAGGCGGCTTAAAGGGAGATAAATATCTGTAACCTCGGTGAGTGACAGTTTTTCATTTATACCTCTAAGAGCGGCGAGTTCTTGTTCACTTAGTGTAAGAGGTACCGATTTTCTTAATTCGGCCCACTGCACCCTTTGAAAGGCAAGATAAATAGCAGTGTGAATTTGATTTTCGGATGTCATTAGTTTTCTCTCCTGTGAGGAGGCACATTACACTAACGGATAATCTTGGACAATAATAAAGAAGAGTTTGAACTAGATGTTTCTGCTTACTTTATTTTTGTGATGAAATAGCAAGCGTTAAGCTGTTTTTCTAAGCGGAAATGCAATTAAAATCGTTTTTTTTCATTTTTTTTTAATTTTGCTATTGCACTTGTGCCGACATTTCCATAATATCCGCTACCGAAATGACACGCCGGCATAGCTCAGTTGGTAGAGCAACTGACTTGTAATCAGTAGGTCCCGAGTTCGACTCTTGGTGCCGGCACCATTTCTCTGGAGGGGTTCCCGAGTGGCCAAAGGGATCAGACTGTAAATCTGACGGCTCAGCCTTCGAAGGTTCGAATCCTTCTCCCTCCACCACATTCTAAGTAGTTAGGTAACCTTAGTAGGTTGCGCGGATGTCGTATAATGGTATTACTCCAGCCTTCCAAGCTGATAACGCGGGTTCGATTCCCGCCATCCGCTCCAATATTCGCTGATAGCACTCAATAAAAAGTGCCCCCTGAAAAGGGGTAGGTTATTAAATACTGCCCTTTCAGCGTTAACCTGTTAAAATCCTAAATACAAAAATTAATCGATTCGATGTCATTAAATGCATCGAATTTTTTGTTGTACGCGGTTTCATCACCAAGTTATCTAATTGGGGCAATACCATGGCTAAAGCTAAATTTGAACGTAATAAACCACATGTAAACGTTGGTACTATCGGTCACGTTGACCATGGTAAAACTACGCTTACTGCTGCTATCTCTGCAGTACTTGCAAAAACGTACGGTGGCGAAGTTAAAGATTTCGCACAAATCGATAACGCTCCAGAAGAGCGTGAGCGCGGTATTACAATTAATACTTCTCACATCGAATATGACACACCAGCACGTCACTACGCACACGTAGATTGTCCAGGTCACGCCGATTATGTTAAGAACATGATCACTGGTGCTGCTCAAATGGATGGTGCAATCCTAGTTGTTGCTTCTACAGATGGCCCAATGCCACAGACTCGTGAGCACATCCTGCTTTCTCGTCAGGTTGGTGTACCATTCATCATCGTATTCATGAACAAGTGTGACATGGTTGATGACGAAGAACTACTTGAGCTAGTAGAAATGGAAGTTCGTGAACTTCTAACTGAATATGACTTCCCAGGTGATGACCTTCCAGTTATCCAAGGTTCTGCACTTAAAGCCCTTGAAGGCGAGCCTGAGTGGGAAGCTAAGATCCTTGAGTTAGCTGATGCTCTTGATAATTATATTCCAGAGCCAGAGCGTGCTATTGATGGTGCGTTCCTTCTTCCAATTGAAGATGTATTCTCAATCTCAGGCCGTGGTACAGTTGTTACTGGTCGTGTAGAGCGCGGTATCATTAAAGTTGGTGAGCCAGTAGAAATCGTTGGTATCAAAGAAACAACATCTACTACTTGTACTGGTGTTGAAATGTTCCGTAAGCTGCTTGACGAAGGTCGTGCTGGCGAGAACTGTGGTGTACTTTTACGTGGTACTAAGCGTGAAGATGTTGAACGTGGTCAGGTTCTTGCTGCTCCAGGTTCAATCAACCCACACACAACTTTTGAATCAGAAATCTACGTTCTGTCAAAAGAAGAAGGCGGACGTCACACTCCATTCTTCAAAGGTTATCGTCCACAGTTCTACTTCCGTACTACGGATGTGACTGGTACTATCGAATTGCCAGAAGGCGTTGAGATGGTTATGCCTGGTGACAACGTTCAGATGGTTGTTACTCTGATTGCTCCAATCGCGATGGATGAAGGTTTACGCTTCGCTATTCGTGAAGGTGGCCGTACAGTAGGTGCTGGTGTTGTAGCTAAGATCATCGCTTAATAGCGATTACTCTTACTAAACATCTAAAAAGGAAGCTTCGGCTTCCTTTTTTGTTTTTTTATACATATTCTGTCTAGGCTTTGCTTGTATTCTTGCTTAGTAGTCAGAATAAGAATACAATCCATGGCCGATTTTTGACCCACTTCGCTCACTATAAAAGTAAATGCAAGTGTGGGTTCGGAATAATTAGTGGCTTGATGAGTTACCTTGTAACCATCAGCTGAACGCAAGCTCAGATCGTAGTGAGTAACGGAACTAACCGATGACAACAAATACTGAAAGCCAGAGTAATTCTCTGGATATCGTTAAGTGGGCCTTAGTCGTTATCTTGTTGGCTGCCGCCATTGTGGGCAACCAAATGTATGGCGAGGAAAGTGTTTTAGTTCGTGCAATCAGTGTAGTGGTAGCTTTTGTTATTGCTGGATTTATTGCATTGCAAACTGAGAAGGGCAAACAGGCATTAAGTTTTGCTCGTGAAGCACAGATTGAAGTACGTAAGGTAGTTTGGCCTACGCGTCAAGAAGCTCTCAATACAACATTTATTGTATTGGCGGCGACCGGTGTACTAGCGTTAATTCTTTGGGGAATGGACGCGGTATTACTGAGAATTGTTAATTTTATTACTGGCGTATAGGCATTTCGAATGACTGAAGTAACTGAAGCTAAAAAAAGATGGTACGTAGTCCAGGCATTTTCTGGTTATGAAGGGCGTGTCACTAAAACTCTGCATGAATACATTCAGATGCACAATATGGAACAGTATTTCGGTGAAATATTGGTTCCTACTGAAGAAGTTATAGAGATGCGCGCCGGTCAACGCCGTAAGAGTGAACGTAAATTTTTCCCAGGTTACGTATTAGTCCAGATGGAAATGAACGATGAAAGCTGGCATTTAGTAAAGAGCATTCCTCGTGTAATGGGCTTTATTGGCGGCACATCAGATCGTCCAGCTCCAATCTCTGATAAAGAAGCTGATGCTATTCTTCAGCGTCTCCAAGAGACGACCGAGACTCCAACTCATCGCGTTATTTTTGAACCTGGTGAAGTTGTACGCGTTACTGATGGACCATTTGCTGACTTCAACGGTACCGTTGAAGAGGTTGATTATGAGAAGAATCGCGTTAAGGTTTCTGTCATGATCTTCGGTCGTTCTACACCTGTGGAACTCGACTTCGGTCAGATCGAAAAAAGCTGATTAAAATAAGCACAAAAAATATTTGACTGGGTGTAGATTTGTAGTAAAATCTGCACCCAATATTTTCGGGGAGCTAGTCGATATTTTGTCGATAGCGTTTGGACCCATACTGAGGAAATACTCATGGCTAAGAAAGTTGATGGTTACATCAAGCTACAAGTAGCAGCCGGTGCTGCAAACCCGTCGCCACCAGTCGGACCTGCATTGGGTCAGAAAGGCGTTAACATCATGGAATTCTGTAAAGCATTCAATGCTCGTACTGAAAAGTTCGAGAAAGGTATGCCGATTCCTGTTGTTATCACTGTATACAGTGACCGTTCTTTCACTTTTGAAACTAAGACACCACCTGCATCTTTCCTACTGCTTAAAGCAGCAGGTCTGAAGTCTGGTTCTGGCCGTCCTAACACTGAAAAAGTGGGAACTATCAAGCGCAGCGCTGTTCAGGAAATTGCTGAAACTAAAGCGGCTGATATGACTGGTGCTGATATTGAAGCGATGACTCGCACAATTGAAGGTACTGCGCGTTCAATGGGTTTGGTAGTAGAGGATTAATATTATGGCAAAGCTAACTAAACGCGCTCGTTTGATCCGCGAAAAAGTAGAAGTAACTAAAAACTACGATATCAATGAAGCTGTTGAACTTTTAAAAGAACTAGCGACTGCTAAGTTCGTAGAAAGTGTTGACGTTGCTGTAAACCTTGGTGTTGATCCACGTAAATCTGATCAAAACGTGCGTGGTGCTACTGTACTTCCACATGGTACTGGTCGTGACGTACGTGTTGCTGTATTCACACAAGGTGCAAATGCTGAAGCTGCTATCGCTGCTGGCGCTGAGCTAGTTGGTATGGATGAGCTTGCTGCACAAGTTAAAGCTGGCGAAATGAACTTCGACGTAGTTATTGCTTCTCCTGATGCAATGCGTGTTGTTGGTCAACTTGGTCAAATCCTAGGCCCACGTGGTCTAATGCCTAACCCAAAGACTGGTACTGTAACACCTAACGTTGCTGAAGCAGTTAAGAACGCTAAAGCTGGTCAGGTTCGTTACCGTACAGACAAGAATGGCATCATCCACACTACTATTGGTAAAGTGGATTTTGACACTGTCAATCTTAAAGAAAACCTAGAAGCACTAATTAGTGCACTAGTGAAGGCTAAGCCGTCTTCAGCTAAAGGTATTTTCCTTAAGAAAATCAGCATCTCTACCACTATGGGTGCAGGTGTTGCGATTGATCAGGCTTCTTTGGCTAAAGCAATCTAAGTTTTACAAAGTGTGTGCATTAATCTATAATGCGCGCACCTTGTGGGTTGGGACTTATTTTCTATCACTTAGTGATTCAGAATAGGCTTCCGTCCAAGACCGTAGGTGTTAGCCAAAAGTTAACTTAATTTCCTACGTAGACGGTGTCGGACCCCAGAAAATTTTACTGGATAAGCACCGTAAGTAGCTAAATATTTTGATATTTAGCATGGTAATTACTAGGGAATTCCCTAGATACAATCCAGGAGTAAAGCCAATGGCATTAGGACTCGAAGACAAAAAAGCGATTGTTGCTGAAGTCAACGAAGCTGCCAAAGGTGCTTTGTCTGCAGTTGTTGCTGATTCACGTGGCGTAACTGTAGGTGAAATGACTAGTCTGCGTAGAGCAGCTCGCGAAGCAGGAGTGTACATTCGTGTTGTACGTAACACTCTAGTTAAGCGTGCTGTTGAAGGTACTGATTTTGAGTGCCTTAGCGAAACGTTTACTGGTCCTACTTTAATCGCATTTTCTCAAGAGCATCCAGGTGCAGCAGCGCGTCTTCTTAAAGATTTCGCAAAAGCGCAAGAGAAATTTGAAATTAAAGCAGCAGCCTTTGAAGGGATGTTAATCCCTGCAGCCGATATTGATCGTTTAGCGAAATTGCCAACGTACGACGAAGCACTAGCTCAGTTGATGATGACTATGAAAGAAGCATCTGCTGGCAAATTTGTACGTACTCTGGCCGCACTTCGCGATCAAAAAGAAGAAGCAGCTTAAGTTTTTACTTGCTGCTTAAATTCAGAACAATAGGAATTTTTTGTTATGTCTATCACTAAAGACCAAATCTTAGAAGCCTTTGCAGCTATGTCTGTAATGGAAGTTGTTGAACTAATCGAAGCAATGGAAGAGAAGTTCGGCGTATCTGCTGCAGCTGCTGTTGTTGCTGGCGGTGCTGATGCTGCAGTTGCTGAAGAGCAAACTGAATTTGACGTTATGATGACTTCATTCGGTGCTAACAAAGTTGCAGTTATTAAAGCACTTCGTTCTGCTACAGGTCTAGGCCTGAAAGAAGCTAAAGCTATGGCTGAATCTGCTCCAGTAGCAGTTAAAGAAGCTATCAGCAAAGAAGAAGCTGAAGCTCTTAAAACTGATCTTGAAGCAGCTGGTGCTGCAGTAGAGATCAAGTAAGTTATATTTTAACTTACTAACCTGAGTAATCAGGTGCGGGCTGGCGGTTTTTTAACCGTCGGCCTTTTTTGCGCTGTATGCGCAGGCGATTTTTTTTTCACCGTTTATCGCCAGATTTTGCAGTTCCTAGCAGAGATTACTGGTTAGGTTCTTGCCATCAACGGTGATGGGCAAACGTGCTGTCTCGATCTTAGGATTGCTTCAGTCTTGGTCACATCTCGCAAACAGAGGAAACCCATGGTTTACTCCTATTCTGAAAAGAAGCGTATTCGCAAAGATTTCGGTAAACGTCCACAAGTTTTGGATATTCCTTATCTTTTGTCTATACAGTTGGACTCATTTAAAAAGTTCACGGATCAAGATCCTACAGGTGAGCGTGGTTTTGAAGCCGCTTTCCGTAGCGTTTTTCCCATCAAAAGTTTTTCTGGTAACTCAGAACTACAGTACGTTAGCTATAAGCTAGGCGAACCTGTTTTTGATGTGAAAGAGTGTCAAATCCGCGGTGTTACATATTCAGCTCCTCTACGTGTTAAATTGCGTATGGTTCTGTATGACCGTGAAGCGGCACCTGGAACAGTCAAAGACATTAAAGAACAAGAAGTCTACATGGGTGATATTCCCATGATGACTGACAACGGTACCTTTGTTATCAATGGTACTGAGCGTGTTATTGTATCTCAGTTACACCGTTCACCTGGTGTATTCTTCGATCATGACCGCGGCAAGACTCACTCGTCAGGCAAGGTTCTGTACAATGCACGTATCATTCCTTACCGTGGTTCTTGGTTAGATTTCGAATTTGATCCAAAAGATGCTTTGTTTGTACGTATTGACCGTCGTCGCAAATTACCAGCGTCTATCATGCTACGTGCGTTGGACTATTCGACTCAAGAAATCTTAGATCTGTTCTTCGATCGCGTAAATTTCAAGATCAAGAAAGATTCTTTAGTGATGGAGCTTGTTGCAGAACGCCTTCGTGGTGAAACTGCTAGCTATGATATCAAAGATAGTGATGGTTCTATCATCGTTGAGAAAGGACGTCGTATTACCGCGCGTCATATCCGTCAACTTGAGAAGAGCAATACGACTGAGCTTGAAGTACCAGTAGATTACATCGTTGGTAAGATCGCAGGTCAAGACTATATCGATCCTGATACCGGTGAAGTATTAGTATCTGCTAACGCAGAGTTGACTCTTGAAGACCTTGCTAAACTTTCTTTGGCTGGCATTAAAGAAATAAGCACATTGTATATCAATGAACTTGATAACGGTGCTTACATGTCAGATACGCTACGTATTGACTCTACAACTAACCGTCTTGAAGCGTTAGTTGAGATCTATCGTATGATGCGTCCTGGCGAGCCACCAACCAAAGATGCGGCAGAAGGTCTATTTAATAACTTATTCTTCAGTGAAGAACGTTATGATCTATCTAAAGTAGGTCGTATGAAGTTCAATCGTCGTCTCGGTATCGATGATGACGAAGGTACAGGCATCCTATCTAAAGAAGATATCGTTGCTGTAATGAAGAACATCATCACTATTCGTAACGGTAATGATGAAGTTGATGATATCGATCACTTGGGTAACCGTCGTATCCGTAGTGTTGGTGAAATGGCTGAAAACCAGTTCCGTGTTGGTCTCGTTCGTGTAGAACGCGCCGTGCGCGAGCGTTTAAGTCTTGGTGATCTTAATGAGCTTATGCCACAAGATCTAATCAATGCTAAGCCTATTTCTGCTGCAGTTAAAGAGTTTTTCGGCTCTTCTCAGCTGTCTCAGTTTATGGATCAAAACAACCCACTTTCAGAAGTGACTCATAAGCGTCGTATTTCGGCTCTTGGTCCTGGTGGTTTGACTCGTGAACGTGCTGGTTTCGAAGTTCGAGATGTACACCCAACTCACTACGGTCGTTTATGCCCAATTGAGACCCCTGAAGGTCCAAACATTGGTCTAATCAACTCATTAGCAAGTTTTGCGCGTACTAACTCTTATGGTTTCCTTGAAACACCTTACCGTAAGGTAATTGATGGTGTGGTTACTGATCAGATCGATTATCTGTCAGCAATCGAAGAAGGCCGTTATGTGATTGCACAGGCTATCGTCGACTTAGACGAAAACGGTCGTATGCTAGATGAGCTAATCGCTTGTCGTCATAAAGGTGATTCTGCCTTTATGGGTGCTGCCGATATTCAATATATGGATGTATCGCCACAGCAGATCATTTCAGTTGCTGCATCACTTATTCCGTTCCTAGAACACGATGATGCTAACCGTGCCTTGATGGGTGCGAACATGCAACGTCAAGCTGTACCAACACTAAGAGCTGATAAGCCATTAGTCGGTACCGGTATTGAGCGTATTATTGCGGTCGACTCAGGTGTTGTGGTTGTTGCTAAGCGTGGTGGTCATGTTGACTACGTTGATTCGAGTCGTATCGTTGTTAAGGTAAATGAATCTGAGCTACGCCCTGGCGAAGCTGGTATTGATATCTATAACTTGACTAAATATACGCGTTCTAACCAGAACACCTGCATTAATCAACGTCCTTGTTGTTCAATCGGTGATCCAGTGGTTACTGGTGATGTGCTTGCTGATGGTCCATCAACCGATTTAGGTGATTTGGCTCTTGGTCAGAACATGCGTATCGCATTTATGCCTTGGAACGGTTACAACTTTGAGGATTCGATCCTTATCTCTGAGCGTGTTGCGATGGAAGATCGTTTCACCACTATTCACATTCAGGAGCTTTCTTGTATTGCTCGTGATACTAAGCTGGGTAGTGAAGAGATCACTGCTGATATTCCAAACGTTGGTGAGTCTGCGCTTTCTAAGCTCGATGAGTCAGGTATTGTTTATATAGGTGCTGAAGTTAAGGGTGGAGACATCCTAGTTGGTAAAGTGACACCTAAGGGTGAAACACAACTGACTCCAGAAGAGAAGCTCCTCCGAGCAATCTTTGGTGAGAAGGCCTCTGACGTTAAAGACAGTTCACTACGTGTACCTAATTCTGTTAAAGGTACTATCATCGACGTTCAGGTATTTACCCGTGACGGCGTTGAGAAAGATAAGCGTGCTGTTGAAATTGAAGAGATGCATGTTCGTCAAGCTAAGAAAGATTTGACTGAAGAGTTCCAAATCCTCGAAGAGGGTGTTTATGGACGTGCGCGTAACCTTCTACTTAGTTCTGGCTTCGATCAGGCTCAACTTGATGTTATCCCACGTTCTCATTTGCTTGCTCAAAGCATTGAAGATGAAGGTAAGCAAACTGAACTTGAACAACTTGCTGAGCAGCATGATGAACTTAAAGCAGACTTCGATAAGAAGTTTGAGATTAAGCGTCGTAAGATCACTCAAGGTGATGACTTAGCACCTGGCGTATTGAAGATTGTTAAGGTTTACCTTGCAGTTAAACGTACTATCCAGCCTGGTGATAAGATGGCTGGTCGTCACGGTAACAAGGGTGTTATCTCTAAGATTAACCCTGTTGAAGACATGCCTTACGATGAGAATGGTAACCCAATCGACATCGTATTGAACCCGCTTGGTGTACCATCGCGTATGAACATCGGTCAGGTTCTTGAAGTGCATATGGGTGCTGCGGCTAAAGGTATCGGTGACAAGATCACTGCAATGCTTGAAGAGCAACGTGAATTAGCAGAGCTTCGTGGCTACATCAAACAAGTTTATGAATTAGGCGACGAAGTTAAACAACGCGTCGACATTGATTCATTTACTGATGATGAAATAGTACGTCTTGCTAAGAACTTGCAAGGTGGTATACCTATTGCGACTCCAGCATTCGATGGCGCAAAAGAGAAAGAAATTAAGGAAATGCTTGCGCTTGCCGGTCTTCCTACTTCTGGACAGCGTAAATTGTTTGATGGTCGTACTGGTGATGCGTTTGAGCGTGAGGTAACCGTAGGTTACATGTACATGTTAAAACTTAACCACTTGGTTGATGATAAGATGCATGCTCGTTCTACGGGTTCATACAGTCTTGTTACTCAGCAGCCTTTGGGCGGTAAAGCTCAGTTTGGTGGTCAGCGTTTCGGAGAGATGGAAGTGTGGGCATTAGAAGCATACGGTGCCGCTTATACGCTTCAAGAAATGCTAACTGTTAAGTCTGATGATGTTAACGGTCGTACCAATATGTATAAAAATATTGTCGACGGTAACCACCAGATGCAACCAGGCATGCCAGAGTCGTTCAACGTATTGTTGAAGGAGATCCGTTCACTCGGTATTAATATCGAATTGGATCAAGACTAAAACTAACTAAGGTTAGTTTGGCAATAAATTGGTGTCCTGCAATTGCAGGGCACCCGGTTTAACTCCTTCAGGAGAGAAACGTGAAAGACTTATTAAAGTTTCTGAAACAGCAAAGTAAGACCGAAGAGTTCAATGGTATTAAGATCGGACTCGCGTCGCCAGATCTAATCCGTTCTTGGTCATTTGGTGAAGTTAAGAAGCCAGAAACCATTAACTACCGTACCTTTAAGCCTGAGCGTGAAGGCTTATTCTGTGCACGTATTTTTGGTCCAGTAAAAGATTATGAATGTTTATGCGGTAAGTATAAGCGTCTTAAGCATCGTGGTGTGATCTGTGAGAAGTGTGGCGTTGAAGTTACACAGACTAAAGTACGCCGTGAGCGCATGGGTCACATCGATCTTGCTAGCCCAGTAGCTCATATTTGGTTCTTAAAATCACTACCGTCTCGTATTGGTTTGATGCTAGATATGACTCTGCGTGATATCGAACGTGTACTTTACTTCGAATCATTTGTCGTTATTGAGCCTGGCATGACCAGTCTTGAGCGCGGACAGATGCTGACTGAAGAAAGTTACCTAGATGCATTAGAAGAGTACGGTGATGAGTTCGAAGCTAAGATGGGTGCTGAAGCAGTTCTAGAATTGCTACGTGCTATCGAGCTTGAGAAAGAAATTGAGATGATGCGCGAAGAGTTGCCATCAATCAACTCTGAGACTCGTCGCAAGAAGATCACTAAGCGTCTAAAGCTTATTGAGGCATTCTTCACTTCAGGTAATAAACCTGAGTGGATGATCCTTAAAGTGTTACCAGTTCTGCCACCTGATCTACGTCCTCTAGTTCCACTAGATGGCGGACGTTTTGCTACGTCTGATCTTAACGACCTTTATCGTCGTGTGATCAACCGTAACAACCGTCTAAAGCGTCTGTTAGATCTAGCAGCTCCAGATATCATCGTACGTAACGAAAAGCGTATGTTGCAAGAATCTGTCGATGCGCTATTAGATAACGGTCGTCGTGGTCGTGCTATTACTGGTTCTAACAAGCGTCCGCTTAAATCTTTGGCCGATATGATCAAAGGTAAGCAAGGTCGTTTCCGTCAGAACTTGCTAGGTAAGCGTGTGGATTACTCTGGTCGTTCGGTAATTACCGTAGGTCCAACACTTCGCTTACATCAGTGTGGTCTTCCTAAGAAGATGGCACTTGAGCTATTTAAGCCTTTCATCTATGGCAAGCTAGAAGGCCGTGGTTTAGCGACTACGATCAAAGCTGCTAAGAAGATGGTAGAGCGTGAAGTTCCTGAAGTTTGGGATGTTCTAGACGATGTTATTCGTGAACATCCAGTGATGCTTAACCGTGCACCAACACTGCACAGACTAGGTATCCAGGCATTTGAGCCAGTACTAATCGAAGGTAAAGCGATTCAGCTTCATCCATTGGTTTGTGCGGCATACAACGCCGACTTCGATGGTGACCAAATGGCTGTTCACGTGCCGCTAACGCTGGAAGCTCAGCTAGAAGCACGTTCGCTTATGATGTCGACTAACAACATTCTATCACCTGCAAATGGTGAGCCGGTTATCACACCGTCTCAGGATGTTGTATTGGGTCTGTACTACACCAGTCGTTCATGTGTGAACGGTAAAGGTGAAGGTATGGCGTTTGAGTCTATCGACGAAGTCGAAAAGGCTTACCGTACTGGTTTTGCAGCTATTCATGCAAAAGTTAAAGTGCGCATCACAGAGACTAATATCGCTGAAGATGGTGAACGTACCGAATCACGTCGTATCGTTGATACAACGGTTGGTCGTGCATTACTTTCTCGCATATTGCCAAAAGGCTTGTCATTTGATCTGGTTAACCAGAACATGGGCAAGAAGCAGATCTCTAAGCTACTGAACACTTGTTACCGTCAACTTGGTCTTAAAGATACAGTAATCTTTGCTGACCAATTGATGTATGCCGGTTTCCATTATGCGACTGTATCGGGTGCCTCTGTAGGTATCAACGACATGGTTATTCCAGATGAGAAGTACACACTAGTTGCTGAGGCTGAAGCGGAAGTTCTTGAAATTCAAGAACAGTTCCAATCTGGTTTAGTCACCGCTGGTGAGCGCTACAACAAAGTCATCGATATCTGGGCTAGTGCAAACGAGAAAGTCTCTAAAGCTATGATGGCTAACCTGTCTGTTGAGACAGTGATAAACCGCGATGGTGAAGAGGAAGAGCAAGAGTCGTTTAACAGCATCTATATGATGGCTGACTCGGGCGCTCGTGGTAGTGCTGCTCAGATCCGTCAGTTAGCGGGTATGCGTGGTCTGATGGCTAAGCCAGATGGCTCAATCATCGAAACTCCAATTACAGCTAACTTCCGTGAAGGTCTAAACGTATCTCAATACTTTATCTCTACTCACGGTGCTCGTAAGGGTCTAGCGGATACAGCACTTAAAACGGCTAACTCGGGTTATCTGACTCGTCGTTTGGTTGATGTTGCACAAGATCTTGTTGTAATTGAAGAAGATTGTGGCACGTTTGAAGGTCTAACAATGAAGCCGCTCATTGAGGGTGGTGATGTTGTTGAGCCGTTGCGTGAGCGCGTTCTAGGTCGTGTTGTTGCCCTAGATGTGCTTAAGCCAGGTACTGAAGAAGTCCTTGTGCCTCGTAATACTTTGCTTGACGAAGCTTGGTGTAACATCATCGAAGAGAATTCTATCGATGAGATGATTGTTCGTTCAGTCATTAGCTGTGATACAGACTTCGGTGTGTGTGCTGCTTGTTATGGTCGTGATTTGGCTCGTGGTCATATCATTAACCAAGGCGAAGCAATCGGTGTTGTTGCCGCTCAGTCAATTGGTGAGCCAGGTACACAGCTTACGATGCGTACCTTCCACATTGGTGGTGCAGCATCTCGAGCTTCAGCTGAGAACAATGTTCAAGTTAAGAACCTTGGTACACTTAAGCTGCATAACGCTAAACACGTTACTAACAGCGAAGGTAAGTTGGTTATCGTTTCTCGTTCATCTGAACTTGCGATTATCGATGAGCTTGGCCGTGAGAAAGAGCGCTATAGAGTACCTTACGGTACAATTCTTGAGAAATTAGAAGATGATGCTGTTACAGCTGGTGAGATTATCGCTAACTGGGATCCGCATACTCACCCAATTATCTCTGAAGTAGCGGGTAGTATTAAGTTCGTCGACATGATTGAAGGTGTAACTATTACACGTCAAACTGATGAACTAACGGGTCTTTCTTCTATTGTTGTGATGGAAGTGGGTCAACGTCCTAGTGCGGGTAAAGAGATGCGTCCAGCGATCTGTCTACTTGGCGCGGATGGTAACGACTTGATGATCCCTGGAACAGAAGTTCCTGCACAATACTTCTTACCGGGTAGTGCGATTGTTAACCAAGACGATAATGCCTCAATTAATGTTGGTGATGCGTTAGCGCGTATTCCACAAGAATCGTCAAAGACTCGTGATATTACTGGTGGTCTACCTCGCGTAGCCGATCTGTTTGAAGCACGTAAGCCGAAAGAACCAGCTATTCTTGCTGAGCACTCAGGTACAATCTCGTTTGGTAAAGAGACTAAGGGTAAACGTCGTCTGGTTATCACACCTGCTGATGGTGGTGAGCACTACGAAGAGATGATCCCTAAGTGGCGTAACTTGAACGTGTTCGAAGGTGAAAAAGTCGAACGCGGTGAAGTTATTGCTGATGGTGCTGAAGCTGCACATGATATTCTACGTTTACGTGGAATTCATAAAGTGGCCAACTATATCGTTAATGAAGTTCAAGACGTATACCGTCTACAGGGCGTAAAAATTAACGATAAGCACATCGAAGTTATCATTCGTCAAATGCTGCGCAAGTGTGAAATCACTAATGCAGGTGACAGTGACTTCCTAGCGGGTGAACAAGCTGAAGTATCTCGTGTTAAGATCGCTAACCGCGAACTTGTAGCACAAGGTAAACAGCCTGCAACCTTCTCACGTGAGCTTCTTGGTATTACCAAGGCGTCTCTGGCAACTGAGTCATTTATCTCAGCAGCCTCGTTCCAGGAAACCACACGTGTACTGACAGAAGCTGCAGTAGGCGGAAAGAGTGATAAACTACGTGGTCTTAAAGAGAACGTGATTGTGGGTCGCTTGATCCCTGCTGGTACGGGTTATTCATACCATCAGAAGCGTAATGCTGCAGCTGCGGCTAAAGCTAAAGGCTCTAGTATTGAAGTTGCTCCAGTTAGTGCGAGTGAAGCTGAGCAAAATCTTGCTGATCTACTCAATCTCGCTGGAAGTTCGGATTAATTTCGTACTTCAAAAGTAAATAGATTGTAAAAAAGGCGCCTAAAGCGCCTTTTTTTTACTTTATATTGGTTAAAACTTGTCTATTTCTTGACAGATGAGCATTACCTTTCTAAAATTTCGCGTCCCACACCTGTGGGATATAGATTTTTCACACCTTACTGTTGAGTTTATCAACTGATTCGGAGCTATACATGGCAACTGTAAACCAGTTGGTACGTAAGCCTCGCACGCCAAAAGTCGATAAGACTAATGTGCCTGCGTTGAATGCGTGTCCACAAAAACGTGGTGTTTGTACTCGCGTATACACAACCACACCAAAAAAACCTAACTCTGCACTACGTAAAGTAGCTCGTGTGCGTCTAACTAACGGTTTCGAAGTAACTTCGTACATCGGCGGTGAAGGCCACAACCTGCAGGAACACAGTGTAATCCTAATCCGTGGTGGTCGTGTTAAAGACTTACCTGGTGTGCGTTACCACACTGTTCGTGGCGCTTTAGATTGTGCTGGCGTAAGTGAACGTCGTCAAGGTCGTTCTAAGTACGGTGCTAAGCGTCCTAAGTCTTAACGCTTTCCGTTAAGTAAGGCCAAGCTAAAATTTTGATTCCAGTTTTGGGGTCCCTGAAGCATACGGAGATATTGTTATGCCAAGACGTCGCGTTGTAGGACAACGTAAAATCCTACCAGATCCAAAGTTCAATAGTGAGTTGTTGGCTAAGTTCATCAACGTCATTATGCAGGACGGCAAAAAGTCGACTGCAGAAAAGATTATATACAAGGCACTAGATACTGCCGCTGAGAAGAAAAGCGAAGATCATCTAGTGATCCTTGAAGCAGCCCTGGACAATGTCCGCCCTTCAGTCGAGGTTAAATCTCGTCGTGTTGGTGGTTCTACTTACCAGGTACCATGTGAAGTACGCCCAGTTCGTCGTAATGCATTGGGTATGCGTTGGTTGGTTGAAGCTGCACGTAAGCGTGGTGAAAAATCTATGGCTCTACGTCTAGCCGGTGAATTGCTAGACGCTTCAGAAAACAAAGGTACTGCCGTTAAGAAGCGCGAAGATGTGCATCGTATGGCAGAAGCAAACAAAGCGTTTGCTCATTACCGCTGGTAATCTGATGGAGCTGGCATTTGCCAGCTCCATATTCTACATCTCTAAGGCACTTGTCTTAGATAAGAGGGTTTAAACGTGGCTCGTACAACTCCGATTGAGCGCTACCGTAATATTGGTATTGTTGCTCATGTTGACGCAGGAAAAACCACAACAACAGAACGAGTTCTGTTCTACACCGGTGTATCCCATAAGATCGGTGAGGTTCATAATGGCGCTGCCACTATGGATTGGATGGAGCAGGAGCAGGAGCGTGGTATTACCATTACTTCAGCTGCAACGACTGCGTTCTGGAGTGGTATGGAAGCTCAGTTTACTGAGCACCGTATCAACATTATCGACACACCTGGGCACGTAGACTTCACGATTGAAGTTGAACGTTCATTGCGTGTACTCGATGGTGCAGTGGTAGTTTTCTGTGGATCATCAGGTGTTGAACCACAATCTGAAACTGTTTGGCGTCAGGCTGATAAGTATCATGTACCACGAATCGTATTCGTCAATAAGATGGATCGTGCTGGTGCTGACTTTGATCGCGTGATTGAGCAGATCCGTAACCGTCTAGGGGCGACTTGTGTGCCGGTTCAAATGAACATAGGTGCAGAAGAGAATTTCAAAGGTGTTATCGACCTGATTAAGATGAAGGCCATTAACTGGTCAGAAGATGATCATGGTACAACGTTCACCTATGAAGATATTCCTGTAGAGCTTGCCGATAAGGCAGCTGAAATGCGTGAATATCTCGTTGAAGCAGCAGCAGAAGCAACTGATGAACTGATGGAGAAGTACCTCGAAGAGGGCGAACTGTCAGTTGACGAAATTAAGGCTGCACTGCGTCAACGTACTCTAGCTAATGAGATCGTACTTGCTACTTGTGGTTCTGCATTTAAGAACAAAGGTGTGCAAGCGGTACTTGATGCTGTTATCGATTATTTGCCATCTCCTGTTGAGGTCCATGCAATTAAAGGCCTTAATGAGAAAGAGGAGGAAGTACTTTGTCCTGCGGACGATGATGCTCCTTTTGCTGCGTTGGCATTTAAAATCGCGACAGACCCATTTGTCGGTACGTTAACTTTTATACGCGTTTATTCGGGTGTATTAGAAACGGGAGCTGCCGTTTATAACTCAGTTAAACAGAAGCGGGAACGCATAGGTCGTATGGTGCAGATGCATGCAAATGACCGCCAAGAGATTAAAGAGGTTCGCGCTGGTGACATCGCGGCAGCTATTGGTCTTAAGGACGTAACTACGGGTGATACACTTTGTGACATTAGTCGTAAAGTCATCCTAGAGCGTATGGATTTCCCTGAGCCTGTTATCACGATAGCAGTTGAACCAAGAACTCAATCCGATGAGCAGAAGATGGGAGTTGCGTTGCAAAAACTTGCAGCAGAAGATCCCTCTTTCCGTGTGGAAACAGATCCTGAATCTGGACAAACACTGATCTCGGGTATGGGAGAGTTACACCTTGACATTATCGTCGATCGTATGCGTCGCGAGTTTGGTGTTAATTGTAACGTAGGTAAACCACAAGTCGCTTATCGTGAAACTATTCGCTCTAGTGTAGAAGTCGAAGGGAAATTTATACGTCAATCAGGCGGTCGAGGTCAATTCGGTCACGTATGGTTGAAGCTAGAACCTCAAGAAGAAGGTTTTGGTTATGAATTTGTCAACGAGATTGTTGGTGGTGCTGTTCCAAAAGAATACATCCCTGCAGTAGATAAAGGTATTCAAGAACAGATGAAGAGTGGCGTTCTCGCCGGTTTCCCTCTCTTGGATGTGAAAGTTAGTTTGTTCGATGGTTCATATCATGATGTGGACTCGAATGAAATGGCTTTTAAGGTTGCGGGTTCAATGGGCTTCAAAAAGGGTGCCTTAGAGGCTGACCCTGTGCTATTAGAACCTTGCATGAAAGTGGAAGTGACAACACCTGAAAATTATATGGGTGATGTTGTTGGAGACTTGAACCGACGTCGTGGTTTGATTGAAGGTATGGATGACGGTATTGCCGGCGTCAAACTTGTTCACGCTACGGTGCCTCTATCTGAAATGTTTGGATATGCAACAGACTTGCGCTCAGCGACTCAGGGACGTGCCTCTTACTCTATGGAGTTTTTGAAGTACTCTGATGCGCCGCAAAATGTTGCCAAAGCGGTTATAGACGCACGAGGCTAATCGTCCGTATTGTGTATAATTGTACATTAAAATTGCTATTGCTCGGTTTATACCGAGCATTTCTGAAAGGAATATATCGTGGCTAAAGTTAAATTTGAACGTAATAAACCACATGTAAACGTTGGTACTATCGGTCACGTTGACCATGGTAAAACTACGCTTACTGCTGCTATCTCTGCAGTACTTGCAAAAACGTACGGTGGCGAAGTTAAAGATTTCGCACAAATCGATAACGCTCCAGAAGAGCGTGAGCGCGGTATTACAATTAATACTTCTCACATCGAATATGACACACCAGCACGTCACTACGCACACGTAGATTGTCCAGGTCACGCCGATTATGTTAAGAACATGATTACTGGTGCTGCTCAAATGGATGGTGCAATCCTAGTTGTTGCTTCTACAGATGGTCCAATGCCACAGACTCGTGAGCACATCCTGCTTTCTCGTCAGGTTGGTGTACCATTCATCATCGTATTCATGAACAAGTGTGACATGGTTGATGACGAAGAACTACTTGAGCTAGTAGAAATGGAAGTTCGTGAACTTCTAACTGAATATGACTTCCCAGGTGATGACCTTCCAGTTATCCAAGGTTCTGCACTTAAAGCCCTTGAAGGCGAGCCTGAGTGGGAAGCTAAGATCCTTGAGCTAGCTGATGCTCTTGATAATTATATTCCAGAGCCAGAGCGTGCTATTGATGGTGCGTTCCTGCTTCCAATTGAAGATGTATTCTCAATCTCAGGCCGTGGTACAGTTGTTACCGGTCGTGTAGAGCGCGGTATCATTAAAGTTGGTGAGCCAGTAGAAATCGTTGGTATCAAAGAAACAACATCTACTACTTGTACTGGTGTTGAAATGTTCCGTAAGCTGCTTGACGAAGGTCGTGCTGGCGAGAACTGTGGTGTACTTTTACGTGGTACTAAGCGTGAAGATGTTGAACGTGGTCAGGTTCTTGCTGCTCCAGGTTCAATCAACCCACACACAACTTTTGAATCAGAAATCTACGTTCTGTCAAAAGAAGAAGGCGGACGTCACACTCCATTCTTCAAAGGTTATCGTCCACAGTTCTACTTCCGTACTACGGATGTGACTGGTACTATCGAATTGCCAGAAGGCGTTGAGATGGTTATGCCTGGTGACAACGTTCAGATGGTTGTTACTCTGATTGCTCCAATCGCGATGGATGAAGGTTTACGCTTCGCTATTCGTGAAGGTGGCCGTACAGTAGGTGCTGGTGTTGTAGCTAAGATCATCGCTTAATAGCGATTACTCTTACTAAACATCTAAAAAGGAAGCTTCGGCTTCCTTTTTTTATGTCTGGAACATTTATGCATAACGCCCATGGATGGATAGCGATAGGCTTTATATTGAAAATTTACGATAACAGACTAGCTAATTAATAAAATAATCGTATAATGCTCGCCAGCAAAAATATTGAATTAATGACTCTTGTTGTTAATTCAAACAATGGGGTTGATCTACTGCTTAATATCGGTATAATACCTCCTCGCCTTAACCATTAGGCGAAACACTTTGTCTTGCCGTAAGGTTTGACGTTAAAAATACAGCGGCTCCGATTGTGAGTCGAACGGTTAAATCATCTCGCTCTGCTTTTCTAATGTGAAGAAGCTAGAGGGTGATTTTTTATGTGTCCATTTTAGGAGCTCTGGTCAATGCAGAACCAAAGAATCCGTATCCGCTTAAAAGGATTTGATCATCGTTTGATCGATCAATCTACTGCGGAAATCGTTGAAACTGCTAAGCGTACAGGCGCACAGGTTCGTGGTCCAATTCCACTTCCAACGCGTAAAGAACGTTATACCATTTTGACTTCTCCACACGTTAATAAAGATGCGCGTGATCAGTACGAACTTCGTACTCATAAGCGTCTTGTTGATATCGTTGAGCCAACAGAAAAGACTGTAGATGCACTTATGCGTCTTGATCTTGCTGCTGGTGTTGACGTTCAAATTAGCTTGGGTTAATTGAGCTTAGAAGAGGTTTGAGAGATGGCTATCGGTCTTATCGGTCGTAAAGTGGGTATGACACGCATCTTCAATGAAGATGGTGCTTCTATCCCAGTAACAGTAATTGAAATTGCAGCTAACCGTGTGACTCAGGTGAGAACCTTAGAAACTGACGGTTACCGTGCTCTTCAAGTAACAACTGGTACTAAAAAAGCTAATCGCATCAATAAGCCAGAAGCAGGTCACTTTGCTAAGGCTGGCGTAGAAGCCGGTCGTGGTTTGTGGGAAGTGCGTTTGGCAGATGATGAAGGCATCGACATTGTTGTTGGTGCTGAGTTAAATGTTGATATCTTCGCTGATGTTGCGAAAGTAGATGTAACAGGTCAATCAAAAGGTAAAGGTTTCCAAGGCGGTGTTAAGCGTTGGAATTTCCGCACTCAAGATATGACACACGGTAACTCACTTTCACATAGATCCAACGGTTCTATTGGTCAAAACCAAACACCTGGTCGCGTTTTCAAAGGTAAGAAAATGTCGGGCCACATGGGTGCGGAGCGTGTTACAACTCAAAATCTAGAAGTAATTCGTGTAGATGTTGAGCGTAACTTGCTATTGGTTAAGGGTGCTGTTCCGGGGGCCACAAATGGCAACCTGATCATCAAGCCTGCCGTTAAAGCTTAGGTCTGAGGAGATAGTAATGGAATTGGTATTGAAAGACGCACAAAGTGCTCTTGAAGTTTCCGAAACTACCTTCGGCCGTGACTTTAATGAAGCACTGGTTCATCAGGTAGTTGTAGCATATGCTGCAAACGCGCGTCAGGGCACTCGTGCTCAAAAGACTCGCGCAGAAGTTATTGGTTCTGGCAAGAAGCCATGGCGCCAAAAAGGTACTGGCCGCGCACGTGCTGGTACTGTTAAAGGCCCAATCTGGCGTGGCGGTGGCGTAACATTCGCTGCTAAAACACAAGATCATAGCCAGAAAGTTAACAAGAAGATGTACCGCGGAGCGCTGAAAAGCATTTTCTCTGAGTTGGTACGTCAAGACCGTCTAATCGTGGTTGAGTCGTTTTCTGTTGAAGCTCCTAAAACTAAAGAGCTGAAAGCTAAACTGGCTGAAATGAACCTGGAAGACGTGTTGATTGTTACTCCAGAAATTGACGAGAACTTGTTCTTAGCCGCTCGCAACTTGTACAAAGTTGACGTTCGTGATGTTGCTGGTATTGATCCAGTAAGTCTAATCGCGTTCAACAAAGTACTAGTCACTGTCGATGCTATTAAGCAAATCGAGGAGATGCTGGGATGATAAGCCAAGAACGTTTGCTAAAAGTTATTCTTGCACCACATATCTCTGAAAAGAGCACTATTTGTGCAGAGAAAAACAACACGGTAGTTTTCCGTGTAGCTATAGACGCAACTAAAGCTGAAGTTAAAGCTGCAGTGGCTCAATTGTTCGAAGTTGAAGTTGATTCAGTTCGCACTCTAGTTAACAAAGGTAAGACCAAGCGTACCGGTGCCCGTATGGGTCGTCGTGTAGATTGGAAAAAAGCCTATGTGACTCTAGCTGCCGGTGCTGAAATCGATTTCGTCGGCGCTGAGTAAGCAAAGGAGAATTATCATGGCAATTATTAAGTGTAAGCCAACTTCTGCTGGTCGTCGTCACGTTGTTAAAGTGGTGAATACTGACCTGCATAAGGGTAAACCTTTTGCTGGGCTGTTGGCTAAGAAGTCAAAAAGTGGTGGCCGTAACAATACTGGTCGTATCACTGTTCGTCACATAGGTGGTGGACACAAGCAGCATTACCGTATTATGGATTTTAAACGAATCAAAGACGGTATTCCTGCAAAAGTTGAGCGTTTGGAATATGATCCAAACCGCACAGCTAACATCGCACTTGTTTTGTATGCTGATGGTGAGCGTCGTTATATTCTTGCTGCAAAAGGCATGAAAGCTGGTGATAAGATCCAGTCTGGTATCGATGCTGAAATCAAAGTGGGTAACGCTTTGCCATTACGCAACATCCCAGTAGGTAGTGTTGTACACGCAGTTGAAATGAAGCCTGGTAAAGGTGCTCAAATCGCTCGTTCAGCAGGTACTTATGTGCAAGTTGTTGCTCGTGATGGCGAATACGCTACTCTACGTCTTCGCTCTGGCGAAATGCGTAAAGTACCGGTTGATTGCCGCGCGACAATGGGCGAAGTTGGTAACGCCGAGCATATGCTACGCCAGTTAGGTAAAGCAGGTGCTAATCGCTGGAGAGGCATACGCCCTACAGTACGTGGTGTTGCAATGAACCCAGTAGACCATCCACATGGTGGTGGTGAAGGCCGTACTTCGGGTGGCCGTCATCCAGTATCTCCATGGGGTGTCCCAACTAAGGGTTATAAGACTCGTAGTAACAAACGCACCGACCAGTACATTGTACGTCGTCGCAATAAAAAGTAAGAGGATTCGCCATGCCACGTTCTCTCAAGAAAGGTCCATTCATTGACCTACACTTGCTGAAGAAGGTAGAGAAAGCGATGGAAGCGGGAGACAAGAAGCCTATTAAGACTTGGTCTCGTCGCTCTATGATCATCCCTAATATGATTGGGTTGACCATCGCTGTCCATAATGGTCGTCAGCACGTACCTGTGTTCGTAACTGACGAAATGATCGGCCACAAGCTTGGTGAGTTTTCACCAACGCGCACTTATCGCGGCCATGCTGCAGATAAGAAAGCGAAGAAGCGTTAATACGGGAGGAATAAGATGGAAGTTTTAGCTAAACATCGTTTTGCCCGTACGTCGCCTCAGAAGTGTCGTTTGGTTGCAGATCAAATCCGTGGACTGCCTGTTGCTAAGGCTCTCGAAATATTAACTTTCAGCCCTAAGAAAGCTGCAGTACTTGTTAAAAAAGTACTGGACTCTGCAATCGCCAATGCTGAGCACAATGAAGGTGCTGACATTGACGAGTTAAGAGTTGGAGCCATTATGATCGATGAAGGTCCAACTATGAAGCGTATCATGCCACGTGCCAAAGGCCGTGCTGATCGTATAATTAAGCGTACCAGCCACATTACTGTGGTTGTATCAGATCGCTAGGAGTTAGCAATGGGACAGAAAGTACATCCTAATGGTATCCGTCTGGGTATCACTAAGCCTTGGATCTCGACCTGGTACGCTGACAAGTCAGACTATGCCAATAACTTAACTAGTGACAGTGAAGTGCGTAAGTTTCTTGAAAAGAACCTTAAGCAAGCTTCAGTCTCTAAGATTGTTATCGAGCGTCCAGCTAAGAGTATTCGCGTTACTATTCACACTGCCCGTCCAGGTGTTGTGATTGGTAAGAAAGGCGAAGACGTTGAGAAGCTACGCAACGCAGTTGCTAAGTTAACTGGTCTTCCAGCTCAAATTAACATTGCTGAGATCCGTAAGCCTGAGCTAGATGCAAAGCTTGTTGCCGAAGGCATCGCTTCGCAGCTAGAGCGTCGTGTTATGTTCCGTCGTGCTATGAAGCGCGCAGTACAAAATGCAATGCGTCTTGGTGCTAAAGGTATCAAGGTTCAAGTTGGCGGCCGTCTAGGCGGTGCTGAGATTGCGCGTTCTGAGTGGTATCGTGAAGGTCGTGTACCTTTGCATACTCTGCGTGCTGATATCGACTATTCTACTGCAGAAAGTCACACTCAATACGGTGTGATTGGCGTCAAAGTTTGGGTCTTCAAAGGTGAAGTTCTAGACGGCGTGCTACCTGTGCATGAAGAGCCGAAACAGCAGCCGAAGCGTAAGCCTCGCGGTAAATAGGAGAGCTGGCAATGCTGCAACCAAAACGAACTAAGTTTCGCAAAATGTTCAAAGGCCGCAACCGTGGTCTAGCGAACGGCACTGAAGTTAGCTTCGGTGATTTCGGTCTGAAAGCTGTTGGTCGTGGTCGTTTGACTGCGCGTCAGATTGAAGCTGCGCGTCGTGCAATGACACGTCACATTAAACGTCAAGGTCAAATCTGGATCCGCGTTTTCCCTGATAAGCCAATTACCTCTAAGCCTCTTGAAGTGCGTATGGGTAAAGGTAAGGGTAACGTTGAATACTGGGTTTGCCAGATTCAACCAGGTAAGATGCTTTATGAGATGGATGGTGTATCAGAGGAGTTAGCTCGTGAAGCTTTCGCCCTTGCTTCTGCCAAACTACCTCTTAAGACTACCTTTGTAACTAAGACGGTGATGTAATGAAAGCGAGCGAACTAACAGAAAAGAGCGTTGAAGAATTGAACGCTGAACTGCTTGGTCTGCTGCGTGAGCAGTTTAATCTGCGTATGCAACACGCCACTGGTCAGTTGACTCAAACTCATCAGCTTAAAATCGTGCGTCGTAATATTGCGCGCGTTAAGACCATTATTACTTCTAAGGCGGGTGCATAATGTCTGATAATATCCGTACTTTGCAGGGTCGTGTACTTAGCAACAAGATGGACAAGTCTATCACTGTAGCTATTGAGCGTAAGGTTAAACATCCTTTATACGGGAAGTACCTTAAGCGCACTACTAAGATCCATGCACATGACGAACAAAATCAGTGTAATGCTGGCGATCTCGTGACTATTCGCGAATGCCGTCCGCTGTCTAAGACTAAGTCTTGGACTCTGGTTGAAGTAATCAATAAAGCTTAATTTTATTAAGTTTTTACCGAAACGGCTCCTACCTCGGAGCCGTTTTTATTTAAACACTATCTATTCCTAAAAACGGGTGTTATACTTGCGCGCCAATTTTGACTAAGTTATTGTCGAAATTAGGTCAAATAGTAGCCTCAATTTAGGGGTGTGAAGTAACGTTAGCGGAGCATTTACAATGATCCAGATGCAATCTACTCTAGATGTGGCCTGTAACAGTGGCGCTCGTAGAGTTCAGTGTATTAAGGTCTTAGGTGGATCTCACCGTCGTTATGCCGGTATCGGCGATATCATTAAGGTTTCTGTTAAAGAAGCTATTCCTCGCGGTAAAGCGAAGAAAGGTGATGTTTATAGCGCGGTTGTAGTTCGTACTAAGAAAGGCGTTCGTCGTCCAGACGGTTCTGTCATTCGCTTCGATCGGAACGCAGCTGTTTTGCTTAACGCAAACAATGCACCGATTGGTACTCGTATTTTTGGCCCAGTGACGCGTGAATTGCGTACAGAACAGTTTATGAAAATTGTTTCTCTGGCCCCTGAAGTACTGTAAAGGAGCATTAAATGGCAGCTAAAATCCGTCGTGAAGACGAAGTAATCGTATTAGCAGGTAAAGATAAAGGGAAACGTGCAAAAGTTTCTCAGGTTCTTCCTACTGGTAAGTTAATTGTTGAAGGCATTAATCTTGTCAAGAAACACCAGAAGCCAAACCCTCAATTGGGCGTAGCTGGCGGTATTATTGAACAAGAAGCACCGATACAAGCATCAAACGTAGCGCTTTTCAACTCTGCCACAGGCAAAGCTGATCGCGTTGGTTTCCGATTTGAAGACGGTCAAAAAGTCCGTTTCTTTAAATCGAACAGTGAACTCGTTAAGTAATTGGAGTAAACGATGGCGAAACTGCATGATAAATATCAAGAGACTGTTAGCCCTGAACTTCTAAAGAAGTTTGGTTTTACCAGTGTCATGCAAGTCCCTCGGATTGAGAAAATCACCCTAAACATGGGTGTTGGCGAAGCAGTAGCAGATAAGAAAGTTATGGAGCATGCGCTTCGTGACATGACTGCTATCGCTGGTCAAAAGCCAGTAGTGACTGTAGCTCGTAAGTCAGTGGCTGGTTTTAAAATCCGTGAAGGCTACCCGATAGGCTGTAAGGTTACATTGCGCGGTGAGCGTATGTGGGAATTCTTAGAGCGTTTAGTTGATATCGCAATCCCGCGTATTCGTGACTTCCGTGGTTTGAGCGTTAAATCGTTCGACGGCCGTGGTAACTACGCAATGGGCGTACGTGAGCAGATTATCTTTCCAGAGATCCAATACGATAAAATCGATAAGATCCGCGGTATGGATATTGTGATCACTACTTCTGCGAAGAATGATGAAGAAGGCCGAGCTCTGCTCGAAGGCTTTAACTTCCCATTCAAGAAATAAGGGTAGCGTAATGGCAAAAACTTCAATGAAAGCACGTGAAGCAAAACGTGCCAAGCTCGTGGCTAAGTTCGCTGAAAAGCGTCTAGCTCTTAAGGCTATCATTAGCAGTCCAACCACTTCTGATGAAGATCGTTGGGATGCAGTTCTTAAGTTACAAGGTCTACCACGTGACTCTAGCGCAGCGCGTCAGCGCAATCGTTGTAGTCAAACAGGTCGCCCACATGGTTACTTACGTAAATTCGGCCTTAGCCGTATTAAACTACGTGAAGCAACAATGCGCGGTGAAGTTCCTGGCCTACGTAAAGCCAGCTGGTAAACACTTGTCACGGAGTAAGCTTATATGAGCATGCAAGATCCTATAGCGGATATGTTAACCCGTATTCGTAATGGCCAAGCTGCTAACCACGTAACAGTATCTATGCCTTCTGCTAAGCTAAAAGTTGCCATCGCGCAAACGCTTAAAGAAGAAGGTTATATTACTGACTACGCCGTAGCAGATGAAGCCAAGCCTGTTCTTGAAATTACCTTAAAGTATTTTCAAGGTCAGCCAGTCGTTGAGACTATCCAGCGCGTTAGCCGTCCTGGTCTTCGTATTTACAAAGGTAAAGACGAACTACCACGTGTGATGGGCGGTTTGGGTGTCGCAATTGTGTCCACTTCTAAAGGTTTGATGACTGATCGTACTGCCCGCCAAAATGGCATGGGCGGGGAAGTTATCTGCTACGTAGCGTAAAAGGAGCAAGCAATGTCTCGTGTCGCAAAAGCACCAGTCGCTATTCCTGCAGGCGTAGAAGTGACTTTAAACGAACAAACTATCACCGTAAAAGGTACTAAAGGTAGTTTGACTCGAGTAATAAACGCTGAAGTTTCTATTGTTGTTGAAAACAATGAAATTAAGTGTAGTCCAATTGAAGGCGTGAAAACTGCCGCTCAAGCTGGTACTGCTCGAGCTTTAATCAACAATATGGTTGTTGGTGTAACAGCTGGTTTTGAGAAAAAACTACAGTTAGTTGGTGTTGGTTACCGTGCGAAAATCGCTGGTAAAGGTATCGATTTAACATTAGGTTTCTCTCACCCACTAGTACATGAACTCCCTAACGGCGTAACAGCTGTTTGTCCTTCACAAACTGAAATCGTACTTTCTGGTACTGATAAGCAGCTTGTTGGGCAAGTCGCAGCTGAGATTCGCGGATACCGTCCACCAGAGCCTTACAAAGGTAAGGGTGTACGTTATGCTGACGAACAAGTACGTCGTAAAGAGGCTAAGAAGAAGTAGGTAACGCGATATGGATAAGAAAACATCTCGCTTACGCCGCGCATTACGCGCCCGTAAGAAGATCCAAGAGCTGGGCGTTAACCGTCTGGTTGTACATCGTACACCACGTCACACCTATGCTCAGGTCATTAGTCCTGATTCACAGGTATTGGCGTCAGCTTCGACTGCTGAGAAATCGGTAACTGAGCAATTAAAGTACACTGGTAATGTTGATGCAGCTAAAGTAGTGGGTAAAACCGTTGCTGAACGTGCTATCGAAAAAGGTGTTACTGTAGTTGCATTCGATCGTTCCGGTTTCAAGTATCATGGACGTGTAGCTGCATTAGCAGACGCCGCTCGTGAAGCTGGCCTCAAGTTCTAAGGAATGATGAAAATGGCTAAATTCGAAGCTCAACAACAAAAAGATGATCTGCAAGAGAAATTAGTTGCAGTGAATCGTGTTTCAAAAGTAGTTAAAGGCGGACGTATCTTTAGCTTCACTGCACTAACTGTAGTCGGTGATGGTAATGGTAAAGTTGGCTTTGGCTATGGTAAAGCGCGTGAAGTACCAGCAGCAATTCAGAAAGCGATGGAAAAGGCTCGTCGTAACATCGTTTCTGTTGAATTGAACAATGGTACTCTGCACCACCCTGTAAAGGGCCGTCATACTGGTTCGCGTGTTTACATGCAGCCAGCATCAGACGGTACCGGTATTATTGCCGGTGGCGCAATGCGTGCCGTATTGGAAGTAGCAGGCGTTCATAACGTTCTGTCAAAAGCATACGGTTCTACTAACCCGATTAACATCGTTCGCGCAACTGTAGATGCGTTGGTGCACATGAAGTCACCATCACAAATCGCAGCTAAGCGTGGCCTGAATGTTAATGAAATTCGAGGTTAATGCACCATGGCTACTAAAACAATTAAAGTAACTCAGAATAAAAGTTCAATCGGCCGCTTACCAAAGCACCGTGCGTCTCTTTTAGGTCTAGGTCTACGCCGTATTAACCATACTGTTGAAGTTGAAGATACTCCTTCTATTCGCGGTATGATTAACAAGGTTTACTACATGGTTTCGGTGGAGGAAGTATAAGATGCGTCTAAATACTCTATCACCTGCTGCAGGTGCTAAATCAGCAGCTAAGCGTGTAGGTCGCGGTATCGGTTCAGGCACTGGTAAAACTTGTGGCCGCGGTCACAAAGGTCAGAAGTCTCGTTCTGGCGGCGGCGTTCGCGTCGGTTTCGAAGGTGGTCAAATGCCACTTAAGATTCGTTTGCCTAAGTTTGGTTTTACCTCGCGTAAAGCGTTGGTATCAGCCGAAATCCGTATAAGCGAATTAGCTAAAGTTAACGGTGATGTTGTCGATTTGAGTACACTGAAAGATGCGAATCTTATTACTCGCAACATACAGTTTGCTAAAATCGTTCTTTCAGGTACCATTGAGCGCCCTGTGACTGTCAAAGGTCTAAAGGTAACCAAAGGTGCACGTGCAGCTATTGAAGCTGCCGGCGGAAAGATCGAGGAATAATACGTCGATGGCAAAACCAGGACTTGATTCAAAAAGCGCGAAAGGTGGATTTTCTGAACTGAAGACTCGCCTCCTGTTCGTGATTGGTGCGATTATCGTCTTTAGAGCCGGTTCGTTTGTACCAATTCCTGGTATTGACGCTGCTGTATTAGCAGAGCTGTTCAATCAGCAGAAGGGGACCATCCTAGGCATGTTTAACATGTTCTCTGGTGGTGCCCTTGAACGTGCTTCTATCTTTGCATTGGGAATTATGCCGTATATTTCGGCATCGATTATCATGCAGTTATTGACTGTTGTGCATCCAGCACTCGCCGAACTTAAAAAGGAAGGTGAATCTGGACGTAAGAAAATCAGTCAATATACTCGATACGGCACATTGGTCCTGGGTACATTCCAGGCAATCGGTATCGCAACAGGTCTACCTAACTTAGTTCCAGGCTTAGTAGTAAATCTTGGATTTGGTTTTTACTTCGTTGCAGTTGTGAGTTTAGTGACAGGAACTATGTTCCTAATGTGGCTAGGCGAACAGATAACCGAGCGAGGCATAGGAAACGGTATCTCGATATTAATTTTCGCAGGTATTGTTGCTGGCCTACCATCTGCTATTGGCCAAACGGCCGAGCAGGCGCGTCAAGGTGACTTGAACGTACTCGTACTGTTGTTGATTGCGGTTATTGTATTTGCTGTAACTTATTTCGTCGTATTTGTGGAACGTGGTCAACGTCGTATCGTCGTTAACTATGCTAAGCGTCAGCAAGGCCGTAAGGTGTTTGCCGCGCAAAGTACACATTTACCACTGAAGATAAATATGGCTGGTGTAATACCACCAATTTTTGCGTCGAGCATCATTTTGTTTCCAGGTACACTTGCACAGTGGTTTGGTCAGAATGAGTCTTTATCATGGTTGAGTGATTTTTCACTTGCTGTGTCACCAGGACAACCGCTCTATTCATTATTGTATGCGTCAGCAATCATCTTTTTCTGTTTCTTCTATACTGCGTTGGTGTTTAACCCACGTGAAACGGCAGATAACTTGAAGAAGAGTGGTGCGTTTATTCCCGGGATTCGTCCTGGAGAACAGACTTCGCGTTACATTGATAAGGTTATGACTCGCTTGACATTAGCAGGCGCATTGTACATTACCTTTATCTGTTTAATTCCGGAGTTCATGTTAATTACGTGGAAAGTACAGTTCTATTTTGGCGGTACTTCACTACTTATTATGGTAGTCGTAATCATGGACTTCATGGCTCAAGTTCAGACTCATATGATGTCTCATCAATATGAATCTGTAATGAAGAAAGCTAATCTAGTTAACAAAGCGAATTTAGATCGCTTTGGTCGCTAAGTCAGTTTTCTCGGAGTGATGAAATGAAAGTTCGAGCTTCCGTGAAGAAGATCTGCCGTAATTGCAAGATCGTCAAACGTAGTGGCGTTGTACGTGTGATTTGTGTTGAACCTAAACACAAACAGCGTCAAGGCTAAAAACATTTGTTCAGCCCTGTTCGGGCTGAACAAAATTTATTTGCAAAACTGTTATCTGTCGAGTATCCTACCGGGCTTTTCACAGATAACCATTAACTATTTAGGAGTGCATAGTGGCCCGTATCGCTGGCATTAACATTCCTGATCATAAGCATACAGTCATCGCATTGACTGGAATCTTCGGTATAGGCCGTACTCGCGCTAGAGCAATCTGCGTGGCTACTACTATTGCTGAAGACGCTAAGATCAAGGAATTGAGCGAAGCTCAAATTGATACACTACGCGAAGCAGTTGCCGAATACACTGTAGAAGGTGATTTGCGTCGTGAAGTTTCCATGAACATCAAGCGTCTTATGGACCTTGGTTGTTACCGTGGAATACGTCACCGTCGTAGCCTGCCTCTTCGTGGGCAACGTACTAAGACCAATGCGCGTACGCGTAAAGGTCCACGTAAACCAATCAGAAAGTAACGGGGTAAACCGAAATGGCTAAAGTTCCGTCACGTTCTCCGCGTAAGCGTGTACGTAAACAGGTTGCTGATGGTATGGCGCATATTCACGCGTCTTTCAACAACACAATTATTACCATTACTGATCGTCAAGGTAATGCACTATCTTGGGCAACTTCAGGTGGTTCAGGTTTCCGTGGTTCACGTAAATCTACTCCTTTTGCTGCACAGGTTGCTGCTGAGCGTGCAGGTACTGCTGCTCAGGACTACGGTGTTAAAAACCTTGAAGTTTTTGTAAAGGGTCCAGGTCCAGGGCGTGAATCAGCGATTCGAGCACTGAATTCGGTTGGTTATAAAATAACCAATATTACCGATGTGACGCCTATCCCTCATAATGGTTGTCGTCCTCCTAAGAAACGTCGCGTATAACTCGTCGTTTTTAATAGGATAGTTGGAGAAAGAACATGGCAAGATACTTGGGTCCAAAGCTCAAGCTCAGCCGCAGAGAAGGTACAGACCTTTTCCTAAAAAGCGGCGTGAGAGCAATCGATTCGAAGTGTAAGCTTGATACTGCACCTGGACAACACGGCGCTCGTAAGACCCGTTTGTCTGAGTATGGTGTTCAGCTACGCGAGAAGCAAAAAGTTCGTCGTACTTATGGTGTGCTTGAAAAGCAATTCCGTAACTACTACAAAGACGCTGCACGTGCTAAAGGTAACACTGGTGAAAACCTACTTACTCTTTTAGAAACCCGTCTTGATAACGTTGTATACCGTATGGGTTTCGGTGCTACTCGCGCTGAATCACGTCAGCTTGTTAGTCACAAGTCGATTATGGTAAATGGCAACGTTGTTAACATTCCATCATTCAAAGTGTCTGCGAATGATGTAATTAGCATTCGTGAGAAGTCTAAGAAGCAAGCGCGTATCGTTGCAGCTTTAGAAGTTTCTTCTCAACGCGAAAAGCCAACATGGGTTGAAGTTGATAACACTAAGATGGAAGGTGCTTTCAAGCGTCTACCAGAGCGTAGTGATTTATCTGCGGAAATTAACGAACAGCTCATCGTCGAACTTTACTCTAAGTAAAGTTAATACAAAAGAGAGGACACAATGCAGGGTTCTGTTACAGAATTTCTTAGACCGCGTCTCGTTGATATCGAGCAGGTTAATCCAACACGTGCTAGAGTTACACTCGAGCCGCTTGAACGTGGTTTCGGTCACACTTTAGGCAACGCGTTGCGTCGTATCCTATTGTCGTCAATGCCAGGCTGCGCGGTAACCGAAGTAGAGATCGATGGTGTACTGCATGAATACAGTAGCAAGGAAGGCGTACAAGAGGATGTTCTTGAGATCTTACTAAACCTTAAAGGTTTAGCTGTTGTGATCGAAGGAAAAGACGAAGCTATGCTTACATTAAGTAAGTCAGGCGCAGGCCCTGTTACTGCAGCAGATATCACGCATGATGGTGATGTTACCATTATGAATCCTGATCATGTTATTTGTCATTTGACAGGTAATAATGATATCAGCATGCGTATTCGTGTAGAGCGTGGTCGTGGTTATGTACCGGCATCAGCCCGTGCACAAACTGAAGACGATGATCGCCCTATCGGTCGCTTGTTGGTCGATGCATCTTTCTCACCTGTCGCTCGTATAGCCTACAATGTAGAAGCTGCACGTGTCGAACAGCGTACTGACTTAGATAAACTCGTTATTGATATGACCACAAACGGTACTATTGATCCTGAGGAAGCAATTCGTCGTTCTGCAACTATTTTAGCTGAACAGTTAGATGCGTTTGTAGAGCTTCGTGATGTTACTGAGCCAGAGTTGAAAGAAGAGAAGCCGGAGTTCGATCCGATTTTGCTACGTCCTGTCGACGATTTAGAGCTAACTGTACGTTCAGCTAACTGTTTGAAGGCTGAAGCGATTCATTATATCGGTGATCTGGTACAACGTACTGAAGTTGAGCTGCTTAAGACTCCTAACTTAGGTAAGAAATCTCTTACTGAAATTAAGGATGTTTTAGCGTCTCGCGGACTGTCGTTAGGTATGCGTCTTGAAAACTGGCCTCCAGCTAGTTTAGCAGACGACCTTTAAGTCCAGATCTGTACAGAATTAGGTAATAAGGATTAGTCATGCGCCATCGTAAGAGTGGTCGTCAACTGAACCGTAACAGCAGTCATCGTCAAGCTATGTTTCGTAACATGGCATGCTCAATAGTCCGTCACGAAGTGATCAAGACTACTGTTGCTAAAGCGAAAGAATTGCGTCGCGTAGTTGAACCTCTAATAACACTTGCTAAGAGTGATAGCGTTGCAAATCGCCGTTTGGTATTTGCACGTACTCGCGACGCTGAAGTCGTCGGTAAGTTATTCAATGAATTGGGTCCACGCTACCAGGAACGTCCTGGTGGATATACCCGTATCCTTAAGTGCGGTCTACGTACTGGTGATAAAGCGCCTATGGCGTATATTGAACTAGTTGGTCGCCCAGAAGATGCTGAAGCTGTTGAAGCTGATGACTCTGCTGAGTAATTAAGGTTTTCGTTGTAAAAAGCCGGGCAATAGCCCGGCTTTTTTATGTCTCGAATTTGTCATTCTGACTAATTTCGATATTATTATTTTACCAACATCCATGTGACTTGCGGATGCTTGAAGCTAATAGTTATTTTCGGCTTTGGCATTCTCGGTAACTGCTCCTGCGTTACTCTACCTCCTGAATCTATTCAGTCGTGCTTTACACTATCTTCTGCATTTGATCTCCTGTGAGGGAGGAAATGTCTCATTTTGTGTGGAACCAAATAGTCCATGCAGTCGTATATCGAAAGTTTCTAACGTAGCATAAAAGACTTTTCCATTTGCTTTGAACATCAGCCGCCTATCAGGTACTCCACTTCTACTTTTCATTGACTAAAAAGGGGATAACTATTCCTTCATCTATGCGCCTTGAATTGAAAAATCTAAGTGGTTCTGAATTGATCACTTATTCAGTGGAATGAATATTATTGAAGGGTTGAAATAGGTATGGATTATTGTGTGCGGACTTTACTGCCAGCCTGTTATCCTGCAATTGGCTTGTGGGGGTGATCTAAGTTGCCTATTATTGGTAGTGGTCAATATTTTGTATTGGCTGCTCGAACTGCAATAAGCCTTTATCGACTTGGTGACCCTTTCTTACATATCCTTTCCATCGCTCTAGTACATTTCTGTGATCCTGTGTCCCATCAGCGCCTATTGTCGAAGAATATGACTCACACTTCCTTACAGCATCTACCTAGCGATTTTCAATCGTAGTTAACTTTAACGGCCATTGAAGCTCGTTATCGTTCTTCTAAGCACGTTAGCGTGACAAGTAAAGCGTGTCTGCGGCAGTCGTTGTATATTCTTAAAAGAAAATCGTGGTTATCATCTTTAGTGCTTAACATTCTGACCGTTTTCACTCTTGATTATCACTCATTAATGATAAAAGCTGAGCTGTTAGCTGCTTTAGTACAATGGCGATAATGTTGGGTTAGGAGTTGTGGAGGGGTGGGCTTGAGGTCAGGTAGAATAGAAACGTTACGAATTTTAAGTGTAAAAAAGGCCTCATATATGAGGCCTTTAGTGGGGATAGAATCTAGTATCCGCTTTTCTGCTCTGTTTTGTAATCTAACTTCTCATGGGTTTGTCCCATAGCTTCAGCAACTTCAGGAGGCATGTAGTTTTCATCATGTTTAGCGAGTACTTCAGTAGCTTGTAATTTTCCACCTTCTACTAGTACACCCTGCGCAACAATGCCTTGTCCTTCACGGAATAGGTCTGGTAATAAGTCATCATAAGTTACTATGACCTCACCACCAAGTGAGTCATGAACGGCAAATTCTACATGTAAGCTCTCTGGATCTCTGATCATTGAGCCCACTGTGACCATTCCACCAACGCGGATACGTTGGCCGACTTCAGGCTTAACGCCAGTATCTTTTTTACCCTGTACAATCTCTGTTGGAGTATAAAAAAGGTTGAGGTTTGAATTTAGTGCATACAATAAAAGTGATGCGATAGCGGCAACACCGCCAATCAAAGCTGTTGCAAGAGCTAGTCTCTTTTTACGTCTAGGGTTCACTATTAATTACTCCGGTTTGCTTTTAAACGGTCTTCACGCTGCATCTTTTTAGCTATAACAGTCAAAACTTTTCGCTTTTGACGTAAGCTCGATACGATTAAGATACCTAATGAAAAAAATGTTACACCATATGCCAACCATACATAAAATGCGTAGCCACCCATATTGAAAAAATCTGCTAACGAATCGAACTGCATTATTTGACACCTTCTGCTTTAGCTAGTTCCCGAACCCATGGTCGCATACCATTACGTGCCAATATTTCACTGCGGAAACGTATAAGTGTAATTGCGCCTATCATGAGTCCGAAACCTGCAATGTTGATCAGTAAAGGATATAACATCTCAGTAGGCATGGTTGATTTTTCAGTAATCCTGATTGTTGAAGGTTGGTGCAAAGAGCTCCACCATTCGACTGAATACTTGATGATTGGAATGTTGATAACACCCACTATCGCCAGTATGCCTGCTGCGCGTGCGGCTAGTACCTTGTCCTCAAAAGAAGCGTAGAGTGCAATAACACCAAGATAGAGAAATAAAAGTACCAATTCAGCAGTAAGGCGAGCATCCCATACCCACCATGTTCCCCACATAGGCTTACCCCAGGTAGCCCCTGTGATTAATGCTATAAAGGTGATCACAGCGCCAATAGGGGCTATTGCTGCCGCAGCCCAGTCAGCAGATTTTATTTGCCAGACGAGACCGATGAATGCAGAGGTTGCCATAGCCATATACGCAGCCATAGACATTGATGCGGCTGGAACATGGATAAAGATGATTCGATAGCTATCACCTTGTTGGTAATCGGTAGGTGCAAAAGCCAACCCCCATACAGAACCTATACCTACTAAGGCTGTGGCGAGCATGGCAAACCATGGGAGCAGTTTTCCTGATAGATTATAAGCGCGTTCTGGATCCGCGTAACTATGTAGCCATTTCCACATTTTAGTTAGTACTCACTCTTAATGACGCACCTATTGCAAAAGGTGCCAAGACTAATGAACCGACCAACATCGCACCAATAATTGCGAGATGACCGCTATAAGGTAAATTTAAACCAGCTGCATCGATTGCTGTTGTAGCAAAAATAAGCACTGGAATATATAAAGGTAAAATCAATAGGCTTAATAATACTCCGCCTTTATGTAACCCTACTGTCAATGCTACGCCTATGGCGCCTAATAGGCTTAACACAGGTGTGCCTAATGCTAACGTTGCAATCAGTGCTCCGTAGCTGTTGTTATCTAAATGCAGCAATACCGCTAGTAAAGGTGCCACTAAAATGAGTGGCACACCCGTTAGAATCCAATGTGCTAAAACTTTAGCCAATACCATTAAGGGCAGTGGTTGAGGGCTTAATAACATCTGCTCTAAACTGCCATCGGTATAATCAGCTTTAAATAATCGCTCCAATGACAGCATAGAAGCGAGTAAAGCGGCAACCCAGATCACGCCAGGGGCGACTCTTGATAGTACTTGCGGCTCAGGGCCGATACCCAGTGGGAACAAAGTTACCACTAAGATAAAAAACAGTAGCGGGTTAAAAATATCCCCTTTATGGCGGATCGCTATTTGTAAATCACGCTTTAACAGTGTGAAAAATGCTTGTCTGAAACTGATACCTTTTTTCATAGTGCAGCCTTATACAAAGCGATATTCAAGACTTATTTTACGGAGTATATCGTCACCGATAATTCCCATATCTTGATGTGTGGTTAGTACAACACAGCCACCACGTTTTGCGTGGGCGATAAATAGATGTTCTAACTCTTCGACACCTTTCTTATCGATAGCAGTGAAAGGTTCGTCAAGAAGCCATATTTTACAGTTAGTGTGCCAAAGCCTAGCTAATGCTGTACGTCTATGTTGTCCGGCTGAAAGATGACCTGCAAGCGCCTCTTCAAAGCCTGCTAAATTAACTTTGGCTAAAATATCTCTAGTATCGAACTCATCGTAACCACTAATCCTTAAATTGAAGTTGAGGTTTTCTTCTGCGGTTAACTCATTTTTAACACCAGCTAAGTGTCCTAGGTAGAGTAGGTCATCATTAAACTCATCTCTGGCTCGTATGATATTCTCACCTTGATAATGAACATCGCCGGCATAAGGGCGTGATAAACCAGCTAAGATACGCAGTAGGCTAGTCTTACCTGATCCATTCGGGCCTTCAATTTGTACGATTTCCCCTGCGGTTATCTCAAAACTGAGCTCATCAAAAAGAATTCGTTCTTCACGAATACAAGTTAATTGATTGGCTGAGAGCAGGGCTTTTGAACTGTTCTTTTCTACCACAGAATCCTCTGTATTAAGCCGATATTTAACATGAGCGATATTATCACAAACCCTTTTATGGGTTTAGTAATGGTTGACTTTTAGTGTCAGCAATTTGATATGCTTCCAAAAAATGAAACCTTTTAACAAAACAGATGGAACTTTTTCAAATTTTACTAATATAGTAATGAATAATTTATTTCTGTTGTACCTTTTGTGTTCATGCTTTGATTAAAATCATAAAAGGTGCGATTGATGCGAGTTTGTTGTATCCTTAAAAAGCTAAAATAATAGTCTGCCTTACTCATTATTTTGAGGAAAAAGGCAGCGTTGAGCTTTGTACGAATTTGCATTAGGAACATCGAACATGAAAAAACTGTTAGCAATGACTGCCGTAGCTGTACTGACTTTGTCTGCAAGTGTATCAGCACAAGATGGTAAGGCTGTCTATGATAAGGCATGTCAAGTATGCCACAGCATGGGTGTCGCAGGCGCTCCAAAAGCACATGACGCTGCTGCTTGGGCCCCTCGCTTAGCTCTAGGGCTAGATACATTAGTATCTACTGTAAAAACGGGTAAAGGCGCTATGCCACCAGGTGGCATGTGTACCGATTGTACAGATGAAGATTACAAAAACGCTATTGACTACATGTCTAAGTAATTTTGTTGTCGCTCTCTTTGAGAGCAGAAGAGCCGGCATATAGCCGGTTTTTTTATGTCTGGAGTTTGAATGTGAGTGATAAAAAAGCCAGCTTTGGCTGGCTTTAATTGGTTAGTAACAAGCGAGTCTATTATTCAACTTGCTTATCGATAATGAGCTGAGCAGTAGCACCGACTTTAACCGCAGCAAGATAACCCTGTAGATCGCCTGTTTGAGGCTTTACTGTACCGTGTTTAGAAAGCACTGCAATAATCTCAACTTCTTTAGCGCCACTGAGTTTTACGTCACCACCCATGGATGTGCTGTCATCGAGTGTAATAGTCGTAGGTAGTGATTTCGCAGAAATTTTAATTGCCGCTAATGGTACTTTAGGGCCTTCAGTATTACGAGCGAAGATGAACAACATATCTGAGCTACCAACTTCTTCAAGTAGTTCTGGAGATACGGATACTTCTACATTAACGGTCTTAGTGACACCTTTAACTTGAGCATGTGCTGCATCATTAGGCATTTTACCTGTTTCCGTCTGGAGCCTCATCTTTGCGCTATCAATAGCGTTGATGATGGCGCTACGATCGACATCCTTACGTTCACTATCGAGAATAATCTGCCAAGAGTTTATGGCTGTTTGATATTCCGCAGTAAAGAAAGCATTCATGCCAACCAATAGCAGCGTTGATGGATCCTCTGGATCTAGCGAGAGAGATTTATCAACAACGGCTTGAACCGCTGGTGTCATCTGTTGATTTGCCTTGTAGTACATAGCTGTTGCTTTTGGTCCGAGTAACTCAGCTTGAACACCAACTAAAACCATGGCCTTATCAAATGTATTGATAGCATCGTTATAACGGTTAGCAGAGATATAGCTATGACCTAGACTGAACAGGAGTTGACTATTCTCAGGTTCTGCTTCAGCCTGGTTTTCCATCATCTGTAGGCGTTGTTGCATGATCTGCTCAGAAGTCATTCCAGCACGAGCACTCACCTGTTCAGCTTGATCTAGGTTAGCGTAGGCACCTAAAGTTGAGTAAAAATATCCGGAAATACCCAGTACAGCAACAGACATGACAATCGGCCATAGCAAACCTTTAGGCTTCAAATCTGTCACTAAAGACTCATCACTACCTTGCTTCATGTCTTGAAGTAAGCTGATCTCTAGTTCTTTTTTTAGTGCATCAAATTCAGCTTGATCAACCTGCTCATCTTCGAGTTCTTTCTCTAACGTCTCAAGACGATTGTGAAACAGTTCTAGGTTTGTTTGTTTACGCACCCCAGCTTCTTCCGCTTGTAGCATCTTTTGCTGTTGAAAATGAGGAAACCAAATCAGCACTAGGCTGACTAATAAGAAAAGCGCAATAAAAATCCAGAGAGTGGTCATTATTTCTCTTTTACAATTAGTTAGAATAAAGCGGGTATACCGCGGGAATATGAATAGGATTATACGGAAAGATTATTCATTGAACAGTAATATAGGGACTTATCTTTAGTAAAAGGTGATAGTTGAGCACTGGTTCACAGTTCGTTTTTATTTATAAAAATTGATTGAACCTTAAGTTTCAAGTAAGGGTCAGAACTTAAAATCGTCTGCTTTTTATAACGATAACGGTGACTTTTGTTAACGACGAAATGAGACTAGTCACCCATATTTGCTCGAAAGAAGCAGACAGATACAACAGCAAATACTAAAATGACACAAAATTTGTACCTTGAATGGTGTAAGTTACAAACTCATATGCATTGAATTACGTTTGTTCATTCAATTCATTAATAGGACTGAGGAAAACCCATGATCCCTGAATTAGGACACCTTTCGCTTATAATAGGAGTGGCATTTGCCTTTCTATTGGCTAGCGTTCCTTTAATTGGTGTTGTACGTAAAGACCAATATTTAGTACGTTACGCTTGGCCATTAAGTTATGGCATGTTCTTCTTTATTTTCTTATCTGTTATTGTGTTAGGTTACAGTTTCGCCATAGATGACTTCTCAATTGCTTATGTAGCTCATCACTCAAACTCTCAGTTACCTATCTTCTTTAAGATTGCAGCAGTATGGGGCGGACACGAAGGCTCATTATTGTTCTGGGTTTTTGCTCTTTCGGGATGGACTGCAGCAGTGGCTTATTTCAGTAAAGGCATTGAAGAGGTCTTTATTGCAAGAGTGTTGTCCGTGTTAGCCCTTATTATTATTGGCTTCTCACTGTTTATGATTTTAACTTCCAGCCCGTTTGAACGTTTGTTTCCAACGCCAATGGAGGGACGTGATCTTAACCCTATGCTTCAGGATGTTGGACTTATTTTCCATCCTCCGATGCTTTACTTAGGTTACGTTGGTTTCGCCGTTAGTTTTGCATTTGCTATTTCGGCTTTGATGGGCGGACGTCTAGATTCAGCTTGGGCTCGATGGAGTCGTCCTTGGACACTTGCAGCTTGGGTATTTCTCACCGGTGGTATCTCACTCGGTTCTTGGTGGGCTTATTATGAGCTTGGTTGGGGCGGTTGGTGGTTCTGGGATCCGGTAGAAAATGCATCATTTATGCCTTGGTTGATAGGAACAGCACTTTTACACTCAGTGATCGTGACCGAGAAGCGTGCAGCTTTTCGTAACTGGACCGTATTGTTATCAATCTTTGCATTCTCATTAAGTTTGCTAGGTACCTTTATTGTTCGCTCTGGTGTACTGACTTCAGTTCACTCATTTGCAGCAGATCCAAGCCGAGGTATGTTTATTCTCTTGCTATTGGGACTTGCAGTCGGTGGTTCACTCACCTTGTTTGCATTCCGCGCTAGTGAGATGAAAAGTCCAGCACGTTTTGAGCTTAAGTCTCGTGAGACCATGCTGTTAGTATGTAATATCTTATTGACAGTAGCATGTGGTACCGTTCTGTTAGGGACGCTGTATCCGCTACTTATCGATGCATTAGGCATGGGTAAGATCTCTGTTGGACCTCCATATTTCAACGCTGTGTTTGTACCAATTATTCTGGTCCTATTTGCCTTTATGGGGCTTGGTCCGAATATTCGCTGGAAGAAATCTAAGCCTGGTGCTTTAAAAGCTAAGCTTGTTGTTCCTGCTTTTATAGCATTGATTGTAGGTACTGCTGCGCCTTTCATGGCTGATGGTAAGTTCAACATCTGGGTAATGCTAGGTATTACAGCTGCTGTGTGGGTTACGTTAGCTACGTTGCGCGCTGGTTATGACATGATGAAGGCGAAAGATGGCTCACTAAGCCTAGTTCGCATTAATCGTAGTCAGTTAGGTATGATCATCGCCCATTTAGGTATCGCCGTTTCAGTTGTTGGTGGCACCATGGTTTCGAACTACTCAATTGAAAAGAGTGTTCGTATGGGCCCTGGTATTCAACAAGAACTTGCTGGATATACCTTTAACTATATTGAAACTAAGAATGTTGTTGGACCAAACTATACGGCTCAACAGGGACAGATCGAAGTAACAAAAGAGGGTGAATTCGTCACTTTATTAAAACCTGATAGACGCCAATACAATGTCCGTACTATGGACATGACAGAGGCAGGTATCGATTGGGGCTTATTCAGAGATCTTTATGTCACCATGGGTGATCCGATTAGTCGAACAGAATTTGCAGTGCGCTTGAACTACAAACCATTCGTCCGTTGGTTATGGTTCGGCAGTATCTTTATGATGGTGGGTGGATTCTTTGCTGCATCGGATAAACGCTACCGTACTAAGAAAGTAACAGATGCATCAAAGTCTGATGCTGAGAAAGCAAAATTGGCTACGGCTTAACTTGAATTGGGGCAAGTATGAAGAAGAGGCTAGTACTATTTATTCCATTGGTACTATTTTTGGTGATGGGAGTGTTTCTTTACAAGGGACTCTTCCTTAATCCTCAAAAGCTAGATTCTGCACTAGAAGGAAAGCCTGTTCCGGCTTTCCAACTTGAGCGTCTAGAGGACCGAAGTGAAATCATTACCAATGAAACTTTAAAGGGTAAGGTATCTCTATTGAATGTATGGGCAACTTGGTGCCCGTCATGTAAATATGAGCATCCCTACCTTATGCGTTTTGCACGCCAAGGCATATTGCCTATTTATGGTATTAACTATCGTGATGAACGTGCGATGGCAATACGTGAGTTAAATCGTGAAGGCGATCCTTACACTAAGAATATCTTCGATCATGATGGTCGTTTAGGTTTAGATCTTGGTGTATATGGTGCACCGGAAAGTTATTTAATCGATCATAACGGAATTATTCGTTACCGCTATGCGGGACCTATCGATCAAAATATCTGGAATGAAACCTTGTTACCTATGATTAAAGAGCTTCAGGCAGCCGCTAAATTGGATGGTGCTTCATGATTAAATATATGGCTCAACTTTCAAGTGTCGTTCTATTATCACTTGTCATGATCTCTGGGGTGTTTGCGACCCCAGTAGATACTTATGAATTTAAGTCAGTGGATAATCAGAAGCGAGCACTAGAATTAGCGCATTCGTTACGTTGTCCTCAATGCCAAAATCAGAACCTGATTGACTCAAATTCACCAGTAGCTCAAGATCTTCGTCTTGAGGTATATCAGATGGTTGATGCTGGTAAAGATGATGATGAAGTCATTGAGTTTATGACTAGCCGTTATGGTGAATTTGTTCTTTATAAGCCAAGAATGGAAGCTAAGACATTCGCATTATGGCTAGGACCAGTTGCTTTGCTAATATTTGGTCTATTAGTTGGGTTCATCTTTATACGTAAACAACGTATCACAGAACTCGATGATCAAGAGATAAGCGTAGAAGAGCAAAAAGAGCTAGACAAACTACTTAAGCGAGACAGTAAATGAAACTAATGGCTAGTTTACTGAAGGTTTCATTGCTAGTGCTGACATGTTTGTCTATTAGTTCTGTTTCTGCATACCCAGGTATGCAGAAACAAGCTGAGGGTGAAGGTCAAACTAATGTTGGTTTGATAAGCATATTGCCTCAACCTTTTCCTATCGCAGTAGTTCCATTTAAGAATACTCAAGGCGAAGCTGTAGACTTTAGTCAATACAAGGGCAAAATTCTTATGGTGAACATGTGGGCGACCTGGTGTCCTCCATGTGTGCGTGAGCTTCCTGCGATTTCACGTTTATCAGAGAAATTTGATAAGCAGGAATTTGCAGTTTTGCCTATATCAATTGATCTGGAAGGGAAGACAAAAGTAGAACCTTTTCTTAAGGAATTAGGAATGGGAACCTTTAATTCATATTATGATGAAACTCAAAATCTGAGTGAAGTATTTCCCCTCGATACTATTCCGGCTACTTTTATCTTGAATAGAGATGGTGAGCTTATTGCGTTTGTACGAACCTTTGTTGATTGGGATGACAAGCAGGCTGCTGAGCTTATCCAAGGTTTTATTGATAAACGATAGAAATTTATAAATAGTATTGATAAATGAAAGGGGCGCAAGCCCCTTTTTTGTACCTAAAACTCGGTTTTAGCACTATAAATGTACGTCTTGATTGATAACTGTACGTTTGATTCAATAAACGTTATTTTATCAATAAAAGCTCTTGTGCTCTTCTCCGATATCCCTATAATACGCATCCACTGACACGGCACAGCAGGCCGACTAAGCTAGTGACTTGAGATTAGCAATAGTCGAAAAACTAGATAGCACGGGACTTGCAGCGTGATCAGTTCACTCTTTTAACGAAGAGTGAGAGTTAAAACTCTTCGGGGATTTGATTCAGGTGACAACCGCTTTACGGGCTTCGAGTTTGACTTCTGCTTAAGAAATCACCACTCGAAAACTTGTTAAAATAAGCGCTTGACGCCGACACTGGAGAGTGTAGAATACGCCTCCCTAGCCAAGACGATACGTCTTGGGAAGTTAGTAAGAAACCCGCGACCTAGCGTCAACGGTCACACACTAGTGTGAAGCTCTTTAACAATTCAAAACAAGAAATCTGTGTGGGCACTCACAGGTGTTGAGTTATTCGAAATTGTCTCTTTTGAGGCAATCAAAAATTTACTCAATGAACCACTGAGTGACCATAGCAACGGACTTCAACTTCTTTCGGGAAAATGAGGTTACGGAGCAATAATATGTGAACTTCATGAATCTTCGGGTTTGTGAAAAACAGTATAATTCGTTGAGCCGTTTTACTTCTAACGGAGTAGAACAAAAAACTTTAATTGAAGAGTTTGATCATGGCTCAGATTGAACGCTGGCGGCAGGCCTAACACATGCAAGTCGAGCGGAAACAGGAGAGTAGCTTGCTACTTTTGCTGTCGAGCGGCGGACGGGTGAGTAATGCCTAGATATCTGCCTAGTCGTGGGGGATAACAGTTGGAAACGACTGCTAATACCGCATACGCCCTACGGGGGAAAGGAGGGGACGCACTTTCGAGAGCGCCTTTCGCGATTAGATGAGTCTAGGTGGGATTAGCTAGTAGGTGAGGTAATGGCTCACCTAGGCGACGATCCCTAGCTGGTCTGAGAGGATGATCAGCCACACTGGAACTGAGACACGGTCCAGACTCCTACGGAGGCAGCAGTGGGGAATATTGCACAATGGGCGAAAGCCTGATGCAGCCATGCCGCGTGTGTGAAGAAGGCCTTCGGGTTGTAAAGCACTTTCAGCGAGGAGGAAAGGTTGTCGTTTAATAAACGACAGCTGTGACGTTACTCGCAGAAGAAGCACCGGCTAACTTCGTGCCAGCAGCCGCGGTAATACGAGGGTGCAAGCGTTAATCGGAATTACTGGGCGTAAAGCGTACGCAGGCGGTCTGTTAAGCCAGATGTGAAAGCCCCGGGCTCAACCTGGGAATTGCATTTGGAACTGACAGACTAGAGTCTTGTAGAGGGGGGTAGAATTTCAGGTGTAGCGGTGAAATGCGTAGAGATCTGAAGGAATACCGGTGGCGAAGGCGGCCCCCTGGACAAAGACTGACGCTCATGTACGAAAGCGTGGGGAGCAAACAGGATTAGATACCCTGGTAGTCCACGCCGTAAACGATGTCTACTCGGAGTTTGGTAACTTAGTTACTGGGCTCCCAAGCTAACGCATTAAGTAGACCGCCTGGGGAGTACGGCCGCAAGGTTAAAACTCAAATGAATTGACGGGGGCCCGCACAAGCGGTGGAGCATGTGGTTTAATTCGATGCAACGCGAAGAACCTTACCTACTCTTGACATCCACAGAACTCGCTAGAGATAGCTTGGTGCCTTCGGGAACTGTGAGACAGGTGCTGCATGGCTGTCGTCAGCTCGTGTTGTGAAATGTTGGGTTAAGTCCCGCAACGAGCGCAACCCTTATCCTTATTTGCCAGCGAGTTATGTCGGGAACTTTAGGGAGACTGCCGGTGATAAACCGGAGGAAGGTGGGGACGACGTCAAGTCATCATGGCCCTTACGAGTAGGGCTACACACGTGCTACAATGGTCGGTACAGAGGGTCGCAACGCCGCGAGGTCAAGCTAATCCCACAAAGCCGGTCGTAGTCCGGATCGGAGTCTGCAACTCGACTCCGTGAAGTCGGAATCGCTAGTAATCGTAGATCAGAATGCTACGGTGAATACGTTCCCGGGCCTTGTACACACCGCCCGTCACACCATGGGAGTGGGCTGCACCAGAAGTAGATAGCTTAACCCTTCGGGGAGGGCGTTTACCACGGTGTGGTTCATGACTGGGGTGAAGTCGTAACAAGGTAGCCCTAGGGGAACCTGGGGCTGGATCACCTCCTTACCTATACGACTAACTTAATGTTTGTTGAGTGTTCACACAGATAACTTGTTCTTGTTAGAGCGAGAAACACGCCTTTACGGTGATGTTTGTTCTTTAAAAATTTGGAAAGCTGATAGTGTTAATGTGAAAGGGACAGTAAATATCTTATTTGTAAGTTATTTATTGTTAATAGCATTAGCGCGAAAAATAAATAATTGAGTTCTCAAACACTTAAATCAAGTGCCGAACGATTTACCTTAGGGTAATGAGTTCAAGAGTATTCTTTTGGCGAAAGTAAACACCATTAGTTGCGATACATCTCGTTCAGACTTACCCGTTTGAACAATAGATAACATTAGCGCAGTCAATGTGATGCTAGGCAAGGCGATAAGGCAAACGAGGAAGGCGTGTAGTTTACTACATAACTGACGAGTGCGACTTATGAACGTAGCATAGCGGTGCAGTGACAAGCGAATAAAGACCTATGTGGGTTGTATGGTTAAGTGACTAAGCGTATACGGTGGATGCCTTGGCAGTCAGAGGCGATGAAGGACGTAGTAACTTGCGATAAGCGTTGGCGAGCTAGTAACAAGCATTTGAGCTAACGATGTCCGAATGGGGAAACCCACTAGCATAAGCTAGTATCACATACTGAATACATAGGTATGTGAGGCAAACCCGGGGAACTGAAACATCTAAGTACCCGGAGGAAAAGAAATCAACCGAGATTCCCCTAGTAGCGGCGAGCGAACGGGGATTAGCCCTTAAGCGTAGAGGGTGTTAGTGGAATGTGTTGGAAAGCACAGCGGCACAGGGTGATAGCCCCGTACATGAAAACTAACTTTACGTGAAAACGAGTAGGACGGGACACGTGACATCTTGTCTGAACATGGGGGGACCATCCTCCAAGGCTAAATACTCCTGACTGACCGATAGTGAACCAGTACCGTGAGGGAAAGGCGAAAAGAACCCCTGTGAGGGGAGTGAAATAGAACCTGAAACCGTATACGTACAAGCAGTGGGAGCGGTTCAGCTCTTTCGAGAGCGAGAGGCCGTGACTGCGTACCTTTTGTATAATGGGTCAGCGACTTACATTTTGTAGCGAGGTTAAGCGAATAGCGGAGCCGTAGGGAAACCGAGTGTTAACTGCGCGTTTAGTTGCAAGGTGTAGACCCGAAACCCGGTGATCTATCCATGGGCAGGTTGAAGATTGAGTAACATCAATTGGAGGACCGAACCGACTTATGTTGAAAAATGAGCGGATGACTTGTGGATGGGGGTGAAAGGCCAATCAAACCGGGAGATATCTGGTTCTCCTCGAAAGCTATTTAGGTAGCGCCTCGAGCGAATACCATTGGGGGTAGAGCACTGTTAAGGCTAGGGGGTCATCCCGACTTACCAACCCTTTGCAAACTCCGAATACCAATGAGTACTACTCGGGAGACACACGGCGGGTGCTAACGTCCGTCGTGAAAAGGGAAACAACCCAGACCGTCAGCTAAGGTCCCAAAGTTATTGCTAAGTGGGAAACGATGTGGGAAGGCTTAGACAGCTAGGATGTTGGCTTAGAAGCAGCCATCATTTAAAGAAAGCGTAATAGCTCACTAGTCGAGTCGGCCTGCGCGGAAGATTTAACGGGGCTAAGCAATACACCGAAGCTACGGGTGTGCACTTTATTGTGTACGCGGTAGAGGAGCGTTCTGTAAGCCGTTGAAGGTGAAGGGGTAACCCACGCTGGAGGTATCAGAAGTGCGAATGCTGACATGAGTAACGATAAAGGGAGTGAAAAACTCCCTCGCCGAAAGACCAAGGGTTCCTGTCCAATGTTAATCAGGGCAGGGTGAGTCGACCCTAAGGCGAGGCCGAAAGGCGTAGTCGATGGGAAATGGGTTAATATTCCCATACCTCTACTAACTGCGATGGAGAGACGGAGAAGGCTAGGCTAGCGCGGCGTTGGTAGTCCGCGTTTAAGGTGGTAGGCAGTATTCTTAGGCAAATCCGGGAATACGCATTAAGTTGCAATGCTGAGAGCTGATGACGAGTCACTAAGGTGATGAAGTAGTTGATGCCATGCTTCCAGGAAAATCTTCTAAGCTTCAGGTTAGTAGGGATCGTACCCCAAACCGACACAGGTGGTTGGGTAGAGAATACCAAGGCGCTTGAGAGAACTCGGCTGAAGGAACTAGGCAAAATGGTACCGTAACTTCGGGAGAAGGTACGCTCCTGTTGGTGATGAGACTTGCTCTCTAAGCTGACGGGAGTCGCAGATACCAGGTGGCTGCAACTGTTTATCAAAAACACAGTACTGTGCAAACTCGCAAGAGGAAGTATACGGTATGACGCCTGCCCGGTGCCGGAAGGTTAATTGATTGGGTTATCTTCGGAGAAGCTCATGATCGAAGCCCCGGTAAACGGCGGCCGTAACTATAACGGTCCTAAGGTAGCGAAATTCCTTGTCGGGTAAGTTCCGACCTGCACGAATGGCGTAATGATGGCCACGCTGTCTCCAGCCGAGACTCAGTGAAGTTGAAATTGCGGTGAAGATGCCGTATACCCGCGGCTAGACGGAAAGACCCCGTGCACCTTTACTATAGCTTGGCACTGAACATTGAACCTACATGTGTAGGATAGGTGGGAGCCTTTGAAGCAGAGACGCTAGTCTTTGTGGAGGCAATCTTGAAATACCACCCTTGTAGTTTTGATGTTCTAACTTAGGCCCCTGAATCGGGGTTGAGGACAGTGTCTGGTGGGTAGTTTGACTGGGGCGGTCTCCTCCCAAAGAGTAACGGAGGAGCACGAAGGTTGGCTAAGTACGGTCGGACATCGTACGGTTAGTGCAATGGCATAAGCCAGCTTAACTGCGAGACATACACGTCGAGCAGGTACGAAAGTAGGTCATAGTGATCCGGTGGTTCTGAATGGAAGGGCCATCGCTCAACGGATAAAAGGTACGCCGGGGATAACAGGCTGATACCGCCCAAGAGTTCATATCGACGGCGGTGTTTGGCACCTCGATGTCGGCTCATCACATCCTGGGGCTGAAGTCGGTCCCAAGGGTATGGCTGTTCGCCATTTAAAGTGGTACGCGAGCTGGGTTCAGAACGTCGTGAGACAGTTCGGTCCCTATCTGCCGTGGGCGTTGGATGATTGAAGGAAGCTGCTCCTAGTACGAGAGGACCGGAGTGGACGAACCGCTGGTGTTCGGGTTGTTATGCCAATAGCATTGCCCGGTAGCTACGTTCGGAATCGATAACCGCTGAAAGCATCTAAGCGGGAAGCGAGTCCTAAGATGAGTCATCCCTAGAGATTAAATCTCTTTAAAGAGCCGTTCGAGACTAGGACGTTGATAGGCAAGGTGTGTAAGCGTTGTGAGGCGTTGAGCTAACTTGTACTAATGACTCGTAAGGCTTAACCATACAACCCAGATGGGTTTTATGTAGCTAGGTGATACTTAGCGACAAAAGAATACGAACTTGATTTAAGTTGGTCATAAAATGCTTCTGCATTTATGACATACAGTACCTCCGTGTACTAAAACCCAATTATTTAGAATTATCTTGCGAATGTGAGATAACAGCTTTCGAAATTATTTACCTTTAGCTTTTTAAACGCTGAAAGTAATAGCAAATTTGTCTGGAAACCATAGCATTGTGGCCCCACCTGATCCCATCCCGAACTCAGAAGTGAAACGCAATCGCGCCGATGGTAGTGTGGGGTCTCCCCATGTGAGAGTAGGTCATTTCCAGGCGCCTATTTTACTCGTAAAGAGTAGTATTTAAGCCCGCTACGATGTAGCGGGCTTTTTTACGTCTGCAATTTGTCCGTTTCCAGGCGCACTCCTAATACCAATCGGTATAATTATCTGGTCAGATTTATCCATGAACGATTGCATAGATTCTTTACAGTATCAATGTCACTAATAAAGCTATTCCAAGCTTGCGTGCATTGCTCGACAATGTCCTCATAATTGGCAAAACACCTATTGGCTAAATGGCGCTGTCTCATCCATCCCCAAACTTGTTCGATAGGATTAAGCTCTGGTGAATAGGGAGGTAGTTTAATCGTGGTTAGATTATCGAATTCATCATCTAGATCTTTTGTATGCCAACCGGCACCATCCATGATCACGACAGCGTGGCGATCTGGAAGAGTTGCTTCAGAAATTAACTTTAGGTGTTGCCGCATGAACCTTTTATCTACCCATGGAGTGATCAACGCTTCGGTATTTCCATTCGACGGACATACCGCCCCAAAAACATAAGCGTACTCAAACTGTTGTTGTCGAACGACTCTTGGACGATTTTTTTTTTTTGCCTATAAGCGTGTCGTCGTGTTTTGTTGCCCTATACGAGCTTCATCTTGAAACCAAACATCAACTTGAGCCAGGGCAATATGACCGGGGATGTTAAGGATCGTTTCCAAGCGGAAGTTTTTTAAAAGCTTCTTGTGCTTTTTGGGATTGTTTAGGATGTTTTGACCTACTCGTTATCCAAGAAAAACCTAGCCGCTTTAATACTCTATAGACACTTGATGGTTCATAATTGATACCAAAGTGCTGAGAAATATATTCATTAATATCAGCACCCGATAGTCTGCCGCCTTCTTCAGATAAACTTTGCTGCTCAATGAACGTTGCGAGTTGTTTAGATTGAGTCTTGTTTAAAGATGGAGGTCGGCCAGGTGATGTTTTGTGCTCAAGGCCTGCTAAACTGTCGGTTAAGAAATCACTTACCCATTTGTTTACACTGGTACGACTCACCTTAAGAATACTCGTGATCTCAATGCGGTTATGCCCTTCACTGAAATGTGCTAATGCCAAAAGACGGATCCGCTTTTGTGCATTTTTCTCTCGTCGTGCCAGAGAGCGAAAGTCAATGGTATTAAGCATTTCCATATGTAACCTAATCATTAAAATTAACTGTTCAGATTAGATCACATCTTTATACCGATTGGTATAATAAAGACGCCAATAAGAGGCACTTCTAGGCTGAACACCTAGAATCTAGCTCTAGTGCATAGCCGACTTTATAAGTCATACATCATCTATATATTGAGCTTCTTCAATTTTGACTGGGCTCGTTATCAAGTATTTTTAGATCCTGTTAGCTCTAATCACTTAATATCTAGTTCTTTAGCGACAGGGTATCGAATAGTCAGGTGATCGTTGCGATAAACAAATGTTTTGATGGGAATAGCCAAGTTAAGAGGATTTAGAACACAATTTAAGTGATTATGTAGCGCTCTAAGTCATATATATCGAAGCATAGGATCTCGGGTTCCATGATTCTTAATCGCTAAAGTTTAGTCGATCGACATAATTCGAGCTGTATTTTTAGGCATTAGTTTGCCTATAAAGTGATAGGACTTGGCCTTTGTTAGCCGATAAGCTCGCCCAGTCTGCTTGCTAACAACCTTTACTATGTTGGATGCAGACTATTACTTCCCCGTAAATCGGGCTTATTCAGCCCCTTTTTTGAACTTATCGTTTGATATCTACGCGCTTGATGCGTAAAAGCTAATTTTATTGAAAACAGCCCTTGCGCCGCCCTGAGAACTCCCTATAATGCGACCTCACTGACACGGTGAAGCAGGCAACTAGCCTAGCAGCTCGAGTTAGAGAGATTAACTTCCACGGAAATTAATCTCAGGTGACAACCGCTTTACGGGCTTCGAGTTTGACTTCTGCTTAAGAAATCACCACTCGAAAAACTTGTTAAAATAAGCGCTTGACGCCGACACTGGAGAGTGTAGAATACGCCTCCTCAAGCCAATGGCCTAGCGTCTACCGGCAGTATCTGAAAGATTGATGCTAACGCTCTTTAACAATTCAAAACAAGAAATCTGTGTGGGCACTCACAGGTGTTGAGTTATTCGAAATTGTCTCTTTGAGGCAATCAAAAATTTACTCAATGAACCACTGAGTGACCATAGCAACGGACTTCAACTTCTTTCGGGAAAATGAGGTTACGGAGCAATAATATGTGAACTTCATGAATCTTCGGGTTTGTGAAAAACAGTATAATTCGTTGAGCCGTTTTACTTCTAACGGAGTAGAACAAAAAACTTTAATTGAAGAGTTTGATCATGGCTCAGATTGAACGCTGGCGGCAGGCCTAACACATGCAAGTCGAGCGGAAACAGGAGAGTAGCTTGCTACTTTTGCTGTCGAGCGGCGGACGGGTGAGTAATGCCTAGATATCTGCCTAGTCGTGGGGGATAACAGTTGGAAACGACTGCTAATACCGCATACGCCCTACGGGGGAAAGGAGGGGACGCACTTTCGAGAGCGCCTTTCGCGATTAGATGAGTCTAGGTGGGATTAGCTAGTAGGTGAGGTAATGGCTCACCTAGGCGACGATCCCTAGCTGGTCTGAGAGGATGATCAGCCACACTGGAACTGAGACACGGTCCAGACTCCTACGGAGGCAGCAGTGGGGAATATTGCACAATGGGCGAAAGCCTGATGCAGCCATGCCGCGTGTGTGAAGAAGGCCTTCGGGTTGTAAAGCACTTTCAGCGAGGAGGAAAGGTTGTCGTTTAATAAACGACAGCTGTGACGTTACTCGCAGAAGAAGCACCGGCTAACTTCGTGCCAGCAGCCGCGGTAATACGAGGGGTGCAAGCGTTAATCGGAATTACTGGGCGTAAAGCGTACGCAGGCGGTCTGTTAAGCCAGATGTGAAAGCCCCGGGCTCAACCTGGGAATTGCATTTGGAACTGACAGACTAGAGTCTTGTAGAGGGGGGTAGAATTTCAGGTGTAGCGGTGAAATGCGTAGAGATCTGAAGGAATACCGGTGGCGAAGGCGGCCCCCTGGACAAAGACTGACGCTCATGTACGAAAGCGTGGGGAGCAAACAGGATTAGATACCCTGGTAGTCCACGCCGTAAACGATGTCTACTCGGAGTTTGGTAACTTAGTTACTGGGCTCCCAAGCTAACGCATTAAGTAGACCGCCTGGGGAGTACGGCCGCAAGGTTAAAACTCAAATGAATTGACGGGGGCCCGCACAAGCGGTGGAGCATGTGGTTTAATTCGATGCAACGCGAAGAACCTTACCTACTCTTGACATCCACAGAACTTACCAGAGATGGTTTGGTGCCTTCGGGAACTGTGAGACAGGTGCTGCATGGCTGTCGTCAGCTCGTGTTGTGAAATGTTGGGTTAAGTCCCGCAACGAGCGCAACCCTTATCCTTATTTGCCAGCGAGTTATGTCGGGAACTTTAGGGAGACTGCCGGTGATAAACCGGAGGAAGGTGGGGACGACGTCAAGTCATCATGGCCCTTACGAGTAGGGCTACACACGTGCTACAATGGTCGGTACAGAGGGTCGCAACGCCGCGAGGTCAAGCTAATCCCACAAAGCCGGTCGTAGTCCGGATCGGAGTCTGCAACTCGACTCCGTGAAGTCGGAATCGCTAGTAATCGTAGATCAGAATGCTACGGTGAATACGTTCCCGGGCCTTGTACACACCGCCCGTCACACCATGGGAGTGGGCTGCACCAGAAGTAGATAGCTTAACCCTTCGGGGAGGGCGTTTACCACGGTGTGGTTCATGACTGGGGTGAAGTCGTAACAAGGTAGCCCTAGGGGAACCTGGGGCTGGATCACCTCCTTACCTATACGACTAACTTAATATTTGTTGAGTGTTCACACAGATAACTTGTTCTTGTTAGAGCGAGTGGCACATCCTAGCGATGATGCTTGTTCTTTAAAAATTTGGAAAGCTGATAGTGTTAATGTGAAAGGGACTATTGTGAATGATATTTCGAAAGAGATAACGATTGCTTTGGTTTGTAGCATTAGCGCGAAAAATAAATAATTGAGTTCTCAAACACTTAAATCAAGTGCCGAATCATCTTAACGATGGTTCAAGAGTATTCTTTTGGCGAAAGTAAACACCATTAGTTGCGATACATCTCGTTCAAACTTACCCGTTTGAACGATAGATAATATCAGCGCAGCAAGTTGCGTTTTTGTCTAAGCCGTAAGTTGAGAGAGGAAGGAGTGTAGCGTGCTACATGACTGACGAACGAAGCTTGCAATACAGACAAAATAGCAAATCGCAAGCGAGAAAAACCTATGTGGGTTGTATGGTTAAGTGACTAAGCGTATACGGTGGATGCCTTGGCAGTCAGAGGCGATGAAGGACGTAGTAACTTGCGATAAGCGTTGGCGAGCTAGTAACAAGCATTTGAGCTAACGATGTCCGAATGGGGAAACCCACTAGCATAAGCTAGTATCACATACTGAATACATAGGTATGTGAGGCAAACCCGGGGAACTGAAACATCTAAGTACCCGGAGGAAAAGAAATCAACCGAGATTCCCTAGTAGCGGCGAGCGAACGGGGATTAGCCCTTAAGCGTAGAGGGTGTTAGTGGAATGTGTTGGAAAGCACAGCGGCACAGGGTGATAGCCCCGTACATGAAAACTAACTTTACGTGAAAACGAGTAGGACGGGACACGTGACATCTTGTCTGAACATGGGGGGACCATCCTCCAAGGCTAAATACTCCTGACTGACCGATAGTGAACCAGTACCGTGAGGGAAAGGCGAAAAGAACCCCTGTGAGGGGAGTGAAATAGAACCTGAAACCGTATACGTACAAGCAGTGGGAGCGGTTCAGCTCTTTCGAGAGCGAGAGGCCGTGACTGCGTACCTTTTGTATAATGGGTCAGCGACTTACATTTTGTAGCGAGGTTAAGCGAATAGCGGAGCCGTAGGGAAACCGAGTGTTAACTGCGCGTTTAGTTGCAAGGTGTAGACCCGAAACCCGGTGATCTATCCATGGGCAGGTTGAAGATTGAGTAACATCAATTGGAGGACCGAACCGACTTATGTTGAAAAATGAGCGGATGACTTGTGGATGGGGGTGAAAGGCCAATCAAACCGGGAGATATCTGGTTCTCCTCGAAAGCTATTTAGGTAGCGCCTCGAGCGAATACCATTGGGGTAGAGCACTGTTAAGGCTAGGGGGTCATCCCGACTTACCAACCCTTTGCAAACTCCGAATACCAATGAGTACTACTCGGGAGACACACGGCGGGTGCTAACGTCCGTCGTGAAAAGGGAAACAACCCAGACCGTCAGCTAAGGTCCCAAAGTTATTGCTAAGTGGGAAACGATGTGGGAAGGCTTAGACAGCTAGGATGTTGGCTTAGAAGCAGCCATCATTTAAAGAAAGCGTAATAGCTCACTAGTCGAGTCGGCCTGCGCGGAAGATTTAACGGGGCTAAGCAATACACCGAAGCTACGGGTGTGCACTTTATTGTGTACGCGGTAGAGGAGCGTTCTGTAAGCCGTTGAAGGTGAAGGGGTAACCCACGCTGGAGGTATCAGAAGTGCGAATGCTGACATGAGTAACGATAAAGGGAGTGAAAAACTCCCTCGCCGAAAGACCAAGGGTTCCTGTCCAATGTTAATCAGGGCAGGGTGAGTCGACCCCTAAGGCGAGGCCGAAAGGCGTAGTCGATGGGAAATGGGTTAATATTCCCATACCTCTACTAACTGCGATGGAGAGACGGAGAAGGCTAGGCTAGCGCGGCGTTGGTAGTCCGCGTTTAAGGTGGTAGGCAGTATTCTTAGGCAAATCCGGGAATACGCATTAAGTTGCAATGCTGAGAGCTGATGACGAGTCACTAAGGTGATGAAGTAGTTGATGCCATGCTTCCAGGAAAATCTTCTAAGCTTCAGGTTAGTAGGGATCGTACCCCAAACCGACACAGGTGGTTGGGTAGAGAATACCAAGGCGCTTGAGAGAACTCGGCTGAAGGAACTAGGCAAAATGGTACCGTAACTTCGGGAGAAGGTACGCTCCTGTTGGTGATGAGACTTGCTCTCTAAGCTGACGGGAGTCGCAGATACCAGGTGGCTGCAACTGTTTATCAAAAACACAGTACTGTGCAAACTCGCAAGAGGAAGTATACGGTATGACGCCTGCCCGGTGCCGGAAGGTTAATTGATTGGGTTATCTTCGGAGAAGCTCATGATCGAAGCCCCGGTAAACGGCGGCCGTAACTATAACGGTCCTAAGGTAGCGAAATTCCTTGTCGGGTAAGTTCCGACCTGCACGAATGGCGTAATGATGGCCACGCTGTCTCCAGCCGAGACTCAGTGAAGTTGAAATTGCGGTGAAGATGCCGTATACCCGCGGCTAGACGGAAAGACCCCGTGCACCTTTACTATAGCTTGGCACTGAACATTGAACCTACATGTGTAGGATAGGTGGGAGCCTTTGAAGCAGAGACGCTAGTCTTTGTGGAGGCAATCTTGAAATACCACCCTTGTAGTTTTGATGTTCTAACTTAGGCCCCTGAATCGGGGTTGAGGACAGTGTCTGGTGGGTAGTTTGACTGGGGCGGTCTCCTCCCAAAGAGTAACGGAGGAGCACGAAGGTTGGCTAAGTACGGTCGGACATCGTACGGTTAGTGCAATGGCATAAGCCAGCTTAACTGCGAGACATACACGTCGAGCAGGTACGAAAGTAGGTCATAGTGATCCGGTGGTTCTGAATGGAAGGGCCATCGCTCAACGGATAAAAGGTACGCCGGGGATAACAGGCTGATACCGCCCAAGAGTTCATATCGACGGCGGTGTTTGGCACCTCGATGTCGGCTCATCACATCCTGGGGCTGAAGTCGGTCCCAAGGGTATGGCTGTTCGCCATTTAAAGTGGTACGCGAGCTGGGTTCAGAACGTCGTGAGACAGTTCGGTCCCTATCTGCCGTGGGCGTTGGATGATTGAAGGAAGCTGCTCCTAGTACGAGAGGACCGGAGTGGACGAACCGCTGGTGTTCGGGTTGTTATGCCAATAGCATTGCCCGGTAGCTACGTTCGGAATCGATAACCGCTGAAAGCATCTAAGCGGGAAGCGAGTCCTAAGATGAGTCATCCCTAGAGATTAAATCTCTTTAAAGAGCCGTTCGAGACTAGGACGTTGATAGGCAAGGTGTGTAAGCGTTGTGAGGCGTTGAGCTAACTTGTACTAATGACTCGTAAGGCTTAACCATACAACCCAGATGGGTTTTATGTAGCTAGGTGATACTTAGCGACAAAAGAATACGAACTTGATTTAAGTTGGTCATAAAATGCTTCTGCATTTATGACATACAGTACCTCCGTGTACTAAAACCCAATTATTTAGAATTATCTTGCGAATGTGAGATAACAGCTTTCGAAATTATTTACCTTTAGCTTTTTAAACGCTGAAAGTAATAGCAAATTTGTCTGGAAACCATAGCATTGTGGCCCCACCTGATCCCATCCCGAACTCAGAAGTGAAACGCAATCGCGCCGATGGTAGTGTGGGGTCTCCCCATGTGAGAGTAGGTCATTTCCAGGCGCCTATTTTACTCGTAAAGAGTAGTATTTAAGCCCGCTACGATGTAGCGGGCTTTTTTACGTCTACAATTTGTAATTTCCAGATATTTTCTGTATTCAGCATCATCTTTGTGGCTCAGCGTTGCAGGCCATTACAGGAGCTCTCAGATTTTAAAGTGAAGAAGCCACCTTATGAAGGTGGCTTTCCTGTTTACGTTCGTTGATACAACATGTCGAGGTGGGGGATCCCATCTTCTAAATAGACCTCTGAGACGGGTTTAAATCCGAGTTTCTGATAGAAGGATTTGAGGTACTCCTGTCCACCAAGCTGAATATTGTTGTTGGGCCAATATTCATTAGCTAAACCTATTGCTTGATCCATTAAGAATTTAGCATTTCCGCCCCCTCTGGCCTTCTCGGCAACCAGAACGCGACCGATACTCGAATCTGGATAACTTACCCCAGGAGCGAGTACGCGTGCATAAGCAACTATTTCGCCCTGGGGATCTCTACCAATAAGGTGGCGAGTTTCGGGGTGCCTATCTTTGTCGTCCAGTTCTGGGTAGGGACAATTTTGTTCAACAATAAAAACGTCGATTCTCAGTTTTAATACGTCATATAGCTCATCAAGACTGAGTTGTTTAAACGACAAATCACTCCACTGCATATTTTTCCCTAAGGCATAAAAATTTAGTTTACCACTACTATGCTATCGCTAAAAACATTGATTAGTAAAAAGCTGAGATCTGGGCAGAGTGTTTGTTAAGCGTGAGATCAATAATACGACTTAGATCTTGCTGCTGTTAAGCACTGTCACGGCGGAAGCATGTTGGAAAGGCTTAATGTGCATCGCCGCGATGAGTCGAAATACTGACTATGGGCAGTGGTGGGCTTTAGTCGATTAAAATGAGTTTTTACTAAGCAAAATCAAATTTTATTAAATTAAAAAGTGCTTGTGTGCAAATAATGCTGATAAAGCTGCTAATATTGCAGTCAATTTTTTAGTATTAATGAGAAAGAGTGAGATGGGAAGAGCATACCAAAACAAGAAAGAATCTATGGCCAAAACGGCGGGACAGAAGACTAGAATTTACTCTCGCTATGGTAAAGAGATCTATGTTTGCGCTAAAAGTGGTGGTTTCGATCCTGACGGTAACCTTTCACTACGTCATTTAATTGCTAAAGCTAAGAAAGATCAGGTTCCTGCTCATGTTATTGAACGTGCCATCGAGAAAGCCAGAGGTGGTGGTGGTGAGGATTATGAGACTGCACGTTATGAAGGTTTCGGTCCTGGTGGTTGCATGGTTATTGTCGATTGCCTAACTGATAATGTTAAGCGTACCTTTACTGAAGTTCGCCAAGCATTCGTAAAGAACGATGCTAAGCTTGGTGGCCCAGGTACTGTTGGCCATATGTTCGAGCATCAAGCTATTTTTGTCTTTAAGGGTGAAGATGAAGATGGAGTGCTAGAGATGCTAATGATGGCTGATGTCGATGTGACTGATGTTGAACTCGAAGATGGTATGATCAGTGTATATGCACCGCACACAGAGTTTTACAAGACTAAAACAGCATTAACAGAAGCAGATCCTGAAGTTGAATTTGAAGTCGAAGAGATCACTTTCATTCCTCAGACTATGACAGAGGTTAGCGATCCTGAAGTGATCGAGCAGTTTGAAAAGTTTTTAGCAGCGCTTGAAGATTGTGATGATGTACAAAATGTCTATCACAACGCTGAACTGCCATCGGACTAAGTCCGATGGCAGTACTGAGTGAATCTTGTAAGCTCAATCAGGATCATGGGTCTTGATTGAGCTTTTATATTTACGCATTAGCCTACTTTTGGTTTGCTAACGTCTTTACTCCTAGCAGATGCTTAGTATCGACCTTGTGCTATACTGTTTCCTCGATTTTTTGGAGGCAATAATGGACGCATCTTCTTTACTAGACGGCCTGAATGATAAACAACGCGAAGCCGTAGGGGCACCGCAATCCAGTATGTTGGTGTTGGCGGGCGCAGGCAGTGGTAAGACTCGGGTATTAACCCACAGAATTGCCTGGCTGATGCAAGAGGAACAGCAAAGTCCTTACTCTATTATTGCGGTAACTTTTACCAATAAAGCGGCCGCAGAGATGCGCGAGCGCGTGGAAAAAGTCAGCGGTAGCAATATGAGTCGCATGTGGATCGGTACTTTCCACGGTTTGGCTCACCGTCTTCTACGTACTCACTATCAAGATGTCAATCTGCCGCAAACATTTCAAATCATCGATTCTGACGATCAGCTAAGGCTAATCAAACGTATTCTTAAAAGTCTTAACCTTGATGAGAAGCAGTATCCGCCTCGTCAGGCTCAAGGCTATATTAATGGTAAGAAAGATCAGGGATTACGTCCTAAGCATATTGATGCAGGTGGTTTCCCTATTGAGCAGACTTTGTTGCAAATTTATCAGGTTTACCAAGAGTCATGCGATCGCGCTGGTTTGGTGGACTTTGCTGAGATCTTACTGCGTGCCCATGAGCTTTGGCTGAATAAGCCTCATGTGCTTAAGCATTATCAAGATAGATTTAAAAATATCTTGGTCGATGAGTTTCAGGATACCAACGCGATTCAGTATGCTTGGATCCGTATGTTAGCAGGTGATACTGCCAATGTGATGATTGTTGGTGATGATGATCAGTCCATTTACGGTTGGCGTGGCGCTCAAGTTGAGAACTTGCACAAGTTCCTCGAAGACTTCCCGAAAGCCAGTACTATTCGATTAGAACAAAACTACCGTTCTACCGGGCATATCCTCAAGGCATCGAACGCGGTTATTGCTAATAATCCTGAGCGATTGGGCAAGAAGCTGTGGACTGAGGATAAAGATGGCGAACGTATCTCCATTTATTGCGCCTTTAACGAGATGGATGAGGCTCGCTTTATTGTTGGCCGTATCAGTGATTGGCACGATATGGGCGGAGATCTCAGTAAGTGTGCGATTCTATACCGTTCTAATGCACAATCTCGTGTATTGGAGGAAGCGCTGCTGCATAAGGGCTTAGCTTACCGAATTTATGGTGGCTTGCGTTTCTTCGATCGTCAAGAGATTAAAGATGCAATGAGTTATATGCGTCTTATCAATAACAAAGATGATGACGCTGCATTCGAACGTGTGGTTAACACGCCTCCTCGCGGTATCGGCGGCCGAACCTTAGATATTCTTCGTTCCACAGCACGTCAACAAGAGCTGACGTTGTGGCAGACCTGTGTACGAGCGATTGAAGAGAAATTACTTAACGGCCGTGCTGCAAATGCAGTTAATGGCTTTTTAGATCTAATTGTTGAGATGCAGCAAGATACTGCAGAGATGAGCTTACATAACACCACCGACCATGTGATTCGTGTCTCTGGGCTCAAAGTGATGTATGAAACAGAAAAGGGCGAGAAGGCTCGTTCACGTGTTGAAAACCTTGACGAACTAGTGACCGCCGCACGCACTTTTATCTTACCCGAAGAGAGTGAAGATATGGGTGAGCTTAATGCCTTTTTATCTCATGCAGCGTTAGAGGCTGGAGAAGGTCAGGCTGATGCCTTTACTGATGCAGTGCAGTTAATGACCTTACATTCAGCCAAAGGACTCGAGTTCCCCGTGGTCTTTATGTCTGGTGTTGAAGAGGGGTTATTCCCGAGTCAAATGGCAATGGATGAGGGCGACAGGCTTGATGAAGAGCGTCGTCTCTGCTATGTGGGCATGACACGTGCGATGGAGAAGCTTTACATTACCTACGCTGAGACTCGTCGTATCTATGGTCGTGAAAACTTTGCAAGTCCATCACGCTTTATCAAGGAGATCCCGACTGAGCATGCCGAGGAGATCCGCTTAAAAACTCAAGTGAAAGCGCCTGTGCGAGTTAAACCTACACCTACTCGAACAACAGTTGTTAATGACACTGGTTTTAAGTTAGGCCAAGGCGTTATGCACCCTAAATTTGGTCAAGGTAAGGTCACTGGCACTGAAGGAAGTGGTGCTCAGGGTCGAGTGCAAGTTAACTTTTTAGATGTGGGTAGCAAGTGGCTCGTCGTCGCTTATGCGAAACTTGAAACCTGCTAAATAGCGATTGCAAGTGGATAGATGTCAGTCATAATGCTTATGGCTGACATCTATCCACAAACGACCTCAGAATGCTCGTTTCAGTGTTCTCGTAGGATAGTTGAACAAGGCAGTGATTGAGGGAATGGTTCTTCCCTTGTCGATATCACTAACACAGTGTAGATATTCTACGGGAGTTCCCGAAGGGCAAGGCGAGAAGCAACATTTTTCTGTGTTATGAAATATTGAATTACGACTGCGTGGATGCAGAAGATAGGGCGAAGCAGGGTGCCTGAGCCGAGAATAACTAGTCCAGCAATTTCATGCCATGAACTCTGTCACTTCTCGACATGCTGAATCCTGCATATTGAAGTGGCTTGGGTATATCGATGTGAGAAGATTTATAGCCAAACGAGCACTTTTAAGTGGCTTGGATATAGAGGCTGGAGTGATTTTTAGGAGAGCCTAGATGAATGTTAAGGATAAATTAGACGCCTATTTGCGTTTAGCTCGATTGGATCGACCTATTGGCACTTTGCTCTTGATGTGGCCCTGCTTGATGGCACTCGTGCTCGCTGCCGGTGGTATGCCGGATCTTAAGGTGTTAGTTATTTTTATTATTGGCGTAGTTGTGATGCGAGCCTGTGGTTGCATTATCAATGACTACGCGGACCGCTCTCTTGACTCACATGTAGAACGCACTAAATCTCGACCATTAGCCAGTGGTGAAGTGTCAGTTAAAGAGGCGTTGATTCTGTTTGTGGTTATGGGGCTGTTAGCCTTTAGCCTGGTTCTGATGCTTAATCCTTTAGTGGTAAAACTCTCCTTTGTGGGGATAATATTGACTATTATCTATCCCTTCACTAAACGCTTCACTAATATGCCGCAGATGTTTCTCGGTGTCGTTTGGAGCTGGTCTATCCCTATGGCTTATGCGGCACAAACGGGTGAGATACCTGCCGCTGCTTGGTGGTTATTTGCTGCAAACTGGTGCTGGACAGTCGCGTACGACACCATGTATGCCATGGTCGATAGGGATGATGATCTAAAGGTGGGTATCAAGTCGACGGCGATTCTTTTTGGTCAGTATGATCGCCAGATCATTGCGTTATTTCAGTTGGCTGCACTTGGGTGTTTTATTACTGCGGGTTGGGCTGCGGATCGTGGTCTGGTTTACGCTCTGGGCATTATCACCTTTATTGGTTTCAGTTTATATCAACAGAAACTTATCTATGGTCGCGAGCGCGCTCCCTGTTTTAAAGCCTTTCTCAATAACAATTGGGCGGGTTTGAGTCTGTTTATCGCCCTTGGTGTTGATTACATTATCTAGTTTTTAGCGCTTCAAAGGATATTGAGTTTGTTCAATGTCCTTTCCTCCTCTATTCACCTTCCTCTTGCATCACTCTGGTTGTATATATGCTTAGCTAGCGAACACATTTAATGTAACATAGTGTCAACATGTATTCGCAAGGAGCCTTTATGAGGCGTAGTGTCAAGTTCAGGCTTATCTTTTTAATAAGTGCCGCAGTCAGTTATTGGTTAGGTTTCCACTTTCTTCCCCAGAGCCTAGAGACTGACAACAACAAGCACTTGTTGATTGGTTTTTCAGCTCTCTATTTTGTCTTACTCCCACTCATCTACTGGTTTTGTATCATCAAAATAAGTGAGCAAAAACTATGGAAGATGCTGTTAATATTTAGCTTGAGTAGTTTGATGGCTCGACTTAGTTTTCCCGTCGAAGTGGCGTCATATTTCGAATTTATTGCTTGGCTGCGTTATCCCATCATTGCAGTGTTACTGGCTATTCAGTTGTTCTTGATGGTTAGTATCATCAAGGGGTTGTGGCAAGCACGTAATTTATCCGGCGACCCAAGAGTGCATGTTTTAGATACTCTTCAGGAGCAAGATGATAAGAAGCGTTCACTGGCATTAGTTATAGCATCAGAACCTGCCAGTTGGTATTACGCCATTCCTTATTTGTCACGTAACCATCTCCCAGGCATCACTCATCTACAGCTACGTTCAAGTTCCCTCTGGTATTGGTTTATGCTGATATTAGGGACATTAGCAACCTCATCGCTAGCCTATTTCATTATCGAACCTTGGAGCCAACTTGCCGCCATTATAGTGGCAAGTATTGTGAGTTATAGCCTAGTGATGGTAACGGCGAACTATAGGATATCTAAACACTACTCACTCTATAGTCAGCACGATAACTTGGTCATTAACAATAGTGTCTGGGGCTTTATGTCGGTTAAATTAACCGACATCACCGATATTCAAATAGGTGAGTATCTGAGAAAAGAGGATAAGGAGGGGCTACATTTTGGCTATGGTGCTAGCAGCAATATCAAGTTGAGTTTTAAGCTGCCGCAGACCTACTATGGCGGCCTAGGCCAACTGACTGAACGGGTCGACAGTATCGATATGCAAGTGTCGGATCCGCAGGCTTTGGTTGAATATATCCAGAAGTACCAGATAAGAGATCCTGAAAGCTTGGGTCAAAAAATATTATCAGAGAGTGGAGCGACTGAAGTATTGTCTCAATTTGGTTCGGGTAATCAAGCGTGAAAAACATATTTTATTCTGTGTGTTAAGTGAGATTTTAGACAAATTAAATGTTATGCCAAGATAAACAACAAGGATTAATATGACATCATTAGTGTAGCTAGGTGAGAATATATGGACACATGAAGATACTATGTTCTTAGGAGGTACTCAGAGATTACGCATGACTATTGTGAAGTTGAGTTGTGGTGGACTCTGGATACACTCCCCGACAAAGCCTAATGCTGAGTTACAAGCCGAGATAGATAAAGTTTGAACTCGAAAATGACACCTTTTAAGCTTAGCTATTGTCCATGTTATACGCAGTAAGAATACACAGTCTTAAAACTGATAGTTTAAGTGGAGCCCGAAGCGATCGATGGATCCGCTTTCTAGTACGAAATGTTCCAACTTAACGTGAACTATGGCCCAATTAGATATTATGTAGCTCAACTCTATCCCGCCATAGGGAGTGGTACCTTTGTTGTTCTGGTTCGAAGATAAGGGATCAGTAGGATCAGAGGACTGTTCTCGTGACCATTTAAATGCCCCAGCATGGAGAAAAGCGCTGAATCTAGATGTCAGGATGAGTTGCTTACCTATCTTGGCTCCCCATCCTAGGTATAGATGTGAGCCGATATGCTGTTGTTTAATATAACTAGAGTCATCCAAAAAGTTGCGGCTCTGCTCAAATAATCGATATTCACCACCTAACTCTAAGTTTTCATAAAGCATCATCCAGTTTGAACGGTGGACATAACCAACAGAGAAGGGATTCCTGTAGTCACTAGTATTGGTTGATGGCTCTGAATAATAGGGATTCAAGGCCTGAAATAGAGATTCTTTTTCACTGGCCATTGCTGGGTTATCCCAAATGATTAAGTTGCTGAGGATAATCAGTAAAGATGAACGTAATGGCTGTTTAGTATACGCTTGAGTATGGCTATAAAGGTGATGCATATGCTTTTCCTCTTTTAGCCCATTTTGTTATATCGCTTTAATTAACCAAAGATTCAAATAATATCCTAGGTTAATTAAAGCGCTGAAACATGGGTTAAACGGGTATGACGATAATAGGGAGAAACAAGCATTAAGTAGACCAGCAGTATTGGCCTACCTTGTGTTTCAAGCAGTTACAAAGGTATTATTTTTAGAGGTCAAAAAACTGCCGTAGTATTATTAATCTGATTGATTTGTATTGATAAAATATGAAAGTACGAACATAAAAATGACACTGGGAGTGCATTTTGACTATGTTGCATTAGATGTCAGAAATATACCAATTGACAGTTTTTTAACACGAGAATCAGACCTATTGATTGAAGCTAAACCTATCTTAATCGGCTCGTCATCTTCGAGACATATAGAGGGGGGGATAATGCATTATGTTTGCGTTTGGAAGTTGCAATGACTTTAGCGCCGAGTAAGCAAGTTTACCTTAAGCCTTGCTCAATTTTGAGGCTGCTTTAAGCATTTTGTCGGGGGACAAATGAAATTATATCAAATCAGCTTATTATCTATGATGATCACGGCTTTTGGAGCCCATGCAACAGGTGTCGATCTGGAGGTTAGCCAGCCCTACACTAATTCTCACCTCTCTTCTGGATCCGCTGCTGTCGTTAACGATGGCAATATCCTTGTTGTTGGTGATGACATGGAGTGGTTATTCTCAGTTAATAAGGATTATCAGATCCTAGATAGATATTCTTTGTCTACAAGTGAAACGCCTTCAGAAGGGCGGATGAAGAAGAAACTAAAACTTGATTTTGAATCCATGACCAAGTTGACGTATCAAAGTCAGGAGTACTATTTGATATTGGGTTCCGGTAGCAAGAAGGTTAAACGTGAGCATGCGGTATTGATGGCAGCAGGCGATCACAGTAAGCAAATTTTATCATTGAGTCCTTTATATAAGGCGTTATATAAAGCTTCCGGCATGACGGGTAAGCAGAAGCTTAATATCGAAGGCTTAGCGAACAGTGACGACATGGCTTATATTTTCAACCGAGGCAATGAAGGCAAAAACATCGTTTTCTCCTTGAAGTTAGATCAGATGATGAACTTCATCAGTGGCAAGAGTGATAGTTTGACCTCCCTGAGCGCTGTCGATATTGAACTTCCCTCTATTGGTGCTTTTCAAGCGACGCTATCAGGTGCCGACTTCTGGCCTGAAACTAACAGCATTGTTTACTCCGCCTCAGTAGAGGGTACTGATACTGCCGTGGGCGATGGTAAGGTCATGGGCAGTTTTATTGGTGTGCTACCTATAGATAAGCTGACAAATAGTGCCGGAGTATTGGATTTGACTAAAAATACACAACTGCTGACCCTTAATGGTCAGAACGTTCTCACTAAGGTTGAGTCTGTGGCAATTGCCAACTCAAATTTAAATGAAGTTCAGGGTTATCTTGTTAGCGATAATGATAATGGCACAAGTCAGTTTTTCAGCTTTAAAATGAAGGCAGATTAACATTTTGGTCCTGTTAAGAGGGCTGGTGGCATTTTTGCCACCAGCCCTCGTCGTATCTACACTCATTGATTTAAAGCATGAGGCTCTCTCTGTTATTTTTCCTTAACTCTATATCTGTTTGTTTTTGCCATGCATATTGTCATTATCTCCCGACTTTTCCCCAGCTCCTCCCTGTATTGCCACCACCTTCAATTGCCCCGTAGCGCAGTTGAGGCTTAGGCTAACGCTAACGCAAGCATTGATATTAAATGCTTGAGGTTTATTGGACTACTACATAACTCAGAATGACTGTGGGGGGGGGGGAACACTTTGCTAAACAGAGTCGTTATCCCAATAAGTTTAAGAATATGGATGTTTACAGAAGGATTTAATGCAATGAATACTAGACAATTTACGCTACAACCTAAGGGATTGCGTCAAGGAGCACATTATAAATCGACAGTGACAGGAGGTAAGATCTTTTTGTCTTTGAGCTTATTGTTCTTTTCGTCATACTCCTTGGCAACAGATTGCCCTTCGGCTGCTGTGGCCAGTCCCAAAAACAGTAACCTTTATCTTTATTACCCTGCAGTAGTCGATCCCTTTTTTCCTGATTTTCAGCCAGGTTTTGGTGTTACTCCGGCCCAGCCTTTTAACGTCAGTGACCTGGACGCCAGTATCGGAACAACGGCGCAACTGCGCGACGAAATTACGCAAGTTGTGGTCAATGATTACTGTGAGTTTAGTATTGATGTCCGGCCTGTAACTTCAATGCCGACACTCACTGAACCTCGATGGCAAGTGTTGGGTATTGGCTCTGATATTTCCAGCTACAGTGCTGGCTTATTTGGTATCGCTTCTGCGGTGGACACCAATGATAACGATGCGCAAGATCATGGGCGGGTATTTGGACAGGGCTTTGCAGCCTCATGCGGGTCTGCATTGTCTGGAGCGGGCTCAACGTTAGCCCGCTGGGGTTATGCGCTCGGCGGCACAGCCAGTCACGAAGCGGGTCATAACTATGGCGTTGCTCATGGAAACTCAGCAGCGCTTCCCGGTGAAACGCCCACCAACAGCCACATTTTAGCCACAGGTTCAACCGGGCTCACTTGTAATGGACGTGTGTTAGATCGTCATTTCAGTGATACTAGCTACAGTATCCTTGGGCATAATGTCGGACTGAACTCTGAAACGTTGCACAATTGGGACTTTGTAAACCCCAACGGAGCTCCTGCTCATGGGATGAAAATCAAAATACTCAGCAGTGCTACTTCACTCAATATGAATTGGGTGTACTTATGGACTATGGCGCCTTGGGATTCACCAAACGTCTCAGGTGTTCTCGGCACGCAAGTGTATCAGGGCACGACTTACAATATATTTGAGCTCACTTACACTACACCAAAATCTTGGAGCGGTGGTGCTGATGGGGTCGTACCTCCCGGGAGCATATTTCACCTAGGAGCCACGTTTAATGAGAATGTGATTGTGGTGGATACTCAGCTATATGACAGCAGTAGTAACCTGATGACGCTAGCGCCTAGAATACCAAGTTATGATGTCGGTGATATTAACATTGTTAACGGTAACTTTGAGATAGCACTTGCTAATCTTGAGCCAGAGCGGCCCTTTATCATTCGAGATCTGCAGGTACAGTTGTTGCCGCGCACTGCCGCCGTGGAATCTATGATGCGAAATGAAGCGCCATTCTTTCTCTCAAATGGCGACAGAGTACGTATTAACCCAGTGACCAATGTGCCTATTCTATGGGAGAGCGAAGGTGAAAGAGAGGTTTATCTGACCGAAGAGCCTTTGATTGTGCCCATTGCTAACATTGCTAAAGGCAGAAATATCGACTTTCTTTATGAAGATGATCCCGACTGTGAAAAGGATATCGCTCAACAACGAACCCTAGAGCAGGATGCGGCGATTGGGACGCCTGAAGTTAAATACTGTAAGAAAGGGACTGCACTTAGTCTATTCCCCGCGACTCGAGTGTATATCACTGCTACCGTTATTGAACCTGATGTGAAACATTGGGATCCTCGTCGTCGTGAATATGTCATGGGTCCACTGGAAACCCGTATTTACTTTCAAACAGAAGGCGTTGTACCTGATTTGAATGAAAACGGTACCGATGATTTATTGGATATTCGCTATGGTAAGTCTAGTGATCGTAACGAAAATGGCATTCCTGATGAAGTTGAGGGACGTCGTTAATGACTCCTTTGGCAGTTAAAAACTGACTGGCTTGATGGTCATGGTATCAACAAAAAAGCACTTCAATCGAAGTGCTTTTTAAATGTGACTAGTTAAGCCAAGTTCCAATTACCTAACGCCAAAACGCCTCTTAGTCTTTACTGACGTTCACTTTAAACGAACTTAATCTGAGAATTGGGCTAAAAATGTTGTTGATGGCATAAAGTAGAGTCCGCCAGTTTGTGCATCAACAAAGTCCAATAAACGATCATAGTCGCCATTTTCATCGGCATAGATCATCTGTGTCAGTGACGTTTTGATAATTTCAGGTGTGGAGGCAAACCCAACGAAAAAAGTACCGTGTTCTTTGGCATTTCCCCAAGGTCGGTTCTGTCTCAGCATTTTGATTTCAACATCATCAATTTCAACCTTACTCTTGGCATTGTGTGCCCAAGCGGGTTTAACGTCGTCATCAAGTTCAATATTGTCCATCTTCGTTCGGCCAATGACCTGCTCTTGATACTCAGTGTGTTGCGCTTCCCACTTATCGAGATGATCGACATAGCGTTGTACTGTGAGGTAGCTGCCACCTTGATGGATATCAATATCTTCTCGCACGAGCACAGCTTCAACTCGCTCGTCACCGACAGGATTCTCAGTTCCATCGACAAAATCTATCATGTCGCGGTTATCGAGATATTTATACCCTTGGATATCTTCAATAAGCTCAGCAATAGCGGCAAGATCGCGAACGATAAGTTTGGCCGCTTGAAAATTGAGATCCATGCGGTTGGATTTAATCATGAAAAAGATGTCGCCTGGTGTCGTAGGGAAGTGTCTTGTTCCATCCTGCATCTCGGTAAAAGGCTGAAGTTGTGCTGGTATAGCAATGCTTGGGAACAGTTGTGCCCAAGCATTGGCGGAGAAACCTACACTTACAGAAAGGTCTGCATCGAGATCTTTTTGATTGATTGATTTAGTGATGACTTCGAGCTTAGCGAGCGCTGTGCCTATGTGTTCACTGGGTGAAGCACTTTTATCTGCTGGCAAGAGCACAAAGGTCATGTATTCGGCATGTACTGTAGGGTTGGATAATACACCTGCTTGCGCCAAGTTACTTAAAGCTGTCATTGTTTGCTCCTGTAGAAGAAAATAGGGTAAAGCTCATTTTTAACCATCATATTATATCTGATTCAATCAGGGTGTGATATTTCATTACTATTGGGTATGGAACTGAATAATCGCCATTAAATATTTTTAATCAACAATGGCGTTAGTCATCTTCCCTTAAAACAAAAAAGCACTTCAATCGAAGTGCTTTAATATTATCGGTTGTTGATAAGTGATAAAGCCTCAACTAACCAAACAATTATAACCCTAAGTTTTTACTAGCTTTTCCAGATCTGCAGGGCGGTAGTATACCGACTTAAGTACCTTGCCTTGGCGAACGGTTTTTCCTGCCATATCGACATCTTTAGCACATTTGGCGATGATGAAATCACCTTTCTGGCTGCCAACAATCTCGACGCCTTGCTTAGCATAAAATTCGACGGTTTCAGCTAGCTCTTTCTCATTGCGACATACCTTGCTCATGTTGCTTGAGTGGACTTCATCCCAGCAGGTTAAAAAGTCAATTTCGCGGTTTTTAGCGACATTTAGCAGAAGATCGATGACATAACTGATCTCAACCCGGTCATTAACCTGTGAAGCACCAAGGTGAACCAAACGGCCCATAAGCACGTAAATGGAGTCAACAATAGCATCAGCTTGTTCGATGCGAGTGTCGGCTTCGGCAAGCTCAGTGAGTTCTTCAATCGCAAGCGAGGTGTGCAATGTGTCAGCCTTATCATCCAATGTCGTTTCATCTTCACTAGGCAGATCGAAAGTCGAGCGGAACTGGAGTATGTCACGGTAAAGATGATCGTAAAGTGGCTGATTCAGTGCAGTTAGTTTCATTGAGTAGACCTTGAAGTTGTAGCAGGTGTTCGAATTGCAGTAATTCTAATTTAATAGGACAGTAAAAGAAACCTAGGTAGAGGTCACTTATGGTCTACTAAGTTATCTAACTTAGGTGTAAAAATAGTATTTTTAATAGCTTAATCACCACTGAGGGCATCGACAATTAATTGAAATACCGTATTGATAGCACCATTGGTGACATCTTGTGAGTTCGTTTGTTCGTCTCTGTTTGAAGGATGACTTTCGGCTTGTCTTTGCTCAGCAGCTTCTTTGGTTTCTTGGCCGAACACTGCAGCAGAGTGGGCTATTTTTGTGCTTGAACATGCGCTTAGTTGCATGGCGAGTAGAGCAGTAACTAATATTTTATAGCTGTAATTCATATAGTTAGATCCATCTAAAAAGTAATTTTGGTAAATAAAATATACTGTAAGAGCCACGGTTGCAATGAAATGCTGGCTAGAGGTGCTCAATAGCGTTAACTTTTGCTTGATTATCCAACATCGCATTAAAAACTAGCTTTTGATAATGTTCATCTCAACCAAGCCGAAATATTTTACAAGGCATTCATTACAAGTTTTATCTCAGATTAATGAATAATTAACTGAATCTAGGCCTCGATACTGAATTTATAGTCTGCAATGGCATTTTTTATTACTTCTGTTGCTGTTTCCCTTCAGCCATCGACTGTAGACGAACTTGTTAATTTTATGTAAGGATGATCGGCCGCGACGCAATTGAAAAACCATCGTTGAATGGTATTGGTAGCGCTACATAAGAACAATAATAAGGAATATGCGATGACCTCAAAAACTGATCCTCAGCAATCAGAATATCATCCGCAACAAGACTCTAATTCTACTCAGGGCTCAAATGGTTCTGGGCCAGAACATAAACAAGCTAGCTTATTGGATGCTTTACTCCCTATCATCGCCTTGATGGTGATGCTAACCGCAGCAGTTTACCTCTTCTCTTCAGACAGCTCATCGGGTGCTAATCAAATTGCATTAATTATGGCAGCATGTGTCGCTTTGATGGTTGGAGTCAAAAATGGCTATAGCTGGAAAGAGATGGAAGAGGGGATCGTGTTAAGTGTCTCAATGGCCACAGGGGCTATGCTGATCCTCTTTACGGTTGGCTCTTTAATTGGTACTTGGATACTCTCGGGAACAGTGCCGACGATGATCTATTATGGCATGAAGATCTTAAACCCTGAGTATTTCTATGCGGCGTCATGTCTGTTATGCGCCGTTGTTGCGATCAGCATAGGTAGCTCATGGACCGTCGCTGGCACTTTAGGTATTGCGCTTATTGGTGTTGCTGGTGCCATGGGGCTGAATGTTGAGATCACTGCGGGGGCGATTATCAGTGGTGCCTATTTTGGCGATAAGATGTCACCTATGTCTGACACGACTAACCTAGCCCCTGCGGTTGCTGGTACCGATCTGTTTAGTCATATTAGACACATGGTATGGACGACAGTACCCAGTATTATTATTGCATTGATAGGATTTCTGTTATTAGGCTTTACAACTGAAGTCCCGGCAACTGGGGCTGAGTTAGCCAAAACTATGTCGATATTACAAACTCAGTTTGGACCAGGTATACACCTCTTGTTTCCTTTGTTTGTGGTGCTTTTTTTAGCTTATAAGAAAATGCCTGCTTTTCCTACTGTGATTGCCGGTACTATGGCTGGCGCTCTGTGTGCCGCTATTTTTCAGTTTGATAATGTGGTTGAGTTTGTTGGCGACCCTAGCCTGCTCCCTTTTGTGGCATTAATTAAAGGGATCTGGATCGCTATGTTTGATGGCTATACCGCCAATACGGGTAATGAGATGATCGATAGCTTGTTGAGCCGAGGTGGCATGGGCAGCATGATCAATACTGTGTGGCTAATTCTATGTGCCATGGCGTTTGGTGGGGTGATGGAACGGACTGGGTTACTGAAGCGAATTTTGCAGAGCATGTTAGTGTTTGTAAAGTCCAGCAGCAGTTTGATCCTGACGACGCTGGTTAGCGGCATCGGTGCTAACTTGATCACCGCCGATCAGTTTATCGCCATCATCTTACCCGGTCGTATGCTTAAGGTGGAATACACTAAACGTGGTTTAGCACCTGTAAACCTGAGCCGTGCACTGGAAGACTCCGCGACCATCACAAGTCCACTGATCCCATGGAATACCTGTGGTGCCTATATGGCTAGTACCTTAGGTGTGGCGACGATTGCTTACCTGCCTTATGCTTTCTTTAATCTTGTTTGTCCGTTAGTTAGTGCCAGCTACGCCTACTTTGATTTCAAAATACTTAAATTGGAAGATATGGATGAAGCTGAGTTAACCACCGGCTAAATAAATGTTAGATACTAATAAGATGGCAAGCTACGTGTTTTAGACTTGCGACTTTAAGATCCTCAAACTGGAAGGTATGGATGAAGCTTGTCACTGCTGTTGTGCCATTTGATTATCCATCTCATCAATAAGCTGCTTAAAACCAGCTTCTTCATTGATAGTCTTAAAGCTTGGGTCCATCACGACTAAGTTTCTTGCTAGTAAGCCCTGGTTGATCGCCTGAATAAGATAGCGATAGCTCTTACTGCTATTGCTATCTTTGGCGTATATCTGTGCTAATGCCAAACTGTCACTGGGTCTATCTGAGCCTTGGGCCAGTTCATGTTTAAACTCGGCTTCGAGATGAGCTAGCTGCTTATCTGAATGTTGATTACTCGCCAAATAGTAAAGTAGCTCGCCTTTTACTCTTATTTGGCGGTTATCAGATTGGATCAGCTCCTCTGTCAATGTTCTTACCTGTTTCAGCTCCCCTAAATAGAGGTGGGCTCTTGCTAGTCCCTCGATGAAAGCGAGTTGTTCAGGATAACGTGCTATCAGATTTTGGTAATGAGTCTTAGCCTGAGTGAACAGGCCTTGTTGCAGTAATCTGGCACCCTGGGTGCTATTGGCCAATAGAGAGTCAGGTTGAAGTTTAAGTGCTTTATCTAGCCAGATCTGTGCCGTGGGGGATTGACCGAGGACAAATAGGATCTGTGCCTTATGCAACATGCTAACGCTGTTACTTGGATCTGCCTCTAAGGCCTTATTAATCCAATGAAGTGCCTGTTGCAGTTGCCCCATCTCCCGATAAATAAAACCGAGATTGGACATGGCTTCGTTATAGTTTTTGCGCTTTTGCAGCGCTTTTAAATTGGCAGATATCGCTTTGGTTAACCAACCGCGATTGTAGTAAGCCAGTCCCAGAGATTTATAGCCTTGAGCCAGATTAGGATCCAGCGCGATCGCTTTGTAGGCGGCATCGATCGCCAGTTGCTGCCATTGAGATGGGCCACTGAATTGAAATACGCCCTGACTATAGGCATCCGATAGTCCGGCGTAGGCTCTGGCCATATTGGGATTGATCTCGATAGCCGAATTGAAGAGCTCTATGGCCAGTTTGTTATCCTTCTGCCTATATCTGTGGTAATAATCCAGCCCATTTTCATAGAGTTCATTGTCGAAACCATTGGCGATCTTTGCGGCCAAGGTTTCTGATACAGGATCCGGCATCTTGTGGCTTGAGGAATAGAGCAGGGCGATGCAGGCAAGCACTATCACCACACAGGCTAAGGTGAGTGAAGTCACTTTCCAGTAGAGCGGATAGCTGCTGCCGTTGGCTGGTGATACATGGGTATCGGTGGCGAGATCAAGCCTAATGGATAGGCTGAGATCTGGGATGGCAGTGACTTCTACATGGGGGATAAGGCGATAACCTCGTCCGCGAATGGCTTCTATATAAGTGGGATCGGCAGCATTATCGCCCAATACACGCCGTACTAGTTTGATCCTTTGTTTGAGGGTTTCATCTCCTACGACGATCTCCGGCCAGATCTGTTCGATCAAAACTTGTTGGCTTACGATCCCCGGCGCCGACTGGCATAACACACATAGCAGACGATAACTGAGCCAAGGCAGTTTGAGCTCTTGAGTCTGGTTGCGAACTAAAGTGCCCAATTGGGTATTGAGATCGAGATCGGCAAATTGGTAGCGGTAGTTGATAGCGGCCTCCAGCATCCAGTGATTTCCATGTGTTTTATGTCGACTAACCTTCACTTTACCTCGGCTTCACCAAACTGTAACGGCTTTCACCAATCTTCACTAACTCTTACTTAAGGTTTCACCTTAGCTTCAAACAAGCTAAAAGGGCGAGGTATAGGTTAAAAATACAACAGAACTAGAAAGAAGAATGGATATGGAAAGCAAAGTTGAGTTAGCAGATGCTGGGAAAATAATTGATAAGTCGGAACAGAGGAGTATGACGCACCCCAAAGGGCTCTATGTGTGTTTTTTTACTGAGATGTGGGAGCGTTTTAGTTTCTATGGGTTAAAAGCCTTGTTGATTTTTTATCTGACAGATCACTTTCTGTTTAGCGATCTGGAAGCGGCAAACATCTTCGGCAACTACTTTGCCCTAGTTTATGCTTTGCCTCTTGTGGGGGGAGTGTTAGCCGATCGCTATCTGGGGGGTAAGCGTGCGGTTACTTTTGGGGCAATCTTGCTCTGTTTAGGTCATTTCGGGATGGCTTTTGAGGGAGAGGCTGCATATATCGATGGATTCGGTAACAAGATAGCTAGCACTGGCCTTCCGATCTTTTATCTTTCGCTCTCTTTTATCATTGTCGGTGTTGGTTTTTTAAAGCCCAATATCTCCACCATAGTAGGTAAGCTTTATGATAAAAATGATCCTCGAAAAGACGCTGGATTTACCCTTTTTTATATGGGTATTAACGTGGGTGCTGCACTGGCTGCTATCGTTTGTGGCTACGTAGGAGTCACGTATGGTTGGTCTTATGGATTTGCTTTGGCTGGCTTCGGAATGTTGTTTGGTTTAGCGGTCTTCTTAGTGGGTCAGACTTATCTAAAAGGATGCGCTGATACCCCGGATCTTCAATTGTTAACCCAACCCATGTGGTGGCGCTTTACTCACGAACACCTGATCTATATTTTTGCCATTGTGATGGTCTTGCTGGTGGCCATTATCATTGGTGATCATCAAGTGGTGGGCGGCCTGCTCACTTTTAGCTTTGTGGCGATTGGTTTTTGGTTGGTTTGGTACTGCATTAATGAGGTTTCTGTTGAGGTTAAACAGAAACTCTATGCCGCTGTCACTCTGGTGATGATGTCTACCATCTTCTTTCTCTGTTTCTTGCAGTCGGGCAGTTCGATGAACCTGTTTGCCGATCGCATTACAGATAGAGTGATATTGGGTGTTGAGATCCCCGCGCCAATGTTTCAGTCACTCAACGCTATTTTCATTATTCTATTGGCGCCTCTCTTTGCGAAAACCTGGCAATGGATGATCCAAAAAGGGATAGCACCAAGTACCCCAATGAAATTTGCTTTAGGTCTGATTCAGGTGGGATTAGGTTTTTTAGCTCTGGTGATGGGACTGGCTTTTGCTGAGGGCAATGAGCAGGTTGCTGTAGGTTGGTTAGTACTTGCTTACTTATTACACACCACTGGTGAGTTATGTATCTCTCCTATCGGCCTATCGATGATCACTAAATTGTCAGCGACAAAAATTGTCGGGTTGATGATGGGGCTGTGGTTTTTAGGTTCGGCCATTGCTGAGTACATCGCTGCATTTCTTGCTGGCAATAGTTCGGCGGAACAGTTAGGAATATCGCAACACCAAAGTTTCACCCTGCTGTATACCGATATCATGTGGATAGCATTTGCAGGTGCGACATTAACCTTATTGCTGACGCCTCTGCTCAAGCGTTGGATGTGGGATGTGGATTAAATGAAAGGGCCTAGGAATTAGAACCTAGGCCTGAGGAAGTGATATTTATACCGATTGGAATTACAAGCGGCTCACATCAACCCTGAGTGTATCGAGATGAGTTGAGAGTGTCGGCGTGACTTGTTCATCGACTCGCCCTCCTAAGTGTTTAGCAAAAAATTGTTCCATGGCAAGAATATAGGCCAGCTTATTATCACGTTTACGAAAGCCATGGCCTTCATCTTTTGCCAGAATATACTCAACAGCTAGCTGTTGTTGATGCATGACTCTGGCGATATTATCTGATTCAATCTGGGTCACTCGTGGATCATTCGCGCCCTGAACCAACATCAAGGGGGCTTTGATGTTATCGACGAAATTGATCGGAGAACGAGCCTGCATATCGACTCTGTCTGTTGTTATCTCAGGATCACCCACGGCACTGTAAAATTGTCCTAAATAAGGGCGGAAGTGAGGTGGAAATGATTCCAGTAATGTGATTAAACTCGATGGCCCAACATAGGAGATCACTGCCTGATACAGATCTGGTGTAAATGTCGCGCCGGCGAGTGCAGCATATCCGCCATAGGACGCCCCCATAATGCCTAAACGTTGCTTATCGGCGATGCCTTGATTGACTAAGTAGTTAGCACCATCGGTCAGATCATCCTGCATACTGCCAGTGCCCCAGTTTTTGTTGCCCGCATTGAGGAAGCGTTTACCAAAACCTGTCGATGCACGAAAATTTGGCTGCAGTACTGCGTATCCACGGTTTGCTAGCAGTTGTGCTATTGGATTGAAATAACCTGAACTTAAAGTCCAATAGTCTCTCGCCCAAGGGCCGCCATGGGGAAGAATAATGGTTGGCAGCTTGCTGTTTTGTCCTTTAGGTAGGGTCAAATACGCTTGAATAATGACACCATCTCTCGCTTGGTAAGAGATAGATTGACGTTTAGAGAGAAGTTCCGGATCGATGGCAGGTGTCTGTGTGAATAGTTGAACTATCTCGCCTGTTTTAGCTGTGTATCGATAGTCACTACCAACGTCGATATCACTGGCAACATGGAGCTGCCATTGACCCGTTTTTTCATTTCTGTCAGTGATGGTGATCTCCACATCTTGGGTGAAGTGATCATTTATCTTTGTCCAATGCTGAGCAAAGGTGTTATCTAGGGAATAAGTGCGTAAACGGCCGCCGTAATAGGAGACAGCTAAGGGCTGCCCCTCATCATTAAACAACACTTCATAGACATCTGACTCATTTTCAGGATCTTTATGCAGTGTGATGAGCTTGCCGTTTGTCATATCTAGACGCAGCAGTTGTTGCTTATCTCTGCCATCGATGTCGGCGCGAATATAGGCTTGACGATTGGCCTCATCAAAACTCAAAATATCAATGCTCTCACCAAATTCCGTCTTAATCAGGCTGGTCCACTTGCCCTCCTGTTTGGCATAGAGATCGCTGGTATTGTCAGGATTACTGCTGGTACCCAGTACCGGTTCGCCATGCTTGTTTAGTTTTACTTGAGAGAAACCATAGGTGTTGGCGAAGATATTGGTTATCTTGCCGGAGTCTATATTCAGTTGATAGATATCCATCTGTTGCGGATTGTCTTGATTTGACATTAGCACCAAAGAGTTAGTTTTTTCCTTTGGTTGCTCTAGTAGATCGTACCTTACCTCATTGTTCTTGGTTAGTGCGGTGATCTGGGGGACAGGTTTAAGCTTACTGGTGTCTAGGGTGAGTCGATATACCTGAGTGTTTTCATTGCCACCTGAATCTCTAAGGAAGAAAATCTCATTAGTATCTGTTGACCAACGAAAACTATTAACAGGATCCTTTGAGGTGGTGATAGCAACAGCCGTATCAAGCTCTGCACCGGTAGGCATCAAGTAGATATTCTTTGCCCCCTCATACTCCTTAAAGAAAGCCAGCCATTTGCCATCACTGGATGCCTTAAGTTGGCTAATATCCTGTTCATTAAAAAAAGCTTCAATTGGGATTAACGGGGCCTGTTGAATCTGAGCGGTTAGTGCTGGTGGCGTCTGTTTCTGTGCGCAACCGGTGAGTAATAGGCTTCCAGCAATGGCTGTCCATAACAAAGTCGGTATTATTTTTTTCGTTAGCATTGTTTCATCCTTTAATGGTAACTGATAGCGAGGACGTAGCGGGTGTCATGGCTAAAAGTACTGACTGTCTAAATTGTTAATTAGCCTATTACACAAAATAATTATTGTAAAACGATAATAAAATATTAAATTACAACTAAATGTTTCTGTCTGATACAATTGAGTTACTCATGGCGAAGGAATGGATGACAATGAACCCCAATATGCAAAAGTTAATGAAGCTCAGTGGATTTTTTAGAGTGCTTGTCTTAATCGCCACTGCGGTTGTGGTGGTTTATCTGGGTTACAGTTATTTAATTGAAGGTGAGATCCGTTTTTCAACTAGCCATCTCTTTCTTGAGGCCTGGAATGATGAAAGAGCAAATAAGGGGATATTGTTAGCAATTCAGATGCCGCTTTTTCTCACCCTGTTTATCGGCGTGTATTGGTTGCAAAAATTACTTAGTTACTATCAGCAGGGGCATTTTTTTGGTAGTGAGTCGATGCATTGTTATCTGTGGTTGATATGGCTAAAAGTATTCGATTTTGTGCTAGAGATAGCGCAGGTACTTGTGACGGGTTATTACCATAGATCAATTTTCAAGCACAGCAGTATAGAATTGCCGATAGATTTTGGCGACTTCACTACTATTTTATTGATGTTGATTATTGTTTATTTACTTAAAGCGGCGAAAGAGATTGAAGCAGAAAACAGAGAGTTTATTTAAGGCCATATGTATATGGAAATAATCGTTAATTTAGATGTCATGATGGCGGTGCGTAAGGTGAGCTCTAAGGAGCTGGCTAAGGCGATAGGGATCACCGAGGCGAATCTGTCTTTGCTAAAACGAGGCAAGGTTAAAGGGGTTCGTTTTGAAACTTTGGCGAGCATCTGTAACTACTTGGCATGCCAGCCGGGTGATATTTTAGAGTATCGTTCAATAGAGGATTAATACGAAAAAAAACCGTCCGGCGAAAAGGGGAACGTGCCCGGACGGGAGCAATTTAAACCGTGCAAAAGGAAAGTGACGCCAAGAATGACGCCACTTTTTCGGTTAGTTATTTGAAAGTAGAAAGATTTTTATTATTATCTGTGTGCATACTTAGCGGTAAGTTTCTCTAAATAGGGTTGTACCTCTTTATCCCCCCAGTCTAAATAGCCCCGTAAAAAGCCGACTAAGTTGCCAGAGCCATCAAAGAAATAAGTGGCTGGAACTACGTCTGCAGGCATTACTTGATCGATATTTTTCTTCGGATCCAACCAAGTCTGGTAGTGTCCGAACTTATGACGCTCTAAGAAAGCTTGTACCTTATCACTCTCTTCATCGATAGAGATAGGTATCACCACCAAGTTGTTATTCTTGTTCACTTGGCGGATATTTTCCATTTGCGGGATCTCTTTAATACAGGGGGCGCACCAAGTGGCCCACAGATTGACCATCACCAGTTTGCCCTTAAACTCTTTTAACTGTATCGATCCTCCCTTGGTGTCCTTAAAGTTCACATCTGGGACCATTCTGGCCGAACTCATCTCAATAAAGCGAGACATGATCAGTGGTTTTTCAATGGCCTCCCCTGTGCTATAGACCTTGGAGGAGGCTATTTGAGCTTGAGCTGGCATGATCAGAGATGAGAGAACTAATAACCAGCTTAGTAGATGTGTTTTATTCATAGATATCACCATTAGTGTCTTGATGTTTACGTTGCTCGCGGATCAATACGGCAGTAAAACCGATAATACCGAAAAGCAAAAGAATTGGGCCAAACCAGAGCGCTGCCGTCGCTATAGATAAACTAGGTTGGTATCTGATTTTCTCGCCATAGCGCTGCACCAAAAAGTCAATGATGGTCTGCTTCGACTCACCTTGCTCTAGCATCAGAAAGATCTGTCCCTTAAGTTCGCTAGCAATCGGAGCGCCTGAATCAAATAGGTTTTGATTTACCGACATAGGGCAACGCAGTTCGTGAGCAATTTCAAAACCTAAATCGCGGATCTGCTCTTGGGTGTATTGGATTTTATCTGTCACATCCGTTACAGCACTTACCGATAGGCTGGCACTAAAGAGTAAAACGACCGCTAACCAAGCTCTTATTGTGCTCATGTTGAGGGCGATTCTGTTCATGCTAACTCCTTTGTGAACCTGGTTGTTTGTGAGGAGCTGGATTTGGTCGCGGCGGGTTGTCGGCCTAGATTATAGAGAGCTGAAAATGCAGCAATAGTGCCGCCTAGCATTATTAGTAAGCCACCAATCCAGATCCAACAGGCCAAAGGTTTATGACTAATGCGCACTAAGTATTCAGTTTCACTGAGCTGTTGACCACTGGACACATAAAGATCACGGACTAAGTTACGCATGATGCCAGCTTTTGAGATCTCCATGGCGTTAGTCTTAAAGGTTTGTCGCTGTGGGGTGATATAACCAATGTCATTTTCATCGCTATCCATAACACGAATATTAGCTTGAATCGCGGTGTAGCTGTTCGTTTCAACATCAACGGTATCTTCATAGACAAAGGTGTATCCAGCGACGATTTTACCTTGGCCTGGCCCCATTCTTAGTAATTCTTGAGTTTCAAAATTAGACACAGCAGTGGCGCCAATAATACTGATTGCCACCCCGAAATGTGCGATCAGCATGGCTGCCTTCTTGGCGATAAACTGGTTTGATTGCTGAAGCTGGCAATAGATAAGGTAACCGAGGGAGATGATGATCCAAGCGGCTGCTGTCGCACCAATAAACACCCAGAAGCTGAAACTTTCGCGTGTTTGCAGCGCAAATATCACTCCGATCACCGCCGCTACTACAAATAGTCCAACTAGTGGCCGTAAACGGCTTAACGACTCTTGCTGCCAAGCAACTAGAGGTGCAGCTCCCATTAATAGTACGGCGACAAAGGTCAGTGGCACAAAGATACTATTAAAATAAGGCGCACCCACAGATAAGGTACCGAGATTTAATAGTTCGAATAACAGTGGATAAAAGGTACCGAGCAACACAGATATAGCTGCAACTAGTAAGACGATGTTGCCAAGTAACATCAAGCTATCACGGGAGACTAAGGCAAAGTCAGACTTTGACTTGATAAGATTAGCCTTTAAGGCAAACAGAGTGAGCGCACCGCAGACAAATATACCCAGCAGGAAGAGGATTGACATACCGCGGGTTGGATCTGAGGCAAAGGCGTGTACCGATTGCACGATTCCGGATCGCACTAAAAAGGTTCCCAATAAGCTTAAGGAAAAGGCGAGTATGCATAACAATAAGGTGGTGATCTTAAAGCTACTTCTCTGCTGACTTAGTACTACGCTGTGAAGTAATGCGGTGGCAACTAGCCAAGGAATAAATGAGGCATTTTCAACGGGATCCCAGAACCACCATCCGCCCCAACCAAGTTCGTTATAGGCCCACCACGAGCCAAATGCATTGCCGCCAGTTAGAAATACCCAGGCCAACAGCACCCATGGACGCAGATAACCAGCATGTTGCTGAGTAAACTTACCACCGATAAGAGCGGCAATGGCTGCCGCAAAAGTCACGGTCAATCCCACATAACCGAGGAACAGCATCGGCGGATGAAAAATCAATCCTATGTCTTGCAGAATGGGGTTAAGGTCGCGACCCTCTATCGGGAAGTTAGGTAGCAAGCGAGCGAAGGGATTGGAGGTGAATAACATAAACAGGTTAAAACCTGCAATGACAAACGCCAAAATGGCAATCATGCGGCCAATAAATAGCCTGTCTTGATAGCGAGGTGAGAAGACTATTATACAGCCCCAAATTGCGATTGAGACCATCCAAAACAGCATCGAACCTTCATGGCTGCCCCAAACAGCGGCGACCTTATAGAGTGTTGCCAACTGAGTATTTGAATGGTTAGCAACATAAGCGACCGAGAAATCATCAACAAGAAAGGAGATCAACAAACATAAAATTGAGGCACTAATGGCGATTGTCATTAATGCGGTCAGTATTTTTACATAGCTAAACAGATAGTTGTTTTTTGTATAAGAAGCATAGAGCGGAATAAATGACAGTAGCAAGGCTGATACTGTACTAATAATGAGGAAAATAAGTCCTAATTCTGGGATCATCTTATTAAATTCTCTATATTTTAAGAAAATGTTTGGGTAAATATTATTCTGTTTGAGAATATTTGTTGTTAATAGCTCAATATAAAATTTGAATTATTAATTCATCTGACTTGCTATTATTTCGTCAGCTTTTAATTCACCTTCATTTTAACCAAGACAAACCCAATTCAAGTCGTTGGAACTTAGGGTAGGTTATATTAGCGATGTGTTTTGTGACTTCTCTATCTTTTATCAAACTTCCGTATCTGCTAGACATCTTTTCATATATCAATGGGTTTTTTTAGAATATTTTAGATATCAAAGTGCTGAGTCACAAGTGAAAAACACATGGCATAATTGTTTGCAATATATTGTTTTGATTTGATTTTCACTGATTTTTTACTATCTGTGTTTTTCTAGGTCTCATTTCTTGCTGTGACGCATATTTTTCGCAAAAAAGATGTGGAAAATAGCTGCAACTCAATTGTTCAGTTGTTTGGCTAAACAAAAGAGTGCCTTAGTTGAATGATGAAAAAAATACTATAACTAGGTTATAACTAGGAGTGATGATGAAAAGTTGGAAACTTAAAGCGGCCGCTAGTGTGCTGTTTTGTTTCGGCGCAATAGGTAACGCTAGTGCTGCTGGTGATAAGTACAATAGCATCCCAGAAATGGGTGCATCTGCTAAGAATGCAATTGCAAACTATGCAGGTACAGAGAGAACGACGGGTGTTAAATCACTGCACGATTATATTGTTCAAGAAGATGAGTTATTCGATTTCTTATTCCAAAACCATCCAATGTTCAAATATCAGGAGGAAGGTAACTTAATTGGTGATTACCATATTAGTGACCGTGGTGAAGAGTATTTAGATACTGGTGGAAGTCAGGCATACAGTAAGCGTGTTGGTCGTCCAAGTGCAGTTCAGTATCGTCTAGGTGCTAAATCAACATTGGATTTCCCAAACAATTTCGTCGGTCCAGAGAAGTGTGGTGAGTGTCACGCGACGCAATATGAGAAGTGGCAACGTTCACGTCACGCAAATGTGATCCGTTTCCCAAGTGAAATTACCGATAAAGAAGTACCAAATGGTGATTTGAATGCGCCACTTTATGGCAGTGAAGCATCAATGTTACCAGACGGTGTACGCGCTAATGATGTATACGCCATCATCGGTACGCCACGTACTAAGTATGGTTTCTTAGACTCATGGCTAGTTCGTGGTACGTACCACATACGTGATGGTCTACTGTCAGAAGGCACCGGTAAAATGGTCGCTGGTGGTAACCAGTTCTCTCGTGGTTGGGCTGAATGGCTAACCCCTGAGATGGCGAAAAAAATTAACAAGGCAATCCCTGAGTTCCCTGTCACGCTAGAAGAGTTTGGCGCAACAGGTTCACACAAGTGGGGTATGACTTCATACGGTGCTAAGTATGAGAAAGAGATGCTATTTCAACCAGGCAGCTCTTATTGTGAAATGTGCCACACCTATAAGTTCGATTTCCAAAATAAAGAAGAGTTTTTCGATGCACTTGGCGATGCTAAGAAGCTACAAGAGCACACGATCTCTAAAGGTATTGCTTGTGAAGAGTGTCATGGCGCAGGCGGTCACTTAGATGGCGGTACTGGCGGCATGCAGTCTAACTGTGAGCGTTGTCACCAGCGTTTCTTCTTTGTTGACGCACTCGCTGATACAGAGCAAGCACAAGAGAAAATGGAATACGCGTTTGGCGTATACATGAAGTCTGCTTGTCCATCTTGTGGTACTGAAGGCTCGCAAATGTTTGCTTCTGCTCACTACGAGAAAGGCATGCGTTGTACTACTTGTCACGATCCACACGAAGTAACAGATGGCGATTTCCTATCTGGTTTCTCTACGCCAAAGCTGAAGAAAGACTGTAAGGATTGTCACGAAGCACAAACCTTGATTGCTGACAACACTGACACACACAGCAAGCAAACGTGTCAAAGCTGTCACATGCCTAACATGGGTAGCTGTGAAAACTTCGCTGCAATTCAGTTCCCAGACAGCGCAGGTTTTGACGCGGTTCGTCGTTCACACATGTGGAAGATTGATATTGATCCTGTGCGTAAGACATTGAATCCACCTGAAGGTCAACCACGTGATTCAGGCGTTAAAGGCTGGACTGTGGCTAAGAATGAAGAGGGTCACAACTACTTAGACTTAATGTGGTCATGTGCTCGTACCGCGATTTCTGACAAAGACGTAGTGGATAACAAGGGTTGTCACAGCCCATTCCAGTCTGAGTTAGAAACTGGTCTTCACTATGACGATCAGATGGAAATTTACGGTGAAGTGATGAAGATGCAAACACCGGTTAAAGATGTTTACAACAAAGTTGAGCAAGCTCTTGAGCGTATCGATACGCTACTTGAAGTGACTAAGTTGTCTACTGCTGACAAGACCGAAGTGTTAATGCTAGCTGAGAGAGCTCAAGAAACTATTGATCTTATTAAGAAAGATGGTTCATGGGGTGTTCATGGTTTCCGTTACAGTCAGAAACGTCTAGATGCTGCACTAACTTATGTTACCCAAGCTCAAAACATTCTTGACGGTGTTGGTTACAGCGCTAAATAGATCTGATTGAGTTAATACCGACCTCAACTTAAGTACGCTTGGGTTGAGGTAACAAAGAGAGAAAATATGAATAGAGTACTGGGAAGTGTCATTTTCACCGTCTTGTTGTCCATGTTATCGGCGAGCTGTTATGCCGGCGGTGGTCAAGAGATGGGCCCAGCTAAATATTATGATGAAGCGCTAAATACGATCACCATGATGGAAGCACAAACCTTAGTGGGCAAAGAGGGAGTCTACTTCTTCGACGTCAATACATTGGAGTTATGGGCAGAAGGATTCATTCCAGGCGCTGTTTATTTCAACGTAAAAAATTGGAAAGACTTACTGCCAAAAAACAAAGATGCACAGATGATTTTCTACTGCGCAAACCGTCTTTGTAATGCCAGTGAAATTGCTGCTCGACACGTGATGAAACTGGGTTATACCAGTGTTCGTCAGATGCCAGACGGGATCTATGGTTGGCGTTTAGCGAATCGAGTAACAGAAAAGCCATAACGGATTATGTTTATTTATTTTTAGTGAGATTTATTTTATGAAAAAGCTTAAAAGAAGTGTATTGGCCGTTGTGTCTTGTCTAACCATGTCAGTATCTGTGTCCTGTTTTGCCAATAGCGACCTCACCACTGACGTTGAAAAGGAGTCGTACAGTATAGGTGCGTCATTTGGCCACCATATCTCTAGTCAGGTATATGGTCAAACTCAACTCGGTGCAGAAGTCGATATGGGACAGGTTGTAAACGGTTTACTCGATGCGTTACAAGACGAAACTAAAATGTCTAAAGAGGAGATCGTGACCTACCTTAACCAACGTGCTGAAACGCTGAATGCGGCTAAGCAAGTCAAACTAGATGCACTTACTGCTAAAAATGTAGCAGCAGGTGAAGCTTTTATGGCTGAAAACCGTAAAAACAGTGATGTTAAACAGACTGATTCAGGTTTGCAGTATGAAGTGATCACCTTAGGTGATGGCACAACGCCGCAAGGCAACGATGTTGTTACCGTTCACTACAAAGGTACCTTGATTGATGGCACTGAGTTTGACAGCACTTATGAGCGTGACGAACCAAACCGTTTCTCTTTAGTTACCGTTATTGAAGGCTGGCAAGAAGCCCTTGCTTTAATGCCTCAAGGGTCAAAGTTTAAGTTAACGATCCCACCTGCACTTGCATACGGTGACCGTGTTGTTGGCATGATTCAGCCTCATTCTACTTTGGTATTTGAAGTTGAGTTGGTCAAGGTTGAAGCACCTGGTGAGGGATCTCACGGCATGGGTCTCAGTGGCATGGGTATGGGTGGCATGATGGGCGGCATGACAGGCGCCAATCCACATAAATAAATTTGATATTAATTATTGATATAGAGCCAAGATGAACACATTACTTATTAGTATCTCAATTATCTTATTTTGTTCGCTAGCATGTCTTTTTTGTCATCATTTGAAATATGGCACCAAGATCCAATGCGTCGAAAAAGATGTTGGGCACTTTTTTGGCTCTAATATAAATATTAAATCTAACCATGTTAATTCAAGTAATAATTATTACTTCGGATTTATCGGTCTATTTTTTATTAGTGTTTCTGTTTTACTTTATGTGACTATCGGCAGTTATCAAAACTTGGACTCAGCCAAAGTTGATTACAATATTGATTACCTGTTGGTTGCTGATATTAACAAAGGTCAGAAACTCGCATCAGAACACCCTGATGATCCACAGGTTCTATTAGGTCTAGCCCAATCGTATATCGACGGTGGCCTCTACAGTGACGCGCTAGGAACCTTAGATAATTTGCTGACGATTAACAAAGAAAACAGTGAAGCCTTAGGGTTAAAAGCCACGTCCATGTACTACCGTGATACTCGCGTTATTAACATGGACACTTCTTTAGTGATTGCGAGGGCGCTAACTCTGCATCATGAAGAATTCAATACCCGATTATTAATCGCCAATGATGCTTACCTAAAGGGTGACTATCAAAAGGCGATTAATAACTGGAATATTATTTTAACCAATAAGCTGCAGGTGTTTAATCGTGATGCAATTCAATTCGCAATCGAAAAAGCTAAGTTGAAATTAACTAAGGGTGATCCCGTAGTGACTAATTAGAATCTAATTAACTACTAGTAGAAATATCAAATTAAAAAATAACGAGTCGGTTTAAAACCGATAATCGGAGGATGCTGTGAGTGAAAATCTAGAGAGACGGAGGTTCCTTAAATGTCTTGGAGCCAGCTCTTTGATATTGGCACCGCTTGGGTGTAGTTCGGTCAAAGAAAAGGAAGATATCAACAAGACGCACTATGTGATGGTTTTCGACCAGAACAAATGTGTCGGTTGTGGTGAGTGTAAGGAAGCCTGTAATAAGGCTAACCACTTACCTGTAGGTAAGTCTCGACTACTTATGGAAGAGCAATCAAGCGCAGTTGAAGGTCAACCTTGTCCACACTGCGGTAAAACAAATGACTGTGGTTGTCAGCGTAAGTTTGTCCGTGTTTCATGTCAGCAATGTAAGAATGCTCCTTGCGTAACAGTGTGCCCAACAGGCGCAGCCCATCGCGATGAGAAGACCGGCATTGTGACCATGGATGCGGCGAAATGTGCAGGCTGTAAGTACTGTATCGGTGCTTGCCCATACGACGCACGTTTCATCAATAAAGAAACTGACGTTGCCGATAACTGTGACTTCTGCCTACACAGCAAACTTGCCATCGGCGAGTTACCAGCTTGTGTGCAGCAGTGCCGTTATGACGCGCTGATCTTTGGTGATGCAAACGATCCAACTTCATATGTGAGTAAGTTATTAGCTGTGAAGGACTCGGTAAGAATTAAGCCTGGTTTCGGTACAGAGCCTAGCTTGCGCTACATACCAATTGTGAAGCTGGGAGTATAGTCATGGACGGTAGTATTGAATTTACAATGGGCCTTTCACAAGGCATCGCTTGGCCTTGGCCAATCGCGGTTTACCTGTTCTTTGCTGGTATATCTGGCGGCGCACTGTCGGTTGCCCTGTTCATTCGTTTCTATAAAAAACAAACTGAAAATACGCCATTTTTAAAGGCGGCGTCTTTGGTGTCGTTAGTCACGATTGCACTGGGTATGTTGTGTTTGGTTATAGACTTGACTAACCCGCTGTTCTTCTGGCGAATTTTGGTGTTCTACAACCTAAACTCTGTGATGTCAGTGGGTGTTCTTGTCCTAAATGCATACATTCCTTTGGTCGCGTTGGTGACACTGTTCGCGTTCGAGGAAGAGATCAAGGCATGTAAGCCACTGCATTTCTTGTTGCCTATCATCGACAAGTTACGAGTTATTCGTACGCCATCTGAAAAGCTAGTACTGGTACTTGCTATGTCAGTGTGTGCTTACACCGGCTTCTTGATCTCAGCTTTGATCCGCTTTCCCATCATCAATACCTCAGTACTGCCTGCATTGTTTGTTGCGTCAGGTCTTTCTGCCGGTGCCGCTGCTGCGAAAATGCTCGCGGTATCAGTATTTAAAGAAGATCTACACAGCAAAGACATGCACACATTACATAGCCTTGAGTGGCCTGTAATGGCAGCCGAAGCCCTGTTCCTATTCATGATTATCATGTCATTAGCAACGGGTAATGCGGGTGCACAGAGTGCATTTGCCGCTTTCCATAGTGGTACATGGGCGTATGTGTTCTGGTTAGGTGTTGTGGGTATGGGCTTTGTGGGTCCACTCTTGCTTAATTTCGCCACAGGTAAAGCCTTTAGTCATTCGGCTAAAGCGTTTTTCTTGTCTGGTGCGTGTGCGGTAGTCGGCATGATGTGCTTGCGTTTATTCATCATTTACGCAGGCCAGTTAAATGCCATCTAGTCGAAGGATTTCGATAGCTTGTTAGTTTCCCTGCTTAACAAGGATATCGATTGGTTTGACTAGTGTGAGTAAGCTAGCCCTTTAAACACCGCCCCTGCAAGGCTATTAAAGGGCTAGTCTGAAAGCATGTTGATATTTGGAGACATAATGAAAAAGTTAATCTGTTTGCTATTCCTATTACCTCTGTTAAGTGCATGCAGCGAGCGCAGCGTGGACACAGCACAATACACGGCAGAGGTGATTCATGAACATGACCGTTGCCATCTGTGCGGCATGATGATCACCAAATACCCAGGCCCTAAAGGCCAAGTTCACCTTAAGGGGCAATCGGTTGTTCCTAAATTTTGCTCGACTCGCGACATGTTTAACTTTGCCCTGCAAACTGAAAACAAGCGTCAAATTGAAGCCCTGTTTGTCCATGATGCTGGTGCGACAGGCTGGGATACACCAACAGATGATGCCTTCATCGATGCCACTACGGCTTGGTATGTCATTGGTTCTATTAAAAAGGTCGCGATGGGGTCTGCAGTAGCCAGCTTTAAGAATCAAGCCGATGCCGTTAAATTTGCTAAAGAGTTTGGCGGGGCAGTGCTGCCTTTTGAACAGATTGATATCAAGCTACTTGCTGGCGAATAACTGACTTTAAGCACTATTTAACGAGCTGTTTAGGTAAATGATAACTTGCCACTGAATGAATATATTTATGATGAATTTCACCTCAAACCACGTATTCACTCGATTTAAAACAGCAAGGCACGTTTGCCTGAGTACTTGGTTGATTTTAGTGTTTAGCCCAGGCTGTATCGCTGCGAGTTACTCTGTGTCAAGTGCAGCAATGCTAAAGCAACGACTGCAGACTGTGGCTGCGGGTGACACCATTCTACTGGAGCCTGGTGAGTACTTGGGTCAATTTGAGATCCATCAGCCAATCACCTTAACGGGTAAGAAAGGTGCGGTTATTGACGCCGAGGGCAAAGACAGTGCCCTTAGCGTTTTTAGCGCTGATGTGACTATCTCAAAGCTACAGATCCAGAACTGGGGTAGTGATCTATACGAGCTTAACGCTGGCATATTAATAAAAGAGCAAGCTCAGCGTATACGCATTGAATCGAGTCATCTTCAAGGTGACGGCTTTGGCATTTACGCAGAAAATACCAGTCACATTACCGTTGCCAATAACCTTATCTCTGGCAATTCTAGGCTGTATAAGCTCGATAGGGGCGACGGGGTTTACCTTAAAGGTGTCGATGTATCTATCATACATGACAACCAGATCTCAGATGTGAGAGACGGGATTTATCTTGAAACCAGTACCAATAGCCTAGTGTTCGATAACCGTTTTCACTCCCAGCAGTATGGCATTCATTACATGTATACCAAGCATGATGAAGCCTACGGCAACCAGGTTGATAACGTTGACGGCGGTTACGCCTTGATGAGCTCTGAGTTTATTAATCTGCATCACAATCAAGTCTCTAATGCCGTTGATTTTGGTGTGTTGCTTAACATTAGCAAGCATTCAATTATCAGTAATAACCGGGTGTCACTGGCGCATAATCCCCAAGGGACGGCAGAGCAGGGCAATGAGGGCAAAGGGATATTTATTTACGGTGCCCGGGATAATGAAATTATCCATAATCTGTTTTCCAGCAGTGATATTGGTATCTATATGGCCATGGGCGGTGAGAAGAATAAGGTATACGGTAATCAGTTTGTCAATAACAAGACCCAGGTGAAGTACGTCGGCGACGTGCTTTTAGAGTGGAGTCATCAGGGGCGGGGCAACTACTGGAGTGGTTATATGGGCTGGGACCATGATCATGATGGTATCGCCGATAAGGCATATCGACCAAATGACAGCCTAGATAAGCTTTTTTGGCTCTATCCAGAGGCGCGTTTTTTAATGAACAGTCCTGTGATTATGTTGTTGCGTTGGGTACAAGGCCAGTTTGACATCGGCCCGCCAACAGGCATCGTCGATAGCTTCCCCGTGCTAAGCATTAACGATGAAAATCATGCCAACAAGGTATTGATGTGATGGTTATTATCACGCATAAAATGGCAGTAAAATTGAGAACCTCATGTCAGGACCAATAATAGCGCTAACCGATGTTAGCCTTCAATATAACGATTTTACCGCGCTGGATAGCGTCAGTTTTGCGGTCGGATCGGGCCAAATCATGACACTATTAGGCCATAACGGTGCAGGTAAATCTAGCCTGATTAAGATCATCTTAGGTTTGATCACGCCAACATCGGGCTCGGTGACTATTTTGGGCCAGAGTGCACTGGACAGTCAGGCACGCAACAGTGTGCGTCTAGGTTATCTACCTGAAGATGCGAGTTTCTATGACAAGCTGACAGGCTATGAAGTCTTAAGTTATTTTGCCGCATTAAAGGGTGTGAGCCGACGTCGTGTAGAGTCACTGATTGATGAGTTTGGCCTCGAGTATGCTCAGCATCGGCAGTTAAAAACCTACTCAAAAGGGATGAAGCAACGGCTTGGGGTGGCACAGGCCATTCTATCTGAACCTAAAATTTTGTTACTCGATGAGCCGACGGTTGGCTTGGATCCCCAGGCATCACAGTTTCTCTATAGCAAGATTAATCAACTAAAAAGAGCGGGTTGCGCTGTAGTGATCTCAACCCATGAGCTGTCTTTGGTTGAGGCCCACCTCGATTGCGCTTTGATAATGTCTAAGGGCAAGCGTCTCGCGTTAGGCTCCTGTTGTGAGCTTAGCTGTGCCAGTTCACTAAAAACCACTATCAAGTTTAATGAGCTTACCGAAAGTGTTAAGAGCAATGCTTATCTGCAGCAGTTTTATCGAGATGGTTTGTTGCACATTCGCGGCGATCAAAAGTCGGCGTTGGTTCAGCACTTAGTGTCTCAATGTCAAATATTTGATTTTGAGATCAAAGAGCCAAGACTCGAAGATATTTACCACGATTTAATGGAGCAAGACTTACACTCTTAACTAGAGCAGTCTTAGAATGAATATGAATAGACCAAGATCCCCGATTCTGATTATTGCCTATAAAGAGATTTGTGACAGCTCTCGAAATCGCTGGCTAGCCTTTATGGGGAGTATGTTTTTACTGTTGTCTTTGAGTGTCAGCTTTGCTGGCAGTGCAGTTACTGGCAGTTTATACCTACCAGAGCTCAATAGTTTAATGAGCAGTCTATCGACTATCTCAGTATTTATCATCCCGCTGGCTGCGATATTACTTTGTTACGATAGTTTTGTCGGTGAGGAGGAGGCGGGCACCTTGTTGTTACTCCTGTCCTATCCGCTGACACGCTCGCAGATTATTTTCGGCAAGTTACTTGGTCACATTACTGTGATGTTAGTCGCCACTGGCTTTGCATTTGGTTTCACTGCCGCACTGCTGTTATTGGTTGGAGAGCAATATCATAGTGCCGAATTAGTGGCGGCGTTTGCTCAGTTTTTACTCAGCAGTAATTTGTTGGCACTAACCTTTATCCTGTTGAGTTACATTGTGAGTTTAAAGTGCACTGAAAAAGCCAAGGCGATTGGCTGTTTACTGCTGCTATGGTTTCTGTTTGTGCTGATCTACGACTTGCTACTCTTGACTTTACTTGTGTCAGACTTCTCTTTTGCCAATCAATATTTGATTAATATTTTGATCGCCTTGAGCCCAACGGATCTCTATCGTGCGATTAATTTAGTCGCCATTGAGGGGGAAGGTGCCAGTGGTGGCTTGGCGATGATAGCGACTACAGATTGGGGCTTATCGGCAATGTATGCCCTGTTTCTACTGTGGATTGTCTCTTTGACATTTATTTCCCATCGTACTTTTAAGCGAAAGCCGCTTTAATCTTGTCAAAATAAAGATGCCAAGAGGAAGGGACTCTCCACTACTAAATGGGTAATATTATTAAATTCTAAATTTGTGAACACTGGCGATTATTGACCGCACAGTCGCGGCCGTTTTGAGCCGATAATCACATTCTTCTTAAATGCTTAGCTGTAGAATCTGTCGATTAAATATCAATTGCAGACAATAAGTAGTAGAGGTTAATGGTGTTAAAAATCACTCCTTATTTGGAATTAGATACTGAAGCTAATCAGTTAGTTGATCATGTGAGTAATAAGAAGGTTATTTTGACTTTTTCTGAGTCAGCTGTGCTACACCGTCTTCTGCTCTCATCAAACCCAGTTTGCTCCAAAGAGGAGTTGCTTAGTGCGGGATGGCCCGATCGTGTCGTCGCTGTTACTTCGTTAACTCAATGCATTAGTACCTTGCGTAAAAAGCTTGATCCTTACCGTGAGGTGCAATTGAAAACCATTGCACGTCGTGGCTATCAGTTGCATATTTCGACTCAATCTCATGTGAAACTGTTGACGGTGAATGACACCGAGTCTATGCGCGCCGCGCTTGTTGATGCTTCTTTATTAGTCAAGATATCAGGCATTGTTCTAGCCCTGCTGCTTATTTTACTTGCTTGGTATTTCAGTGATTATCATAAGGTAAAGCAGAATTTGGCTCGCTGGAGTGCTGATGATCAATTTGAACTGCAGGTCGGTGGGTTAAAGGGCAATGCACAACTACTCTATAAAAATGATGCGCCGCATCTGCACCCGTTTATGTGGGAGAAACACCTGCTACCGGATACCAGTTTCTTAACTTGCCATGACGATTTTAATGCCTTTGCTGCGACCGATGGTACAAATTACTCCATGGCATTATGTCCTGGTGCTGATAAGGAGCAGTGTGCGGGTAAAGGGTTAATAAATTTAACCTCGGTTGACTCAGAATCTGCGGAGCTGAACCTACCGGAGTTTGTTGAGCTATCGAGTGCCATGGAGCAGCGCATCCGCTATAACCGGGTGATGTTGCCTGAAAGTACAGATACAGCGGGCGCCTTGCTTGAGCATAACTACCAAGCCGATGTATATTTTCCTGTTAAAGGAGAGCTGTTAATCCGTGCTGATATCAATATGTCTCTGATCTACGACTCTGACGATACAGGGAAGTTTTACTCTTCGACCTGTATTACTGACCAAGACTGTATAACCACCCCAATTAAGTACAAGATTCGCGGTAAGTTTAAGCAGTATTCAGGCATGATTGATGGTTTAAAAGCGGATATCTTTCAGGTTCAGGTAGAGCAGAAAGACTTGATCAAACCAGATAAGTTGAATGACTCAGCAGTGCGTTTTTACCGTGATTTGAGAAAACGTGATATTAAGGACGAAGAGCTATATTTCATCCGAGTTCACCAAGATCATAAGACTGCAGTATGGATTATCCCACTGTTTGGACAAGTCACGGCTTGGTATCATTATGAGAGGTTTGATATTTAATCTCTTTGGTAAGAGTATTTTGGAGCTCATATCGAGCTGAGCTGGATGATTCAGTGGCCTTGCTCCTTAATTAAAGCACAGACTATTTTTGCATACAAATCAATTGAATTTCACAACAAACTCAGCGTAAGAGGGTAACATTAATCGGCTGTTTAATGTTACCCTGAGTGGTTGTTTTGTCGAAATCTGCACTTACAGTCTGAAATAAGTCAATTATTTATTCGAGATAAACTCTTATACCTAAATAATTAATGGTCACTAACACAGACAGTAACATTATCTTTTTTTTCAAGGTGGAAGTAGTATGCCTGATTGAAAACTAAATTTGTTGCGCATTCTACTAATTCAGTTCCATTTACTAAGGCTGCAAATCCATTGATAGTATCATTTTCATGTATATTGATAGCGCCTGTATTCATAAAACCGTCGTCAGGATAATATACTTTTGTCATTCCACTGTTAAGCCAGCCAAACATCGAGTCAGCAGCATAGCCATAACCTACATCGAAAGCAGGGTAAACAGGAAGTGATGCATTATTAGATAGATGAATAGAGGTCATATCCTCAAGTTTAGTACAGACAGTTTGTCCGATTTTTTGAGAGTTTTTTAAACGGAATATCATTGGCCCACTCATTTTGAAGTCACCACACTCGACTGTCTCTCCGTCCATTTTGTAAGCTATTTTCTTGGTCATACCAGGGCTGACTTCTAAATTCACCATCTCTGGTGAGTTCTCATTGAAATAATTGCTAAAGCCAGAGGGGATCATGTCTCCAACGCTAGTCAAATTACCACTTTGTTCTTCAATTTGTGAAAAGACATCGGCGCTGTCCGTAACGTTTTTATAGGTAATACGGAAACTTCCAACAGGAGCTTCCACACAGTGAGCACCATCATTTACTCTGGTTGAGACACCGGAATCACCAACTTCCTCCCAGTCACTTGGAGTATTGACATTTATCTTATACATTTTGCCTGTATCATTGTCACTTACGTAAAGAAACTCGCTGTCGTCTGCGTATGCACCTCCAAATCCACCGCTGAAACCGAGAGTGGCTATCTGAGATATTTGACGACTGACAAGATCAAATTTAATTAGCTTGTCGGTTTTTACACCGTATGCAACAGAACCCTGATTTGGCATAAAGGCCACATCTGACGGGAACCAACTAGAGCCAACACTGTTATCAAGTGTTAGTTCTATTTTTTCCCAGTCTTCTTTCAAATTAGAGAGTGAGTGTTTATAGACATATGTATTACTGAACAGATATATATGGTCTTTAAACACGTCCCCAGTAATAAAATTCTGTGATGCAGGGATAGGTGGGACATCATTAAGAATTTCAACTGATGTCTGTGCAGTTGTTTCATTGCTGATCCGCACGAGCTGTGATGTATCGGTGTCCCAACCATAAAGGAAACCATCTTTAGGTCTAAATCCTATCGCATTGATTTCGCCTGTATGCTGATCACTCCACCGTTCACTAAATTCACTCGTTATAGGGTTAAAGCGGTTGAGTCCAGCCAAATCTCCTTGAATTAAATAGGCGTAACCATCACAGGAGAATGGTTTTCTTTGTGACTGAATTTCAGGTTTACCTTGTTCTAAGCTAGAAGATTTATGTAACTCTGGTGTTTGGCCTGAATTAGCGCCACAAGCGGTTAATAGGATAATTGAGCTTATAGTTGTCCATAGTTTTTTTCTTGAAACAATTTCCATTTGTATTCTCTAATTTTTTATTGGTTTAACAAGTTGTTGGGTTGCGGTGCTGCAACGCTGCAGGAGTGTAGCGCATTAGTGTGCGTAATGTAACTGTTTGTTGTTAAATGTTAATCTGACTACCCATTATCAAAATATATGGACAGGCAGCGCGCTGAGATAAATAGGAACAATAAAGAAATAAAGAGAGCCACCCATTATTAATCAAAACATGCCGAGTCTCTTGCTGGTTATCAATGTTCTACTTGCTGATAAGACTTGCCGAACAGCTTTATGGGTGATTAGAAGCTAATAGAGTGTAGGAAGTGGGATTTTGGGGCCATAATCACGGAATACAGATAGTAGGTTCTGACTCTATTAGTGGTGAGCTTGTTTTAACAGAAGGAGCGGGTAAAACTCTTAGTCAGTTTGAAAATACTGGCAGTTTTGAGAGAAATGTCGTCGTCGCTTTTCTAAATGGTCGCAGTAACTCGTCAACTCTTGCAATGTGCCAACAGGACCATGGAAAATTTTACCAAAGTCAGCAGTAATTTTTATCCAATTAGCACTAGGAATGTTTAATCTAGCAAGAATCCTTTTGGCATTGGCAGATATGGCTCCTCGCTTGTCATTTCGAATAATCCTGCCTGTTTCATCTACTAATTCAAGGTAGTCTTTCAGTGAGAAGTTTATTCCCTTAGATTGATTTAAGTGCTCATCACCAATAAAAGGGAGTAACTTTGTCGGCTGTTTTCCATTGACGGCAGCGCTGACGCGCAACTGAAGACTGGTATAGTCTGAGTTCTCTGGCGTCTTCGCCACCTTTGCTCGAATAGGGTTGAGGTCTACGTAAGCCATACAGGCCAGCACTGCTGCTTCATCTAATAATGCTTGGCTTTTAAAACGCCCTTCCCAAAAGCGACCTGTGCACTTATCCTCTTTATTTGCCATGCGAGCAATGGGTTCTTTAGGGCTCGCATAAACCAGCTTATATCACTGAGACGGCTGCGGTATTGTGCAATAGAATGCTTTAGATTATTAACTTCAACACTCTCTATCACTTCACCTTTGGCAAACTTTTGAGCATCAGAGCACCACTCCTCAGATAAACATCACCCTCGCAGAACGAGCAAACTCTCTCAGCCATTGAGTCCCTCATAATGGTGATTTAAAGCTCAGACAACTCACTGCTTAGTGTCTGAAAATAGCTTTCTAATAAGACCATTCAAGCCGTTCCAAGCAGACATTTCCCTACATGAATCTGCTTACAACTTTCTATAACTTCCTATAGAGCATCCTACAACTGATCCATAACCACCAAGAACAGCAAATGCCATCTTGATGAACAGTAATTGAACCACCTCTTTATGGTTATAAGAGCAAACCTATATGCCGCCTTACTTTGTGCTTCATTGAGCCTAGGTAGTGAGTCGCTCTAACGGCTGTTTTTCCAAATTTTTTGTACATTAAAGGAAGTGAAAATTCCGTTTTTATATCTAAAAAACTCTCTGTGAAATAATTCAACTTGTTGTTTTTTAAGTAGATTAAGTATTTTGAGATCTGATGGATTCTAATTAATTTTCAAGTGTGCAGTTGCGCAGGTTTTTACTGTTTTTTATATGGAAAATAGCCCTTGCTCAGTTGTTTAGTTCAATCGGTGAATGATTAGTATTTAAAAAGTATGTTTATAAAACATGCCAAAAACAATGAAAAAATAAAATAATGATAAGTAGGAGTGAATGATGAAACGGTGGAAACACAAGGTAGCATTAAGTGTGCTGTTTTGTTTTGGTGCCATTGCCAATGCGAACGCTGCTGGAAAATACGATAGTATCCCTCAACAGGGGAAAACCGCCACAGAGGCGATGGCTAATTACCAAGGAACACAACAGGTCAATGGTGTTAAAACACTGCAAGATTATATTGTCCAGGAAGATGAGTTATTTGATTATTTATTTCAAAATCATCCTCTTTTTAAATATCAACAATCAGGTAACTTAGTGGGTGATTACCACATTAGTGACCGTGGAGAAGAATATTTAGATACAGGAAAAAGCCCTGAATATAGTAAGATTGTTGGCGCACCTCGTGCGGTACAGTATCGTTTAGGTGCTAAATCAATTCTTGATTATCCAAACAACTTCGTTGGCCCTGAAAAGTGTGCTGAGTGTCACGCGACTCAATATGAGAAGTGGCAACGTTCGCGTCACGCTAGAACAATTCGTTTCCCTGGTGAACACCCAGAAGTGGATAACGATATTGAAAAAACCATGTACAACACCAAAGATACCTCAATCTTACCTGACGGTATTACGCCTGACATGATCTATGCAACTGTTGGTACACCTCGTACTAAATACGGTTTCATTGATGCCTGGTTGGTGCGCGGTACTTACCACATTAGAGATGGTTTATTAAGAGATGGCACAGGTAAAATGGTTGCCGGTGCAAACCAGTTCTCTCGTGGTTGGGCTGAGTGGCTAACCCCTGAGATGTCTAAGAAAATTAATGATGTTATCCCTGATTTTCCAATTACCCTTGAAGGCTTTGGTGGTTCAGGTTCTCACCAACAAGGTATGAGCTCTTACGGTGCAAAGTACGAAAAAGAGATGCTGTTCCAACCAGCAAGTTCTTACTGTGAAGTGTGTCATACATTCAAGTTTGACTTCCAAAACAAGCAAGAGTTCTTCGATGCATTAGGTGATCCTAAGAAGCTTCAAGAGCACACGATTTCTCGTGGTATCGCTTGTGAAGAGTGTCATGGCGCGGGTGGTCACTTAGATGGCGGTACTGGCGGTATGCAGTCTAACTGTGAACGTTGTCACCAACGCTTCCAGTACGACCCAACACTTGCTGATACGCCTCAAGCACTTGAGAAGCGTGAGTATGCGTTTGGCGTGAAGATGAAGTCTCTATGTCCATCATGTGGTACTGAAGGTTCTCAGATGTATAACTCTGAGCACTATGAGAAAGGTATGCGTTGTACTACCTGTCATGATCCACACGAAGTGACTGATGGTACATGGATGTCTGGTTTCACTACACCAAAGATGAAGAAAGATTGTAAAGATTGCCACGAAGCACAGACTTTGATTGCTGAAAACTCTGATACCCACAATAAGCAAACTTGTCAGAGCTGTCACATGCCTAACATGGGTAGCTGTGAAAACTTCAAGGCACTGCAGTTCCCTGACCAAGCTGGTTTTGATGCGGTACGTCGTTCACACATGTGGAAGATTCAAGTCGACCCAACGATGAAGACCTTGAACCCACCAGAAGGTGAGCCTCGTACACAAGGCCCTAATGCTAATGGTAAAGGTTGGACAGTTGCTAAGAACGAAGAAGGTCGCTCATACCTTGATTTGATGTGGTCATGTGCTCGTACCTCTATCTCTGATAAAGACGCGGTAGACAATAAAGGTTGTCACAGCCAGTTCCAGTCTGAGCTTGAGAAAGGCTTACATTATGAAGACCAGTTAGAGATCTATGGTGAAGTCATGAAGATGCAAACGCCTGTGAAGGAAGTCTTTACAAAAGTTGAGCAGGCTCTTGTACGCATTGATCAGCTATTAGAAGTGACTAAGTTGTCTACTGAAGACAAAACTCAAGTGCTAATGCTAGCTGAGAAAGCAAAAGAGACTGTTGATCTGATTAAGAAAGATGGTTCTTGGGGGGTTCACGGCTTCCGTTATAGCCAGAAGCGTCTAGATGCTGCACTAACGTATGTTACGCAAGCGCAAAATATTCTAGATGGAACAGGTTACGCAGCTAAGTAAGCCGCGTAACTGTTAACTCGCCTCGACACTGGTTTGTGCTGTAAAAGGTGTCGAGGCAATAGAGAGAAAGATTATGAAAAAAGCACTTGGTCAAATCCTAGTTTCCCTCAGCTTAATCGCCAGTTCGGCAATGTGTCTTGCTGGTGGTGGATCAGAGATGGGCCCGGCCCATCGTTACGAGCATCAACTTAATACCATCAGCATGATGGAGGCTCAGACCTTAGTCGGTAAGAAAGGCGTGTATTTTTTCGATGTGAATACGCTAGAACTTTGGGCTGAAGGCTACATTCCAGGTGCTATTTATTTCAATGTGAAAGACTGGAAAAAGTTACTGCCAGTCAATAAAGATGCTGTGATGGTGTTTTATTGTGCCAACCGCCTTTGTAATGCCAGCGAAATCGCTGCTCATGAGGCGTTGAAATTAGGTTATACGGGCGTTAGGCAGATGCCCGATGGGATCTATGGATGGCGTCTAGCCAATCGTGTCACTGAAAAGCCATAAGCAATAAATTTATCTATAAAAAAATTAAAAGTATAAAGATTAAACATTTAAGCAATAACTCAGAGAATACATTAATGAAAAATTTTACCAGAAATACCTTAGCCGTCGTGACAAGTTTAACGCTGTTCATTTCTGCCAATTCAATGGCAAGCACTGAGATCACCACAGATATTCAGAAAGAGTCATACAGTATTGGTGCATCGCTAGGTAAGTATATCTCTGGTCAGATCTATAGCCAGACTGAGCTTGGGGCTGAGGTTGATGTAGAGCTAGTGATCCAAGGTGTGGTTGATGCACTTAAGAATAACTCACAGTTTTCAGACGAAGAGGTGCTAACTTTCCTTAATCAGCGTGCCAAGCAGCTTAATACTGCCAGAGAGATTGCTGAAGCTAAGATGACACTCGCCAACGTGATAGCGGGTAATACATATCTTGCTGAAAACAAGAAAAAAAACGGTGTTAACGAGACTGCATCAGGTCTGCAGTATGAAATAGTGTCAGAAGGTGAAGGCCGTAAACCAAACGCACAAGATGTGGTTACCGTGCATTACAAAGGCTTCTTAGTCGACGGTACACCGTTTGATGATTCCTACGAGCGTAATGAGCCAAACCGCTTTGCATTAATGAGTGTGATTGAAGGTTGGCAAGAGGGGATCCCATTGATGACAGAGGGATCAACTTACAAATTTTCTATTCCAGCAGCACTTGCCTATGGCGAGAAGCAAGTTGGTATTATTCCACCTAGCTCAACATTAATTTTTGAAGTGGAGTTAGTCAAGGTGGAAGCCCCTGGTGAAAATTCACATGGTATGGGGTTAAGCGGTATGGGCATGGGTGGCATGATGGGCCAGAGTAATTCTCATTAAGTCATATTTGCTTACGTGTTAACTCATTTTAGAGAGTTGTTATGAACAGTCTTGCTGTCGGTATTGTGATCTCCTTGAGTGTCTTTATTGCACTCATTTGGCGACATCATCTCCAATCTGCTCACCTTTTGCTTAACGAGCCTGCGACGGGTGATGAATGTCATCAACGGGCTACGTTCTCATTAAGTGAGATCAAGGTACCGGCGGCACTGTCTGTTTTTTTCTTGATGTTTTGTTTGAGCCTTTACGCTCAGACAGGGCGTTTTGGTGAGTGGGATAAAGGGGTTATTGATGAAAATATTGATTATCTGATCAGCGCAGATATCAATAAGAATGCACGAGCAGTCAGCGAGCAGCCTAACAATGAAATTGCATTATTAAATTTAGCTCAATCCTATGTTGCAGGTGGTTTGTATTCAGACGCCATTAACTCTCTTGATAAGCTAATCGCGTTGAGTGGAGACGTTGCTGGTGTTTTGGGTATGAAAGCAACCGCCATGTATTACCGTGATGATCGTATCCTGAGTCTCGATACCGAACTGGTACTGGCAAGGGCGTTAGCACTGGATAAATTCGAGTTCCAATCACGGTTACTACTCGCAACCCATGCTTATTTAAGTGGTGAGTATGAAGAGGCGATAACCCAGTGGCATCACCTGTTGCAAAGCGACAGTGAAGCGTTTAATCGAGCTGCCATTAATAATGCGATTTTTAAAGCAGAGCAAAAAATAACTAATCGTTCATAGGCTAAAACTGAGCATAGGCCTAAAGAGATGAAAGCCAAACAAATAAAACAGATCAGCAAGATAGCTGATAGATGGAGGATGCTGTGAGTGAAAATGTAGAGAGGCGGAGGTTCCTTAAATGCTTAGGAGCCAGCTCTTTGATACTAGCGCCCTTAGGGTGTAGTTCGGTCAAAGAGGGTGAGTCAGATGCCAACAAGCCCCATTATGCGATGGTGTTTGATCAGAACAAATGTACCGGCTGTGGTGAGTGCAAAGAAGCCTGTAATCTAGCCAACAACTTACCTGAAGGTAAGTCTAGACTGTTGATGGAACAGCATTCTGGTGGGTTAGAGGGGCAGCCTTGTCCACACTGCGGTAAAACAACTGAGTGCGGTTGTGAACGTAAGTTTGTTCGCGTTTCGTGTCAGCAATGTAAGAACGCTCCTTGTGTTACCGTTTGCCCAACAGGCGCAGCGCACCGAGATGAGAAGACTGGCATTGTTACTATGGACGCAGCTAAGTGTGCGGGTTGTAAATACTGTATTGCAGCTTGTCCATACGATGCGCGTTTTATTAATAAAGAAACCGATGTCGCCGACAACTGTGATTTCTGCTTAAACAGTAAACTTGCCATTGGCGAGTTACCTGCTTGTGTGCAGAAGTGTCGCTATGACGCACTGATTTTTGGTGATATTAACGATCCGACATCCTATATCAGTAAGCTGCTGCGAGTGAAAGATTCGGTGCGTATTAAGCCCGAATTTGGTACTGAACCGAGCTTACGATACATACCTATTGTTAAGCTGGGAGTATAGATATGGACGGCAATATTGAGTTTACAATGGGGCTATCTGATGGCCTTGCTTGGCCTTGGCCTATTGCTGTGTACTTGTTCTTTGCGGGTATATCCGGTGGTGCGCTAGCCACTGCGTTATTTTTGCGATTCTACAAGCAGCAGACAACTAACACGCCATTTTACAAAGCGGCGGCATTGATCGCATTCGTTACTATCAGTTTAGGTATGTTGTGTCTGGTTTTAGACTTAACTAACCCACTCTTTTTCTGGCGAATTTTGGTTTATTACAACCTAAGTTCAGTGATGTCGATTGGTGTTATTGCGCTGTCGGTTTATATCCCGTTAGTGGCTGTAATTGCTCTATTTGCCTTTGAAGAAGAGATCCGCTCAATCCCTGCACTTAAAGTGTTAGTGCCAGTGATTGAGAAGCTAAAAGGCATTCGTCGTCCATGTGAAGTGACGGTATTAGTATTGGCATTAGCTGTTTGTGCTTATACCGGCTTCCTTATCTCGGCGTTGGTTCGTTTTCCTATCATCAATACCTCTGTTCTGCCGGCGCTATTTATTGCCTCTGGTATTTCAGCAGGTGCAGCAGCAGCCAAAATGGTCGCTGTATCGATGTTTAAAGAAGACCTACATAGCCAAGATATGAAGATCCTTCATGGTGCTGAGTGGCCAATCATGATTGCAGAAATGCTATTCATTTTCATGATTGTGACTTCGTTAATGACTGGCAACGCAGGTGCACAAGGTGCATTTGAGGCTTTCCATACTGGAGAGTGGGCTGCAGTGTTCTGGTTTGGTGTAGTCGGCCTTGGTTTTGGTGGCCCACTATTGCTTAACTTTGCCACGGGTAAAGCCTTTAGCCATTCAGCTAAAGCATTTTACTTATCGGGTGTCTGTGCTGTCGCCGGCATGATGTGTCTGCGTATGTTTATTCTCTATGCTGGTCAGTTGAACGGTATATAGATCAGATTAGGTTTTATTACACCGTCCCTGCAAGGAAAGTAATAGAAACTATGGTTTGAAATTATGACTCACACTCTATCGGTTGATCCCTGCAAGGTGCCGATAGGGTGTTGAGTTATTCACTTCTAGAAGGTTAAATCTGGATCTTGTATGAAAAAGCTTATCTGCCTGCTGTTGCTTATTCCCTCTCTAATTGCTTGTAACCAAGGTAACAGTGCACCGGAGCAAATAATGGCCCCATCGATTGGCTCACATGATCGTTGCCATTTGTGCGGCATGATGATCACTAAGTATCCGGGTCCTAAAGGGGCGTTACTGCTTAAGAATGCGAAAATCGAACCTAAGTTTTGTTCGACCCGTGATATGTTTAATTTTGTGCTACAACCAGAGAATCAACGACAAATTAGCCATTTGATGGTACATGATATTGGTGCCACAAAGTGGGACAATCCACAGGATAGCGCCTTTATTGATGCCACTAAGGCTTGGTACGTCTACGGCACTAGCCGACAAGCTGTGATGGGATCGGCGGTGGCTTCCTTTGCAACGAAAGAGAGCGCACAAACTTTTGCCGAGGAGTTTGGCGGCGCAGTGCTTCAATATGAACAGATCACTTTAGGGCTGTTAGCCGGAGAGTAAGCATGGTCCGCGATTGTGTATTGGTTTTCTTGCTGCTTTGTTCAGGTCTTAGCAAGGCAGAGGTTATCTACATTGATAATACCGATGCACTCAATAGCCAACTTAGTAATGCTCAACCCTATGATCACTTAATCTTGGCCTCTGGAATATATCGAGGCCAGTTTGTGGTCGATAAACCCCTCTCTATCTCCAGTGAAAGCAACAGTGAAGTGATTATCGATGCCGGAGGTAAAGGAAGCGCCGTGACGATCACAGCTCCCGATGTTGACGTGTCTGGCTTGAGTATCCGTAATTGGGGCAATGATCATTACGAGAAAGATTCAGGCATTCGATTACTTGAGGGAGCTGATAGAGCCAACATTAACCACAACCAATTTCAAGGGGATGGCTTCGGGATCAGCGCGGACTCCTTAAGTCATCTCACTATTGTTGGTAATATCATTATCGGCAATGCCGAGCTGTATTTCTTAGACCGAGGAGATGGTATCTATCTGCTCAATGTCGTCTCTCCATCAGTTTCAGGTAATCATATCTCCAAGGTACGTGATGGGGTATACCTCGAAACCGGCAATTTTAGCCGCGTGTTCGATAATCAATTTTCTGAACTCCAATATGGTATCCATTATATGTATACCCACTCTGATGAAGCGTTTAACAATGTGAGCCGCAATGTTGAAGGCGGCTACGCCCTGATGAGCTCTAAGTCTATCTACTTGCATCATAATCGAGTCAGTCATGCATTGGATTTTGGCATACTGCTCAATATGACCTCTCTTTGTCTGATTGAGTCCAATGAGGCTGAGCATGTGATTAATCCCAGTGAGCAAGTGGATCTGGGACGTGAGGGGAAGGGGATCTTTATCTACGGTGCTAAGGATAATATCGTCTGGAACAACCTCTTTGGCCAAAATGATATTGGTATCTATATGGCCATGGGCGGCGAGGGCAATCGGGTATTTGAGAACCGCTTCATCGGTAATCAGTCTCAAGTTAAATATGTGGGTGAAGCCCTGTTGGAGTGGAGCTATAACGAACGGGGAAACTACTGGAGTAGTAACCAAGCTTGGCTGGGAGCGGGTTCTGATGTGAGCCAGAAAGCCTATCGACCGAACGATAATTTAGATCGTCTATTTTGGCTCTACCCTGAAGCCAGCTTTCTGATGGATAGTCCGATCATTTTATTGCTGAGATGGGGGCAAAAGGAGTTTGATGTCGTTGAAGAAACGGGCATTGTCGACAGTTTTCCGTTACTGATTTCGAGTAAAATATCGGGATTTATTAATGAACAAGGTCACAGAATAGTGAAAGATGGCATGGTGGCTGGGAGTGGGTACGTGTATGGGTGTTAGTGCGATCAATGTCAGTGAAGTAATTCACCATTTTGGCGACTTTACAGCGTTAAATCGGGTGAGTTTTGATGTGCATCAGGGACAGATAATGGCGCTGCTTGGCCACAATGGTGCGGGAAAATCTACCCTAATAAAAATTATTTTAGGCTTGATAACGCCTCTTGAAGGTAAGGTCTCTTTGATGGGCGGTGCTCAAGGCTTGTCGTTGAATGGATCGCCAGTTCGACTTGGTTACCTTCCTGAAAATGTGAGTTTTTACGATAAGCTAACTGGTCTTGAAATTTTGAACTATTTCGCGGCGCTTAAAGGGGTTAGCAAAGCAAAAGTCGACACTCTTATTGAGGAGTTTGGGTTAGGTTACGCCCAACACCGACAGTTAAAAACCTATTCGAAAGGGATGAAGCAACGTTTGGGGTTTGCTCAGGCTATCTTGTCCGAACCCAACATTTTGTTGTTGGATGAACCGACGGTAGGCTTAGATCCTCACGCCTCGCAATTTCTGTACGGTAAAATTGCCCAGTTGAAGCAAACCGGTTGCGCTGTGATTGTCTGTACCCATGAACTTTCCTTGATTGAGGAGCATATCGATAGCGCCATGATAATGGCTAAAGGTGAGCGGCAAGCGATAGGGACCTTAGCTGATCTTCAAAGAGATAGTGGTTTACAGCTTGAGCTAAGGTGTGAGGGATTAGCGGAAGTGGTTCAGCAGGAGCAGATGTTATCCAGTCTGTATAGGAATAATGCGTTGTATTTTGATCCACTACAGCAGCAAGAAGTGGTGCGATGTCTAACGTCTCAATATGGGAAATTTGATTTTTCAGTGACCAAGCCAGGTCTTGCTCAGATATATCGTCACTATATGGATAGCTGTATTGGGCCTGAGCAGAGTGTCAGTGTCGCTCCGAAAGAGTCAATTCTGACTCGTTTTTCTAGTCAGTTTTTTAAAATGAGAAATGCGTAACATGTCAGTTATCGGTCAGCTAAATTCACCCATATTTATCATTGCTGCTAAGGAGATCAAAGATAGTCTCAGGAATCGTTGGGTAGGCTTTATATCTCTTATTTTTATGGTGCTTTCATTGAGTGTTACCTTTGCTTCCAGTGCGATAACTGGCACTTTAGCGTTACCAGAGCTCAATAGTTTAATCACAAGTTTGTCGACTATTGCCGTGTTCATTATTCCACTGGCCGCCATTTTACTCAGCTACGATGCTTTTGTGGGTGAAGATGAGGCCGGTACCTTGCTACTGTTACTCTCATATCCTTTGACACGATTTCAGATCATTTTAGGTAAGCTAGTAGGACACGGTGCGGTAATGCTATTAAGCACCTCTCTTGCTTTTGGTGGTACAGGGGTTTTGTTGGTACTGCTAAGTGATGGCTATGGCGCTATTGAGACCATGAGGGTATTTTTGCTGTTTATCTTGAGCAGCTTTCTACTTGCACTTGTTTTTATCTTGATAGGTTATATGGTGAGTCTATGCGCAACCGAGAAAGCCAGAGCCGTGGGAACCTTACTCTTTGTCTGGTTTCTGTTTGTGTTGTTCTATGATCTCTTGCTGCTCGCTGTGCTGGTGGCCGATCTCAGCTTTATGAATCAAGCTGTGATTAACCTATTGATCGCATTAAATCCAACGGATCTTTACCGGGCGTTGAATGTGATGGCAACGGGTTCAGGTAACGGTTTAGCCCTGTATAGCGAAACGTTCTGGGCGTTAGAGGGATTATATGGCTCAATGTTAGTCTGGATCTGTTTTTTGATTGGAGTATCTAACTTTCTGTTTAAGCGTAAATCCATCTAGTTAACCTTATATTCTCTTTTTAAATAGCGGAATAAGCAAAATATTAAGAGAGTGAGTTCACGTATGTGGAAATAACAGGAATGTCACAAAAATATAAGTTTGATTTGGGTTAATAATCACAGTATCTTTCGCATTCAAATTTTATTATTAGAGTTAACAATTGGTTAACTCTCTTGGTTTTCAAATGATGCCACTTGGAACATAAGGGAGAGACAGAGGTGTGAATTGTTAAAAGTTACTTCTTATTTGGAGCTAGACTGTGAAGCCCACCATCTTGTCGATCGTATTAATCGAACGACGATAGGGCTTACTTTTTCCGAATCCGCTATTCTTTCTCACCTACTGACAACACCTGACGCTATCTGTGATAAAGAGGTGTTGCTACAGGTCGGTTGGCCTGATCGTGTGGTCGCTGCAACCTCTTTGACTCAGTGTGTTAGTACCCTAAGAAAAAAGCTCGAGCCATACCCAGAGGTACAGCTAAAAACCGTTGCTAGACGAGGATATCAGCTACACATCTCTGTGAGATCTCACGTGAAGATGCTGGCGATGAACGATGCTGAATCAATAAAAACAGCGCTATACGATATGTCTCTAATGGTTAAAGGCGGGGGAATTCTAGCTTTAGTCCTGCTGATTGTTTTACTCTGGCTCAGGAGTGATGATTACACCGTGATGCGGGAAACCAATAAATGGCATGCCGATAAGCAGATACCTGTAAATTTAGGTGGGACTGTAGAGAGTGCACTGCTTATTTACCCCAAAGGAGAGGATAAGCTGCACCCCTCTATGTGGCAGAAACATATTGCGCCAGAGACCAATTATATTCCGAGTATAAAGGGCTTCGATATTTTAGCACTTACCGATGGGGTGAATTACTCCCTTGCCAGCTGCGCAACTGATGTAGAGGGGCACTGCATAGCCGATAAGATGATAAATCTGACTGCTATTGAGTTGACGCCTGCTGGTTTGGATATGCAGAAATTTACGGCATTGAGCCATAAAATGGAAACACGTATTCGATATAATCGTGTCATCATTCCTGCTCATATTACATTTGAAGAGCGAGAGCAAAAAAGGGAGTCTGAGCCTGAATTTGTCGAGCATCATTTCCACGGTGATATCTATTTTCCTGTTGCCGATGAGCTGTTAATTCGTGCGGATCAAGGGATCTCCTTGGTATATGAAAGTGAAGATCAAGGTCAGTTTTACGCTTCTACCTGTATCACCGATGAAGATTGTTTAACCACACCGATCAAATATCAGATTCGTGGCGAGTTTAAGCAGTATAGGGAGACGATTGATAATCTCGAAGTGGATGTCTTTCAGGTAAAGGTGCTACAGAAAGATCTGATCAAGCCTGAAGTCGTGAGTGCTTCGGCGATGCATTTCTATCGTGAAATTAGAAAGCATAATATTCGTGATGAAGAGCTGTTTTATTACCGTATTCATCAGGATAAACAAACTGCAGTTTGGATTGTGCCCCTAATGGGAAATATTGTCGTCTGGACTAAATATGAGAAAGTGGAGTTATAAGGCAAGAGCATAGGATTTATAGTCAGGGCATTTGGAAGCGTAGAGTTCAGTGGGCTCTGGAACGAGTTCAGGACCCACTGGTCGATCTGAAGTTTGTAGTAATCTTATGCTGTCTTCTCAGCCGCTACGATTGAGATCTCAACTAACAAAGCTTCTCTTGCCATCTTAGCAGCAACACAGGCACGGGCTGGTGCGTGACCTTCAGGAACCCAAGCATCCCAAACTGCATTCATTTCGGTGAAGTAAGACATATCTTTGACATAGATGGTGGCCGATAAGATATGTTCTCTGTCACTGCCAGCCTGAGCCAATAAAGCATCCACTTTTTCAAGCATGCTAAACGTTTGTTCAGTAATGCCTTGTTCGGCATCCTTACACACTTGGCCGCACAAGTAGATGGTGCCATTGTGTTTAACGATACGGCTCATGCGAGTTGCTGTTTCTAGTCTTTCGAGGCTCATAATTTTCCCAAATCAATGTTGTACCAAAGTTTCAATGGCAAGATAATAACGGCATAGCCAGTAATAATCGAGGAGCATGGGATGAAATTATCTAAGCAAACGATCTCAACCGTCTCTTTGTGATCTTGCCAGCTTTTAGCTTAAAGACAGTGGCAAAGTCGAGGGGGGAGAGCACAAAGGAGTAAAGTGATTTAGATGAAAGCCACTAGTCGAGATTTATTAGGGGTCAATAGCCCTAGCTATTGACCCCTAATATCGCTGACTTAATTTAGCGAGTATTATTTTTCCTCTTCCAGACCTATACTGTCCATCCAGTGTTCAAAGTCCATCATATTGCCCGGTAAGACAACCTTGCAGGTGTTGTTACTCAGGCCGTCAAACTGTTTGAGATATTGTGCACCTAGCTGCATACGTACCACGTTTTTACCTCCTGGTGCTGCAATGACGGTGGCCATACGTTCGATAGACTCAGCTGTCGCTCTTGCTATGGTGATAATCTCTTCACCTTTACCTTCAGCTTCGTTGATGCGCTTTTGCATCTCACCTTCAGAGATGTTAATCATCTCGGCTTTTATACCTTCAGAACGATTAATCTTACTCTGCTTCTCACCTTCACTTTTTGCTAGCAATGCACGACGTTCACGCTCAGCGTTTACTTGCATTTCCATGGCGTTTTTTACCGTTTCAGGCGGAGTAATATTTTTAATCTCATAGCGGTGAACACGAATTCCCCACAGTGCCCCCGCTTGATCTAATACCTCGACAACCTTAGCACTGATCACATCACGCTCTTCGAAAGTACGGTCTAGATCTAACGTACCTATCACTGAGCGAGTGGTGGTTTGAGCTAGTTGAATAGCGCCATAGCGATAATCAACAATGCCATAACTGGCCTTAACTGGGTCAATCACTGAGATATAGATAACCCCATCGACTTCGACATTCACTTCATCACTGGAGAAACACTCTTGAGGTGGTACATCAATAGTCTCCTCTTTAAGATCGTGAATATAAGCGACTTTGTCGACAAAGGGGATTAAGGCATGAAAACCCGCATCTAAGGTTGAGTGGTATTTCCCTAAACGCTCGACAATGTAGGCAGACTTTGTAGGAACTAAGCGGATAGATTGGAACAGCTTAATAACAAAGACGGCAAAGATGAGCCCCCAGATACCCAATACGATAAGATCTGTATCTATACCTGCAATCATGACTTAGCTCCTTTTACTGAATTCGAACTCACAGCGTGAGTTACCTGCTCCACGCCCTCGAAAAACCCTTCTAATTTAGCCATTTCGGCTGGAACAACTGACACTTCGGCTTCATTCAATATCTTGCCAACTTGACCGATAAACTGCTCCTTAAGCTGCATATTCATCGCTTCATTGCCACCATCGAGTGCCAGTGCTGTCGATACCAGCTCCATCCCTTCAGCTTTGGCCTTAGCGACAATACTAATTTCAAATGCGGTACCTTTAGCTTCGTTAATCCGCTTCTGTTTTTGTCCCTCTGAGATATTGATTGCCTCCTGACGCTCACCTTCAGATAGATTAATCATGGCTGCTTTCTCAGCGTTAGCTAAGGTGATCTCGGCGCGTTTGCTACGCTCAGCTTCCATCTGCTTCTCTAAGGTATGTATCACCTTGCGTGATGGTGTTATGTTTTTAATTTCATAACGTAGCACCTTGATCCCCCAAGGGTCTGATGCCTTATCTATTTCGCGCACGATAGATTCATTTAGGTTGTCACGTTCGGAAAAGGTCTGACTTAAGTTCAGCTTGCCTATTTCAGAACGCATGGTGGTTTGTGCAAGATTAACTGCCGCAAGACGGTAGTTTTCGATGCCATAGCTGGCCAGCTCACCATCCATCACCTTGAGATAAACGAGCCCATCCACTTCAAGTTGCGTGTTATCTTTAGAGATACAACTCTGGGGGGGAACATCTAACACCTGTTCACGGATCTCATGTTTGTAGGCCACACGGTCAAAAAATGGAATGAGAAAATGAAAACCTGGTTGCAACACGGCTCGAAACTTGCCCAAACGTTCGATCACATTGACCTCCCGCATAGGAACAATTAACAACAGCTTGTAGAGGATAAAAAAGACAAAAAGCACAAATATCGTGAACACAAACATAGATCCCTTCCTTATTTGTTTGTTGCACCGAATTGATGCATTAATTAGATGAGTTTATTTAGAATCGTTGATTGGCTCGACAATCAAGCCAATATTTTCACGACAAATAATCCTGACCTGAGTACCAGCAGCAATCTCACTACCATCACCAAGTGCGGACCATTCAGTTCCCTGAAATTCGATACGACCTGCATGTTGAGCAGGCCCAATAGCCTCTTTCACTAAAGCTATTTTATTGTAGATATCCAACTCCTCATCAGTGTTATCCACATGAGAGTCGCCGCCAATGAGTTTTTGAGTGACTTGTCTGAAACCAAGCAGCAAAACAATAGAGGCGATAAACCAGAGCGTGAGGCTTTGGACTATCCCCTCGACGAGACCTATGCCTAACGCCGATGCCACCACTAAACAGGCGCCACCGAGTAAGATCACAATCCCACCTGGTATTACCAATTCAGCCAACATTAAAACCAGTCCAATACAGCCCCATATCATGATGGGATTCGTTAACTCCATATTTCCCCCTGAAAATGTGAGTAATATATATCCACTATATCAGCTGAACTTCACTCGTGCGACATAATATGTCACCTATTTATACCACTTAAGTGTAAAGATACTTAGCTTACAGCCTCAAAGCCTAATTCAAGATTGATAATCGTAGGGATAAGAATAAGGTTTTTTGCTTCAAAAGATATAAGGAAATATCATGTTTAATAATAAGTTGATGTAAATTGAAACATAAAAAAGGCGCTTAGTGCGCCTTCGATTTATTAAGTTTCAATTTTTAAGCTAACCGGAGGTAAGCGTAAAGGTTAAGCTAGTAGCTTTTTAGCTGCAGCTACTACGATAGAAACAGCACTGACTTCTGTTTTCTTCATGGTGGCTTCATCTGGGATCTCTTGCTGTGTACGGTTAACAATGACACCTGCAACACATGCTGCACGCCATCCTTGAGAAGCACACATAGTAAATAATGTCGAAGACTCCATTTCGTAGTTAAGCACACCTAAATCCTGCCACTCTTGCATAGAGCCTTTAAACTGACGTGTTATACGACCAGACACTGTGTCGTAACGCTCTTGACCCGGATAGAAGGTATCTGAAGACGCTGTGATACCAACGTGGGGTTCAAGTCCAGCTTCACGACAGGCTGCAACCATAGCTGTTGTACATTCGAAGTTTGCTACTGCTGGATATTCCAGAGGTGCAAAATGCAAACTAGCACCATCTAAGCGAACTGATGCTTGAGTAACGATCACATCGCCAACATTGACATGTGGTTGAATCGCGCCCGTGGTTCCAACACGTAAAAAAGTACGCACACCAAGTTGAGCTAACTCTTCGACCGCAATAGAGGTTGATGGTCCACCAATACCTGTTGAACAAACAACCACAGCCTTACCGTCTATATAAGCTAAGTAACTGGTATATTCACGGTGACTTGCAAGGAACGTCGCTCCCTCCATCAATTCAGCAATTCTTTTAACTCGTTCAGGATCGCCTGGTACAATCGCTAGGCTAGCCCCATCCAACATTTTTTTGGTCAGTCCTAAGTGGAATACATCTGACATTATGAAAACCCCTTTCAATTTAGATTATAAACTTCTTATTTTTCGACTTTAACCTAGTATCGAAGCCAATAAGGTTAACTTGATCACACTTTGCAGGGCAATAGGTAAATGCTTTGCTGTAATGTAGTTACTAAATCGATTTTTCCATGTCAAATTATGATTTAGAATAAAACATTAATAAGCAAGTGTTTTGTCGCTATTTTCCTACCAGCACTACCCGTATAGATTGTTAAAAAACAATCTAAATTTTGTTGACCTATATCACGTTATTAGCTTAAAAATCACGCTACTTTAGTTGGGGATTAGAGAATAAACAGAGAAAGGGGTTGAACTTATGTTTCCAGAGTACAGAGAACTCATCACTAAATTGAAGACAAATGACGCACACTTTTTAAAGGTGTTTAATAAACATAATGCGCTAGATGATGAGATTAAGGAGTTGGAACAACATAGCTCAACCGCCTTTACTAATGAAGTTAGGGAGCTTAAAAAGAAAAAATTACATATAAAAGAAGAACTTCACAGCATACTAAAATCACTACAAAGCCATTCTTAGACAAAACGTTGGGAAATAGGTATAAAAACGGGCGTTATACGCCCATTTTTAATGCCACAAAAATACATTAATCAACGCAATGCTTTGATTAACTCTGCACTTGAATCGAAGTTATGTACCTCTATTACCTTTAAGTTATCAAGCAAGATTAAACTTGCCATATCCTCTTCTGATGGCAGTAACTTAGTCATCTCTCCTTCTCTATCGAGTCCCATGGGAAAGGGGAGGTCTTTCATCTGTGGGATAGCCACAAACTTCGCAATAAGTGAAGGCATTCCACTTATATCGGCAATATAGACTTGAGTGGCTGGAATCTTCTCTGCGCCTGAAACCTGCAACTCTAGCGCTTCTTTAATTATGTCTCCGCCTTTCATATCGTGACTAAAGAGTAGTACTAGCGTGTTAGCGTTAACTTCAACGGCATTTTCAAACTGATCTTCTAACTGTATCGGAGTCACTTGATCACCAGCCTGATAAGATGACGCTTGAGCAAAGCTAGCAAGAAACATACAGCTAATAAAAATGAGTGTTCTCATATTTGATATCCTGTTTAGTAAAAAAATAGCCATAAGAGTATCCGACTCTCTACCAAACCTCATGGTTGAAATCGTTAATCCATGATCCCCTTCACGCAATATGTAGATAATCGGTGGATAAAATATCAGTTCCAAAAGATTTAAATGTTAGTAAGCTAAGTGGATAAAACCAACAACCAAGAAAAAAATAGGACGACACATGAAGGAAGATCAACTAGAGCAGGAGCTTCAACAACTACAAGGTGTTTACACCTTACTCTATGAATTTTTAGTTCAGTATAGTTTTCAGATCATAGGTGCATTTTTAATTTTTCTACTTGGACTTTGGGTCGCTAACAAGATATCAAACCTAGTTGCTGGCCAACTGAAAAAACACAATATAGATATCACGTTAAGTAACTTCGTGACTAACTTACTAAGAATATTGATCATCGTCATGGTCGGTATTGTCGCCCTAGGTAAGCTTGGGATCAGTATTACACCTATGGTTGCAGCCATCGGTGCCGCCTCGCTAGGGGCTGGCCTGGCGCTACAGGGGATGCTATCAAACTACGCTGCAGGCATCACGATTATCGTCACTCGTCCTTTCGTTGTGGGTAACACTATCAGTATCAAAGACGTTACTGGAGTGGTACAGGATATTTTTCTGGGAATGACGGTACTTATCAATGAAGAGGGGGAACAGATAAATATCCCTAATAAGCACATAGTCGGCGACATACTGCATAACTCTTTTGCCAATAAACTGGTCGAGACCAACTTTAATATCAGTTATAAAACAGATCCAGATGAAGTCATTGCCTTAGCAACGGAGGTGATAAAGCAATCCCCTCTAGCTCATAAAGAGCAAAAGCCACTGATAGGCATCAATAATTTTAATAGTATCGGTATTGAGATAAGTATACGTTACTGGGTTCCTACGCAGAGCTACTATCAAGACAAGTATCAAACAAATCTAGCCATCTATCGGGCGCTTTTATTAGCAAATATAGAGATCCCTTGTCCTGTTAGAGAAGTGCATATAGAGAAACAGTAACTCGAATTGGAAGAGGGCAAAGTTAAGCTGACTCTGCCCTGTTCCCCCCCCCCCCGACAATCAGTAAAGTCTATTCATAACGCTAAAATTCATAAGTAAAACGAATAATCATTATAAGTAATACTCTATCGATTCCTGAAACGAATGCCATCAAAATGCAACCCATAGAAAAACAAACGATTTTGAATTTCCATAGGGAGCACAAAAATGAAAAAATCTCTTTTAGCTATCGCACTTATGAGTACCTTCTCATACGCAAATGCTGCTGACGTTGATAACACTTGGTATGTCGGTGCTGGTCTAGGTCAGAGTAACTACGAGTCAGTAGATGCGGTTAGTCATTTAGGTGACGATAGTGATTTAGCATGGAACGCTATCGTTGGTTATCAGTTAAACAAATATTTCGCAGTAGAAGCTGGCTGGCAAGATCTAGGTACCGATGATGATACTCATCTTTGGGGTGGCCTAGACGGTTCTCAATCTATTGATGTAGATGGCTTCACTCTTGGCTTAGTTGGTACGCTTCCGCTCAACGAAAAGTGGTTCTTAACCGGTGAAGCAGGTGCTTATCAGTATCATTTATCTCACCATATAAGTGCTGATCAATATGTGAGCGCAACAGACACCGCTCCTTACTTTGGTGCTGGTGTGGGTTACAAAATAACCGATGCCTTAGAGATCTCAGCAAAATATCGTCGTTTCGCTAATGTCGATGAGTCTGCATGGAACACTGCGAATATGGATGCGCAGACAGTCGGCCTTCAGATGGTATATCGTTTCGGTGTTAAACCTATTCAAACAGCAGCCGTAGTGTTACCCGCTGTGATCGAAGAGGTTGAAGAGGTTATTGTTGAACCAATCCCTGAGCCTGTTTATGAAACTAAGGTTGAGCAAAGCAGTATTGCCGTTTTATTTGGTTTCGACTCTTCAAAGTTGAGCAGTACAGCTGAAACTAAGCTAGATGAAGTGATCCGTATTTCGAGGTTAAATGACAACGATGTGATCATGCTAGATGGCCAGTCAGATAATCAAGGCCCTTCTGCTTATAATCAAAAACTGTCTGAAAAACGTGTTCAGCAAGTAAAAGATTACCTCATCACCCATGGCGTAGAAGTTAAGAAGCTAGAGACACAAGCTTCAGGTTCACAAGGTGAACATGGAAATACCCTCGCTGATCACGCTCTTGAGCGTCGAGTTACCATTACTCTAACCAGTGAAACACAAGTTATAGCATCTTAAAATCCATTTAAGATGACAAGAATGCACTATTGATTGATCGTGTTAGCGCACATTAAATACCAGAGTTATAAGGAATCTAATTGTCTAAGGAATGGATACTCTGGTATTTAACATTCAAAGCATAAGTAACACTCAGAGCACAGTGATTGTGGCATGATCTAGGGATTAGATTTAGATACTCTGATATTTAACAGCTTAAAACATAAGGGACACTCAGAGCACATTGAACGTGAATTGACCTAAGGATTGGGCACTCTGATATCGAATGGCTTCGTTACCTTGAAAAGGACGTCAAAGGGAAATGTAACATCATGACAAGGTCTGCTATTTCGATTTTGTCAGCTTAATCTCCTCAGATTAAGAAAATAGTTTGTGATCCCAAAGGCCAAGGATGGCCTTTTTACCTTTTATAATCTTTGCTGATGTCAGCATTTCATCTATAGTCGACTCGTTATTCCTCCAGCTTAGAGTTAGAACGACGCGATGTCTCTAGAGAGTAAAATCAACCAACTAAAAGATTGCGATCTTAATCTGCTAATCGCTTTATCAGTATTGCTTAAAGAAGCTCATGTCAGCAAAGCTGCCAAAGAGCTAGGATTGTCACAGTCAGCCATGAGTCAGATACTCAAGCGCTTACGACTAATGTTTGCCGATCCTTTACTGGTTAAAAGTCACAATGGAATGACACTCACCAATAAGGCTAGTGCTATAGAGCAAGAGCTAAAACCTTTGCTAAACAATGTCATCAGTATATTGGAAGGAGATAGTTTTAGTCCTGCCACAGCTCAAGGGCGAATTCGAGTCATGATGAATGATGTTCTTGCTCAGCTGTGTATCACTGATTTGATTTCAGAATTAGATAAGCATGCGCCTGGTATTGAACTGGAGTATATGACACAGAAAACTGATGGTTTTAATATGTTAAGGCGTGGATATCTAGATCTTATTGTTGGTTTTTATGACACAGTTCCAAAGCCTGTACGCAGCCAAGGCATTTCAAGATATCCTTGGCAGCTCGTTACACTCGATCACAATGCCCCTGAATATATTGAAAAGATCATCGATGCCCAAGACATCATAGAGGAGAGCCCATTCAAACTCTTGAGGTATCAATATCAAGAACATAATCAAATTCATATGATCAATGCACTCAAAACAATCAATGTCAAAGAGGGGTCTTACGCGCTAACATCCGGCTCCTTAAGCACCATGACTCAGGCGCTAACAGCACCCAATACGGTGACTTTATTACCACATTACTCAGTTAAAATTTTTGAGAATTATCAAGCCAAAGATTTTATCTGGCTGGGTGATACCATTGAGTTAGAATTAAAGGTTTGTTGGAACGAGCACCAGAGAAATCAAGAATTACAGAAGTGGTTCAGAACATTATTATCATCGATTCTCATTAAGCGTTTGGTAGAGTAGAGTATTGATAATTAAAAAATTTTCATGCTAATTAATGGCTAGGTGATATATATGAATCATTCTGATTTGAAGATAATTAAAGAATGTGACCTTAATTTACTGCTCAGTTTAACGGTATTAATTGAGGAAGAAAGTGTTTCTAAGAGTGCTGAAAGACTCGATATATCTCAACCTGCTATGAGCCAAAACTTAAAGAAAATACGTAACTTGTTTGCTGACCCTTTATTCGTCAAACAGGGTCAAGGTATCAAGGCTACTGAAAAAGCACAATCTCTATTACCCCAATTACAGGAGTGGCTAGAGATGAGTAGTAGATTGATTTTACAGAAAATTTTTGATCCAAAAGAAGTTCATGGTGTTGTTCGCATTGCCTTTATCGATAGCATGACCTCTGAAATTATCCCTCAGCTCCTCGAGATGGTTATGTTGGCAGCGCCTAATGTCGAGTTAGAGTTTCTTCATAAACCTAAAGATATGTTTTCCATGCTGGAATCTGGGGAGTTAGACCTCTGTATTGGTGGTACTGAATTACCACCTGCCAATATTTATGGTCGTCGTATTGGTTTGGAAAAATTTTGTATCGCCTCTAGTCCGACTCACCCTATCAATCAGTTAACTAATCCAAATTTGGCTGATATCTTCAGTTTCGACACTGCCGAATACTCAGCATCAAATGCCGCTGAAGCCCAAATAACCCAGCTAGCGCAAGCAAATAACTTAAATCGTAAAATTAGCTTCTCAACCAGCTCTATGTTAGTGCTTTGCAATGGATTATTAGCCGGAAAGCATATCGCTTTTATCTCTGACGTCACCACTCAAAACCCCTATTGGCAAGAAAAACTAGCCATTGTGACTCATCAAGAGTTGCCTCAAGTCGAGAGCACTCTTTATTGGCATGCCAGAGTACATCAAGATCCATTAATACAGTGGCTTAAGAACCAATGCCTCATTTTAGCCAGTGGAGCCAAAGAGCAGGAATTATTATAGTCCCCTTTGCCACTCCTTTCTTAGGCTTGTTTGCAACGGATGGTTAATGGCTTGCTCAACCTCAGATACTAATCTCGCTTTATCTTTACCTAAAACCCCCTTAAGCACTAGATAGTTAGAGGCATGATCCGAACGAAATATAGTTTTATCCAACTCAAGATGACTAAGCAGAGTATGCATTTCGCTAAATAGTTCAGCTTGGTTTGGTAGCGAGAAATGACCATCGAAAGCTGCATCCATTCGATCTGTACCTAAAGGTAACGTGACCACTAGAGTAGACAGATATTCTGGTTGTGCCGCATTCATCAAGCGAGCAGAGCTTATAGCATGTTGTTCTGAAAGTTCACTGCCACCTAAACCATTTAATATCATCACTGAAGATTTAATTCCCGCCGCCTTTATCTTTAATAGCGCCGCTAATGATGATGCATAGCTTTCGCCTTTCTCGATACGCTTAAGGACCTCATCATTACCACTCTCACAACCTATGTAGAGTAGCGAAAGACCTAGCTCTCGCAGTTTGCTCAATTGTTCAGGGGTCTTATTTTTAAGGTTTCTTGGTAGGCAATAACTACTAATTCGAATCACGTTAGGTAAGTGCTCGCGGATCAACAAACAGATCGCTTCTAAACGTTCAAAAGGCAGACTCATCGCATCGCCGTCAGCGAGAAAAACCCGAGTGATATTTTGGCGAGTACTGACAACAGTCTCTATATCTTCCAAGATTTTATCTAACTTTTGCGCACGAAATCGTTTCTGGGGAGCGGTATACATGTCGCAGAACGTGCAGCGATTCCAACTACAACCATTGGTCACTTGCAGTATTAATGATTTCCACTCAGATGGTGGACGAAATACGGGTTCAATATAGCGTAACAAATTTCATCTCTTCTACCTTGACAGAGCACTAGAGTACAAGCGGTTCAAAGAGAATGATACGGCTACATTAACCTTAATTTAATTTTGTTTTAATTAGCTTTGGTTAAACTAATAGCACTCAGAATAGAGACAAAGATTCTGAAACTCTCCACATACCTTTAGGTATCACGAGATACACTTAACCGTGTTAAAAAACAGGTGCATCGGCCTGCGTACGTCAAATAAGAACCAGACAAACAAACCCATAAGCTCAAGACAGGCGAAGCGCTAAGGATTTAGTGAGTCAATAAATCACTGACACTCAGCTTACAACACCTGCATCGATTTGATCATCGGCGCTTATATGTCACTGTTTGTACCTTGGTAAAGCCAATACAGGTTTTAACCCTTGCTAGCACAATGGATTGAGTAGTAGAGCTGATACCAAGTTAATGAATAAGCTTCTGAGTAGCAGATGCCCTTATCAGTAAGGGGCACCCAAAGTTGGTGCTCCTTTCATTTTCCATCACTCCTTACAGGCGAGTTTTAGCACGTCCGATGTAGTGTTAACGAGCCTAAACCTAGTTCAACTATGTTCCCGACATACTTAAGACATTTCCTTCATATATAGAGGTCAGACGTTGTGATTGTCGTTAATGCACGACTTAATTGATTGTGGAGGTAGAGTAACGCATGGGGCTGGTACTGAGGATGCTAGAGTCGAGGGCAATTAATGACCTTGCCTAAGAAGCGCTAAACTATCGCAGAGGGATCACATCTTTATATCGCTTGGTATTCATTGACTTGAATAGTAAAGGGAGATAAAAAATGGCTACTTTTGCAAGTAACCATGTCCATTATTTACTTGATAAACGCAAATGCATCACCATAGAGGTGATCTTCCTCTACGCCTATAGCGCGGAATACTTCACGAGCAGCACCCACCATATCGAAACGTCCGGCAATATAGATGTCATAGCCATTTAGGCTAACGTAGTCAGCTTTGATTTGGGCTAACAGATTGGCCTTCTTACCTTTCCAGTCCCCACCCGCTTCTTCGAGAACGGGGACGAAATGTAACCATGGGTGTGCATCGTGCCATGCTCGAGCTATTGCTTCGTAGTACATAGCATCTGCATTACGACAGCCCCAGTAGAGGGTAGTTGGAACTCTTTGATCCAATGCGATCTGGTGTTCGATAATACTCTTGATGTAAGAGAAACCAGTACCGCCAGCGATTAATAGTCTTGGGCGTGTACTTTCATGGCGCAGGTGTGCTTCCCCACCAGGTACTTCAACCTCAATACTTGTGCCGTTTTTTAGGCTCTCTTTCATACGCTCTACAACTTGCATAGGATAACTTTCGCTGACGGCTGCGCCGATGTGTAGTTCGATATGTTCAGCATCAGGTGCCGATGCGATAGAGAATGGACGCTTATCCTTTTCACCCATAACGACACACAAGTACTGACCTGCTTTAAATTCGAAAGCAGTTTCAGGTTTAAGAATGATTTGGTATACCGCATCATTAAACGGAGTAACTTTCTCTATCTGACAACGAATAGTGTTCATCTAACTTCCTTTTGTAACCTCTCTTTTGGAGGCTTAATAGATACGTATTATAGAATTATAGGGTAGGCGAATCATCTATGCCTAAGTCGGCCCAGATCTGGTCAACCTTATCTTTCACCGCTTGGTCCATCACAATAGGTGTGCCCCATTCGCGGTCGGTTTCACCTGGCCATTTATTGGTTGCATCCATACCCATCTTTGAACCTAGGCCGGCAACCGGAGAGGCAAAGTCGAGGTAATCAATAGGGGTGTTCTCTATCATTACAGTATCACGCTTAGGATCCATACGAGTCGTAATAGCCCAGATGACGTCATTCCAGTCACGGCAGTTGACATCTTCATCGACGACAACAATAAACTTGGTATACATAAACTGGCGTAGGAAGGACCAAGCCCCCATCATTACACGCTTAGCATGGCCAGGGTACTGTTTACGTATTGAGATCACGGCCATTCTGTATGAGCAGCCTTCAGGCGGCAGATAAAAATCGATAATTTCAGGGTACTGTTTACGTAAGATAGGCACGAACACTTCATTGAGTGCTACCCCTAGCATGGCAGGCTCATCAGGTGGACGACCAGTATATGTGCTGTGGTAGATGGCGTCTTTTCTATGGGTAATATGGGTTACCGTGAAAACAGGGAAAGAGTCAGTTTCGTTATAATAACCTGTATGATCACCATAGGGACCCTCTTCAGCCATTTCATTAGGATCGATATAGCCCTCTAAAATGATTTCGCTGGTGGCGGGGACTTCTAAGTCACAGCTAAGAGCTTTACATACTTCGGTACGTTCGCCGCGCAGTAGACCTGCAAACGCATATTCGCTCATCGAATCAGGTACTGGAGTGACCGCACCTAATATCGTCACAGGGTCGGCGCCTAGTGCGACCACAACCGGATAACGCTCACCTGGGTACTTCTCTTTAAAATCTCTAAAGTCCAATGCGCCGCCTCGATGATCGAGCCAGCGCATAATCAGTTTATCTTTGCTCAGTAGCTGTTGACGATAGATACCTAAGTTCTGACGCTTCTGGCGAGGTCCCTTGGTGATGGTTAATCCCCAAGTTACCAGCGGTGCAACATCTCCAGGCCAGCAGTGTTGGATAGGGAGCGTGGTGAGATCGACATCCTCTCCCGTTTTGACGACTTGCTGACAAGGGGGATTACGTACTGTCTTAGGTGGCATGTTCAGAGCTTGTTTGAACATAGGGAGCTTAGCGATTGCATCTTTAAACCCACTAGGAGGCTCCGGCTCTTTGAGGAAAGCTAGCAGTTCACCAACTTCTCTTAATGCGAGAGGATCTTCTTTACCCAATGCCATAGCAACGCGTTTTGGAGTACCGAAAAGGTTAACTAAAACAGGCATGTCATTGCCTATAGGGTTTTCAAATAGCAGAGCAGGGCCCTTGGCGCGTAATACGCGATCAGCGATCTCTGTCATTTCAAGATTAGGATCGACTGGATGGGTAATACGCTTAAGTTCACCTTGTTTCTCTAGGTGGTCTATAAAACTGCGCAAATCCTTAAAACTCATGTGGAAATAACCCTGATGATAAATGTGATATTGCGCGCACTATAGCATTTTTAGTACGCATGTTTAACTGGTTAGCTTCAAATAAGAAGTGGTTGTAAATAGATAAGCGAGAGGTAAATTACATCTTGCAGTGAATGGGAGTAGAGTAACAATAGAGCTTAATGATGCAGCGGATGTGGAGGGAGATAAATGAGTAAATTATCCAGCGTTAGTCAGGTCATTATTTTGGCTGGTGTATTGTCTCTTTTTAGCTTAAGCGTACAAGCTAGTGATCGTTTTAGTTGGAGTAGCAATGTTTGGATGCAACCTAGCTGGAGCAGTAACTGGGGGGGTGGTATAGGGAGCCCTTATTGGAATCGTTACAATTATCGCCCTTATTGGAGTAACCACTGGAATCGTGCTTACTGGAACTATCCTTATCGTTATAATCGCCCTATCTATCGTGATGAACGTCAAGTTGAAAAACCTAAGGTGATAGCTGCACCGCTGAGAATCACGACCAGTATTCAATATGCATCTGGATTAAACAGTTTGCCAGAGAATGCTCGAGTCATACAAAAAGATGGCCGTACTATTTATGAGTGGCAAGGTGCTGAGTATATTTTCGATTGGGGTACTGAGACTTATAGGAAATTGAAATAGAATCGTTATCAATCATTCTGAGTGCATTGCTATTTCATCGTAAATTAATCGCTTTCTCACAATAAGTTAAGGGGAACAGTAATTGTATCTCCTTTTTTCTTATGATTGCTTTCAGCAAATTTAACTAAAAATGCATAAACCATGATTCCCTTCCTATACTAGTAATAGCTGTATATTTCTCCTTCCAGCTTAAGCAAGCTTAACCCATTTGAGTACTGAGTATGAGTGAACTAAAAAAATCGGAAATTCTTACGGAAAGCGGCACGAATGAACTTGAAATTATTGAGTTTCATCTACATAAGTCTCTAAAAGGCGGTGGACATAAAGTCTGTCACTATGGGATCAATGTGGCCAAGGTTAGGGAAGTTATCAGAGTTCCTGATACTTCGGATTACCCAAATGCTCAATCCCATATGGTAGGCGTTTTCTCTTTAAGGGATAATCTTATTCCACTTGTGGATCTTGCCGGATGGCTGGGGATCCCGACCGAAGATGAATTGGATAATAAAGTGGTTATCGTGACCGACTTTAATAAGATGATAAATGGTTTCTTAATCGATAGTGTTCGTAGTATTCATCGGGTGTCATGGGAACAAGTTGAGTCTCCCAGTCAATTTTTGGAGGCTGGTGAGCAGGACTGTGTTGTTGCTGTAGTTCGCCGTGAAGGCCATCTCATTATGGTGTTGGATTTCGAGAAAATTATTGCGGATATCAATCCTGAATTAAGTATGGATAAGTATGATGTGACCCTTGATAAGAGTGTGCTTATCAACGATGAGATGTTAGCTAAACGGGAAGCCAAAACCATATTGATTGTCGACGATTCAGCCTTTATCCGTAAGATGATTGAAAATACTTTGCGTACGGCAGGATATAACATCATTACTGCTAAAGATGGCGGTGATGCTCTGGAGATGTTAGAGGAGTTTGAAAGACTCGCTACTGAAGCTGGAGCCTCTGTAGAAGACATGGTCAGCGGTATCATCTCTGACGTAGAGATGCCTAGAATGGATGGGTTACATCTGTTGAAACGCCTTCGTGATATGCAGGTCTATAAAGAGATGCCCATTGTTATGTTCTCCTCTTTGATGAGTGAAGATAATCGAGGAAAAGCATTAGCATTAGGTGCTAATGATACTATCACTAAACCAGAAATAGGTCGTATGGTGTCTATGATTGATAGTTTTGTTCTTTAAGCACTAATTTTTATACTTTACTTCATATTATCCAATCCCCATGAAATGGTGAAATAGACACAAGCTTTCACCACTTTCAACCACTTTTTATGAGAATCAATATCTTATGTTTCATTCGACACTTAAATGTGAAGAGCCAACTTATACTCATATGTATGAGGACTCTGAATGCTGGTGGTCAATTTACTATTCTTGCTTCCTCTTAGTGCCTTGTGTTGTATTTTAGTCAACTCGGCTGTTGTCAGTCGGGTCTGTGAAGTGCCCCAGGTAAATCGACCTAATACCAATTACATCAAGTATCTGTTCATTCAGCCGGAGGCTCTCAAACATTCTGTCTCAATAATATGAATGCAAAAAAGCGTGCCTTAGCACGCTTTTGGTCACTCCATGGCTGATGTCGATTTGACTATCTACCCGATTTTGAATTGACTCACTGTTTTAGCTAGACTCTCACCGAGTGAGGATAGTTGTTCAGCAGACCTGCTGGTTTCTTCGGTTTGCTGATAAGTGGCTTCTGAAATTTCAGATACAGCATTTACATTTTGACTGACTTCATCTGCTACCGTCGCTTGCTGTCCAGCCGCTTCAGAAATGTGGGCGATAGAGTTGTTAATATCATCCATAAATTCGGCTATTTGGGCTAGAGATTGCTCGGTAGATTGAATTAGCCCCGCAGTGGATTCTGCACTGGAACAACTTTCAGTCATGGCATTAAAGGCGCTTTCAGAACGTTGTTGTAGTGTCTGTATTATTGTTTGGATCTCTTCTGTTGATTCTTGAGTTCTTGAAGCTAAAGAGCGTACTTCATCAGCAACCACTGCAAAACCTCTTCCTTGTTCACCAGCGCGAGCAGCCTCAATCGCGGCATTCAGAGCAAGCAGGTTAGTTTGCTCTGCGATACTGCGAATCACATCGAGTACAGTGCCAATTTGCTCACTGTCTTTGCGTAAGTTTTCGATAATGCCAGATGAATCAGTTAGCTGAGTAGAGAGAGAACTCATACTCGATACCGCATTTAAGACGACGTCACGTCCATTACTTGCAGTACTTAGCGCATTGCTGGAAAGCTCATTAGCCTGATTGGCACTAACACTTACTTCTGAGGCACTGGCGGACATTTCCGTCATCGCCGCTGCGGCTAACTGGGCTTGAGATTGCTGTTGGCTCACTCCATTTTGGGTCTCTTTAGCTTTGAGAGTTAAAGCATCAGAAGCTGACTGCAGTTGTTCTGTGGAATTGCTGACTTCGGTAACTGTATGTTGTATTTTCTCTGCAAACAGGTTGAAGCTTGCCGCTAGGTGGGAGAGCTCATCCTTACCTGTAACTGGTATACGTTTGGTTAGATCTCCTTCACCTTGTGCTATATCAGCAAAGACTTTATTCATTGAGTCTAAGCTCAAGATAATAGCTTTGGATATTACGTAGGCTATTAATAAGCCGAAGATGATGGCGATAGCGGCTACGGTTAAGAGCAGGGTTGAAGAGGTTTGTTGTGAATCATCAGCTGCTGTCGAAGCGGCACTCATTGATTCAGCAATTGAACTTCTAAGTTCATCTAATTCAATGGCAACTTTGGGCCCTATGGTGTCCAAAGTCTTTATTCCTACATTTCGTGCATTAATATAACTCGAAACTTCATTAGCGACCTGTGTGTAGCTTTCTATGTCAGATTTAGCTTCTGTAGCAAGATTGCGACGAGTCGGATTTTGTAAACTAGCAAGCAAGGTATCTATCTGTTTGGTCGTATCATCTAATTCTTGATTGAATCTCTCAACTTGAGCTTGTTGATTCTCAACTAAGAATTTAGATACGTAGAGTCTACCTAACAGTAGGTTTCGGATGGCTGTGCCTGCCAAAAATGCAGCTTGTATGTCACCATCACGATTAGCCGACTGCATTATTTTAGTTAACCCCCTTTCGATTTCAGGCCCTCTGGTATTAAGAGTTTCTTTTACTGCTTTATTACGTTTTTGCTGGTTACTTATCACGACATTATTAAAGGTGTTAACGTAGATATCTTTATTGTTTTTTATTTTATTGAGAATGGCTACACGTTGAGGGTTTTTAATTTCGACAAATGCTTTTTCAAGTGCCGATTGCCAGTGTTTACTCTGAGTCTGGAATTGTGAAATCCATTTATCATCACCTGTTTTGACATAGTTTTTCACTGTAAGCCTTAATCGATATAGGCTACTTGTGATATCTGCAGCTAGTTCAGTATCGGGTGCTAAATCAAATGTGATTTGATGCATTTGATAGGCTAGATTGTTGAGTGCGTTAATGCCTATTCCTGTGAGAAGTATGAGAATAAGTCCCAGTATGATAGGAGCTATCGAGAGTTTTTTCGCGACTGAAATATTAGATAGAAGTTGCATAAGGATATAATTTTTTAGAGGCTTTAGTTAGGTATAGCAAACTTTAGAGCAAGGATAAATGTTGCAGTGAAATTATATTATCTTATCCACCATGTTACAGGGGTGTTGCTTCTGTGATCTGCGAGAAGGAAGTGTTAATGATGAAATCACCTAGAACTATGATGATTTTTTGTCATGTATAAATTTAAGCTTAGGAATGCTACTAGAGGGCATTTAGTGGAGGATAAAGCTAACCTTTTGTTAAGTCAGGGTTCAGCTCGTGATGGTAGGGTTACCGTGTGCAGTATTTTACTGTGTTACGAGTATATAAGGACGCCGGAATGATAAAAAAGATGATGCAAAAAATAATAGTTTTAGCTTGCTCACTTCCCCTTTCTACCAGCCTAGCATTTGCATCAAGTCAAACTGCGGTTACAGCAAGTTTAGTTAAATCAGAAGTCAATGGTACTGTTCTTATATGTCAGTATCGCATTATGAAACAAATTCATTTTAAAGTGCTTTTTAGCAATGAAACTTGTCCGCAATTAATACAGGTAGATCATTAAGTTGTTACAACTTACTTTGAAGGGTCTGGGTCGGATTGTTCAATAGCTCGAAATGACCGTAAGAAAAGCCCAAGTCCGCCTATACTAAGTACCAAAATCACAATGAGATCGAAGGCGCTCATATGGGTAAAGCGGAACTGAATTGAGCTTATGACCCCAAAGATAAGCGCCACGAGAGAACCAAAAGTGAGTAACCAACCGAGGATATTCTTATAGTTATAAAACATGATTCCGACACCAAAAATAAATGGGATCATTACCATGCCGCTAGTAAGGTTAAAGCCACCCAAATTAGAGAATTGATAAAGATGGCTTCTCATGCCAAAAGAGCTGCTTATCTTTATGGCATTAAGCAGCATATAGAAGCCACCGCACATCATTATTAAACCTAAGAAAAACTGACCTATACCACCTGATGTACCACCTGCACCTTTCATATTGAATCCTTTAACATTTAAACCTATAGGTTGTGGTAGGTACCAACACTGAACTTCAGCTAACAGATTATCACCTTCAGCGATGATGGTCTTAACTATAATGTTATGGTTATCCAGTAGTATGAGCCCTGCATTGGCAAATTTGTTATAGATGTTTCTGTTGGTATCGGTAAACTTTGTTTTGGAAAACTGTTCACCAGCGTGAACATAGGTGAAACTAGTTAGATAAAGTTATCAAAGAAGCCTGTATATGTATAACGAATAGTGGAAATAGATTACTAGCAGAGTGTAAGCGCAATAAAGAGTCATGAGCATTGACAGTTTTTAGGCTTCACTTTATCGTATGGACTTATTCAATTTGTCTGGTCCTATTCCTTGGTTTATACCGTGATTCAGGGCTCCATTAACTCGATCCTACAGGATGATTTACGTGTTGTTAGCTAATCTAAGTACAAGTTATCTACAGCCACAGTGGCGTAGATAAAGGTAAATTTAAGTTATACCCAAATCACATCATTGTGGCTATTTCGTTTTCAACACTGAAATAGGTCTCGTATACCGCCTGCTTCGAATCTCTTCACTCCAATTTTGGAATCCTTTAGATGAATAAAAATAAAGTATTTGGCAGCATGCTTATTATTGCTGGTACTACCATTGGTGCCGGAATGTTAGCACTTCCATTGGCCTCATCAGGCTTGGGCTTTGGTGTTGCCAGTGTGGTCATGTTGCTAATCTGGTCTTTAATGACTTATACCGCCTTGTTGATGATAGAAGTTCATCAGTTCGCTCCGGTTGATGCTACCTTGCACACCTTGGCTTACAAGTTATTGGGGCGTAAAGGGCAGGTTGTTGCCAGTATCTCTATGATGTTTCTATTCTATGCGCTTTGTGCAGCATATATAGCCGGTGGAGGAGAGCAACTTCATACAAAATTGACTAATTGGTTCGAGCTAGATATTCCCATGCAACTTGGTGCGATACTCTTCACTGTGTTGATTGGGACTGTTGTAGCTATAGGAACGCACTCGGTTGATATGATAAATCGTACTCTATTTTCTTTAAAGCTTATTGCTTTAGTTGTGATGCTATTTCTGCTATTACCCCACGTATCCGTTAATAATTTAGTCGAATTACCTGTGCATCAAGGTTTAGTGCTGGCTTCTCTGCCTGTTATTTTTACTTCCTTTGGTTTTCATGGTTCGATCCCCTCGATAGTGCGGTATTTAGGCAAGGATACTAAAACGTTAAGATGGATCATTGTGGTTGGCTCAGCCTTACCCCTACTTATATACCTATTATGGTTAGTGGCAAGCCAAGGGGTATTGACTCAGGGGGAGTTGATGAATAGTCAGAGTCTCAATGGGTTTATAGGTTCATTAAGCGGTTTACTACATGATCCTATGATAGCGAATGCGGTGTCTGTCTTTGCAGATTTAGCCTTAGCAACCTCATTTCTTGGTGTAAGTTTGGGTCTTTATGATTTTCTGTCGGATCTATTAAAACGTAGCGCAAAAACTAGTCATAGGGTGCAAGTGGCGATTGTGACTTTTATTCCACCACTAGGTTTTGCCATGTTTTATCCTCAGGGTTTCATCACGGCATTAGGTTATGCCGCGTTTGCTCTGGTTGTACTGGCTATTTTCCTTCCTGTTGCCATGGTTGCTTCTCAACGTAAACAGCAAGTAGTTGATGGATACAGGGTGAAAGGAGGAAATGTCGGGCTAATTATTGTGACCTTAGCGGGCGTATTAATCATGTTAGTGCAATTATTACAGATGGTAGATCTGTTACCTACTGTAGGTTAGCGTTAATTTAGAACGAATCAGAGGTTGTTTTAAACGCTATTAGCGTGTTAATTGCTCCATTAAGTATTTAATTGTGAATATGGCCTGTTTTTTAGACGGTTAACTCTGGTTGAGCTTTACATTGAACTCAATAATCCCTATTATCAGCGTCGTTCGGAGGGATGGCAGAGTGGTCGAATGCACCGGTCTTGAAAACCGGCATGGGTTTATAGCCCATCTAGGGTTCAAATCCCTATCCCTCCGCCACATTCAAGACGAAAGGCTCATCAGAAATGATGAGCCTTTTTTCGTTTTAAGGTAGATATTTTAACCCTAGGGTTCCTATTATTCAAATCAGCTATCCCTCCGCCACATTTAAGATGAGTTCCTAACTCTTCCAATATTTATTACTATTAATGCTCACTCCTATATATAAGTTTCCTTGTTCATTAAGCTTTTTGAATAGCTTATTCCATGCAATCCATGTGGTGTATATTTCGAACATTTAACCTATGCACCAACTGCGGGGAATTGAGCCGAATATTTCAAAGGCTTTAGCTGGCTATTACTCTTAACTTAGCTACTTTGAGTGAATATGCAGATCTTGGTGACTATTGATATCGATTTGGGAATACTGGGCTATTAAATGTATGTGCTTCACAGGACCTTTAACCGTGTTGGTTTTTATTCATGTTTAGGGTGCTAGCACTCTGGTGCTTAGAGAGTTTATTTGTACTAAACGAGGAGAAGTAGGGCTTTATCGTAGATGTTTGTGGGTAAATCTGTGTGCAAGTGGTGCGTAAGGTGTTCTTAAGTGCTTGTTTGATAAAAATATCTATTATATTTCTAAAAGCCCTTGCGCTCTGAGTCGATATCCCTATAATGCGCATCCACTGACACGGCACAGCAGGCCAACTAAGCTAGTGACTTGAGATTAGCAATAGTCGAAAAACTAGATAACACGGGACTTGCAGCGTGATCAGTTCACTCTTTTAACGAGGAGTGAGAGTTAAAACTCTTCGGGGATTTGATTCAGGTGACAACCGCTTTACGGGCTTCGAGTTTGACTTCTGCTTAAGAAATCACCACTCGAAAACTTGTTAAAATAAGCGCTTGACGCCGACACTGGAGAGTGTAGAATACGCCTCCCTAGCCAAGACGATACGTCTTGGGAAGTTAGTAAGAAACCCGCGACCTAGCGTCAACGGTCACACAATAGTGTGAAGCTCTTTAACAATTCAAAACAAGAAATCTGTGTGGGCACTCACAGGTGTTGAGTTATTCGAAATTGTCTCTTTTGAGGCAATCAAAAATTTACTCAATGAATCACTGAGTGACCATAGCAACGGACTTTAACTTCTTTCGGGAAAATGAGGTTACGGAGCAATAATATGTGAACTTCATGAATCTTCGGGTTTGTGAAAAACAGTATAATTCGTTGAGCCGCTGATTTAGCCTTACTTGTTAAGGTGGATGACGCAAAAAACTTTAATTGAAGAGTTTGATCATGGCTCAGATTGAACGCTGGCGGCAGGCCTAACACATGCAAGTCGAGCGGAAACAGGAAAGTAGCTTGCTACTTTTGCTGTCGAGCGGCGGACGGGTGAGTAATGCCTAGATATCTGCCTAGTCGTGGGGGATAACAGTTGGAAACGACTGCTAATACCGCATACGCCCTACGGGGGAAAGGAGGGGACGCACTTTCGAGAGCGCCTTTCGCGATTAGATGAGTCTAGGTGGGATTAGCTAGTAGGTGAGGTAATGGCTCACCTAGGCGACGATCCCTAGCTGGTCTGAGAGGATGATCAGCCACACTGGAACTGAGACACGGTCCAGACTCCTACGGGAGGCAGCAGTGGGGAATATTGCACAATGGGCGAAAGCCTGATGCAGCCATGCCGCGTGTGTGAAGAAGGCCTTCGGGTTGTAAAGCACTTTCAGCGAGGAGGAAAGGTTGTCGTTTAATAAACGACAGCTGTGACGTTACTCGCAGAAGAAGCACCGGCTAACTTCGTGCCAGCAGCCGCGGTAATACGAGGGGTGCAAGCGTTAATCGGAATTACTGGGCGTAAAGCGTACGCAGGCGGTCTGTTAAGCCAGATGTGAAAGCCCCGGGCTCAACCTGGGAATTGCATTTGGAACTGACAGACTAGAGTCTTGTAGAGGGGGGTAGAATTTCAGGTGTAGCGGTGAAATGCGTAGAGATCTGAAGGAATACCGGTGGCGAAGGCGGCCCCCTGGACAAAGACTGACGCTCATGTACGAAAGCGTGGGGAGCAAACAGGATTAGATACCCTGGTAGTCCACGCCGTAAACGATGTCTACTCGGAGTTTGGTAACTTAGTTACTGGGCTCCCAAGCTAACGCATTAAGTAGACCGCCTGGGGAGTACGGCCGCAAGGTTAAAACTCAAATGAATTGACGGGGGCCCGCACAAGCGGTGGAGCATGTGGTTTAATTCGATGCAACGCGAAGAACCTTACCTACTCTTGACATCCACAGAACTCGCTAGAGATAGCTTGGTGCCTTCGGGAACTGTGAGACAGGTGCTGCATGGCTGTCGTCAGCTCGTGTTGTGAAATGTTGGGTTAAGTCCCGCAACGAGCGCAACCCTTATCCTTATTTGCCAGCGAGTTATGTCGGGAACTTTAGGGAGACTGCCGGTGATAAACCGGAGGAAGGTGGGGACGACGTCAAGTCATCATGGCCCTTACGAGTAGGGCTACACACGTGCTACAATGGTCGGTACAGAGGGTCGCAACGCCGCGAGGTCAAGCTAATCCCACAAAGCCGGTCGTAGTCCGGATCGGAGTCTGCAACTCGACTCCGTGAAGTCGGAATCGCTAGTAATCGTAGATCAGAATGCTACGGTGAATACGTTCCCGGGCCTTGTACACACCGCCCGTCACACCATGGGAGTGGGCTGCACCAGAAGTAGATAGCTTAACCCTTCGGGGAGGGCGTTTACCACGGTGTGGTTCATGACTGGGGTGAAGTCGTAACAAGGTAGCCCTAGGGGAACCTGGGGCTGGATCACCTCCTTACCTATACGACTAACTTAATATTTGTTGAGTGTTCACACAGATAACTTGTTCTTGTTAGAGCGAGAAACACGCCTTTACGGTGATGTTTGTTCTTTAAAAATTTGGAAAGCTGATAGTGTTAATGTGAAAGGGACAGTAAATATCTTATTTGTAAGTGATTTATTGTTAATAGCATTAGCGCGAAAAATAAATAATTGAGTTCTCAAACACTTAAATCAAGTGCCGAACGATTTACCTTAGGGTAATGAGTTCAAGAGTATTCTTTTGGCGAAAGTAAACACCATTAGTTGCGATACATCTCGTTCAGACTTACCCGTTTGAACAATAGATAACATTAGCGCAGTCATGTGATGCTAGGCAAGGCGATAAGGCAAACGAGGAAGGCGTGTAGTTTACTACATAACTGACGAGTGCGACTTATGAACGTAGCATAGCGGTGCAGTGACAAGCGAATAAAGACCTATGTGGGTTGTATGGTTAAGTGACTAAGCGTATACGGTGGATGCCTTGGCAGTCAGAGGCGATGAAGGACGTAGTAACTTGCGATAAGCGTTGGCGAGCTAGTAACAAGCATTTGAGCTAACGATGTCCGAATGGGGAAACCCACTAGCATAAGCTAGTATCACATACTGAATACATAGGTATGTGAGGCAAACCCGGGGAACTGAAACATCTAAGTACCCGGAGGAAAAGAAATCAACCGAGATTCCCCTAGTAGCGGCGAGCGAACGGGGATTAGCCCTTAAGCGTAGAGGGTGTTAGTGGAATGTGTTGGAAAGCACAGCGGCACAGGGTGATAGCCCCGTACATGAAAACTAACTTTACGTGAAAACGAGTAGGACGGGACACGTGACATCTTGTCTGAACATGGGGGGACCATCCTCCAAGGCTAAATACTCCTGACTGACCGATAGTGAACCAGTACCGTGAGGGAAAGGCGAAAAGAACCCCTGTGAGGGGAGTGAAATAGAACCTGAAACCGTATACGTACAAGCAGTGGGAGCGGTTCAGCTCTTTCGAGAGCGAGAGGCCGTGACTGCGTACCTTTTGTATAATGGGTCAGCGACTTACATTTTGTAGCGAGGTTAAGCGAATAGCGGAGCCGTAGGGAAACCGAGTGTTAACTGCGCGTTTAGTTGCAAGGTGTAGACCCGAAACCCGGTGATCTATCCATGGGCAGGTTGAAGATTGAGTAACATCAATTGGAGGACCGAACCGACTTATGTTGAAAAATGAGCGGATGACTTGTGGATGGGGGTGAAAGGCCAATCAAACCGGGAGATATCTGGTTCTCCTCGAAAGCTATTTAGGTAGCGCCTCGAGCGAATACCATTGGGGTAGAGCACTGTTAGGCTAGGGGTCATCCCGACTTACCAACCCTTTGCAAACTCCGAATACCAATGAGTACTACTCGGGAGACACACGGCGGGTGCTAACGTCCGTCGTGAAAAGGGAAACAACCCAGACCGTCAGCTAAGGTCCCAAAGTTATTGCTAAGTGGGAAACGATGTGGGAAGGCTTAGACAGCTAGGATGTTGGCTTAGAAGCAGCCATCATTTAAAGAAAGCGTAATAGCTCACTAGTCGAGTCGGCCTGCGCGGAAGATTTAACGGGGCTAAGCAATACACCGAAGCTACGGGTGTGCACTTTATTGTGTACGCGGTAGAGGAGCGTTCTGTAAGCCGTTGAAGGTGAAGGGGTAACCCACGCTGGAGGTATCAGAAGTGCGAATGCTGACATGAGTAACGATAAAGGGAGTGAAAAACTCCCTCGCCGAAAGACCAAGGGTTCCTGTCCAATGTTAATCAGGGCAGGGTGAGTCGACCCTAAGGCGAGGCCGAAAGGCGTAGTCGATGGGAAATGGGTTAATATTCCCATACCTCTACTAACTGCGATGGAGAGACGGAGAAGGCTAGGCTAGCGCGGCGTTGGTAGTCCGCGTTTAAGGTGGTAGGCAGTATTCTTAGGCAAATCCGGGAATACGCATTAAGTTGCAATGCTGAGAGCTGATGACGAGTCACTAAGGTGATGAAGTAGTTGATGCCATGCTTCCAGGAAAATCTTCTAAGCTTCAGGTTAGTAGGGATCGTACCCCAAACCGACACAGGTGGTTGGGTAGAGAATACCAAGGCGCTTGAGAGAACTCGGCTGAAGGAACTAGGCAAAATGGTACCGTAACTTCGGGAGAAGGTACGCTCCTGTTGGTGATGAGACTTGCTCTCTAAGCTGACGGGAGTCGCAGATACCAGGTGGCTGCAACTGTTTATCAAAAACACAGTACTGTGCAAACTCGCAAGAGGAAGTATACGGTATGACGCCTGCCCGGTGCCGGAAGGTTAATTGATGGGGGGATCTGCGGAGAAGCTCATGAGCGAAGCCCCGGTAAACGGCGGCCGTAACTATAACGGTCCTAAGGTAGCGAAATTCCTTGTCGGGTAAGTTCCGACCTGCACGAATGGCGTAATGATGGCCACGCTGTCTCCAGCCGAGACTCAGTGAAGTTGAAATTGCGGTGAAGATGCCGTATACCCGCGGCTAGACGGAAAGACCCCGTGCACCTTTACTATAGCTTGGCACTGAACATTGAACCTACATGTGTAGGATAGGTGGGAGCCTTTGAAGCAGAGACGCTAGTCTTTGTGGAGGCAATCTTGAAATACCACCCTTGTAGTTTTGATGTTCTAACTTAGGCCCCTGAATCGGGGTTGAGGACAGTGTCTGGTGGGTAGTTTGACTGGGGCGGTCTCCTCCCAAAGAGTAACGGAGGAGCACGAAGGTTGGCTAAGTACGGTCGGACATCGTACGGTTAGTGCAATGGCATAAGCCAGCTTAACTGCGAGACATACACGTCGAGCAGGTACGAAAGTAGGTCATAGTGATCCGGTGGTTCTGAATGGAAGGGCCATCGCTCAACGGATAAAAGGTACGCCGGGGATAACAGGCTGATACCGCCCAAGAGTTCATATCGACGGCGGTGTTTGGCACCTCGATGTCGGCTCATCACATCCTGGGGCTGAAGTCGGTCCCAAGGGTATGGCTGTTCGCCATTTAAAGTGGTACGCGAGCTGGGTTCAGAACGTCGTGAGACAGTTCGGTCCCTATCTGCCGTGGGCGTTGGATGATTGAAGGAAGCTGCTCCTAGTACGAGAGGACCGGAGTGGACGAACCGCTGGTGTTCGGGTTGTTATGCCAATAGCATTGCCCGGTAGCTACGTTCGGAATCGATAACCGCTGAAAGCATCTAAGCGGGAAGCGAGTCCTAAGATGAGTCATCCCTAGAGATTAAATCTCTTTAAAGAGCCGTTCGAGACTAGGACGTTGATAGGCAAGGTGTGTAAGCGTTGTGAGGCGTTGAGCTAACTTGTACTAATGACTCGTAAGGCTTAACCATACAACCCAGATGGGTTTTAACTCTTGTTAAGAGAGTGAGTGCACTAAGGTGTTACTTCAAAAGAATACGAACTTGATTTAAGTCGAACCAATTATTTAGAATTATCTTGCGAATGTGAGATAACAGCTTTCGAAATTATTTACCTTTAGCTTTTTAAACGCTGAAAGTAATAGCAAATTTGTCTGGAAACCATAGCATTGTGGCCCCACCTGATCCCATCCCGAACTCAGAAGTGAAACGCAATCGCGCCGATGGTAGTGTGGGGTCTCCCCATGTGAGAGTAGGTCATTTCCAGGCGCCTATTTATTCTCGAAAGAGAAGCGATAAAGCCCGTTGCTTATGCAACGGGCTTTTTTCGTTTTGGTTGGAAAGAGACCGAATGAACATGGGGAAAGTAAGCAGAGCATGTTTCATTTCCATGTGATAGGTTGATAATTGCTCCTCGGCTCTGGCAATAACGTCCATGTGAAAAAGCCAGTTCGACCTCCGTGTGTCTCGCTCAATAGCTTATCGTTTCACGATTTTCGCCCTGCTTCGCTCTACCTCCTATATCCATATAGTCGTGCAATATCGACACTTCCCATATCCATATCCATGTGCGTCGTAGGGTGAAGAGTCTGCGCTTATCAAGCGAAGCTTGATGCTGGCTCAGAACGCGGAGAGCTTGGCTCGAAGTCAGACCATTGGAAGGCACTTCTGTTGCCGGCTAGAAGAGTGCTTCCAGGGGGACTATCTCGCCGCATCCATGGTCCAGACTTATGTTCTTCATCAGTGTTGAGTCGCTGGACCATTCGAAGCTACCTCTTTAACTTTACGTATTCAGAACCACATAAATTTTGAGTGACTATTGCTATTAATAGCTGGCTTGTTACTTTAGCTGGTATTAATGGGTTACTGACTTAGGATTGTCGATGAAGCTTGAGATGATTTGTACTGGTGAAGAGGTGTTAGCGGGGCAGATAGTAGATACTAATGCTGCTTGGTTTGCTAATGCGCTTATGGAAAAGGGAATTGAATGTCAGCGCCGTATAACCGTTGGTGATCGTTTAGAAGATCTGGTTGCAGTATTTAAAGAGCGTAGTACTGAAGCGGATATCATAATGGTCAATGGCGGTTTAGGGCCTACTAGTGATGATCTCTCTACTGAGGCTATGGCTTCTGCTATGGGAGTTAGCCTTGTTGAAAACAAAGAGTGGCGCAGTAAGTTAGAGGCTTGGTTTTCCAAAAATGGTCGAGTTATGGCCGCAAGTAACTTAAAGCAGGCGTTACTTCCCGAAGGGGCTGTGATGATCGATAACCCTGTTGGTACAGCTTGTGGCTTTGCAGTTAAATTTAATCGTGCATGGTTGTTCTTTACTCCTGGTGTTCCTTTTGAATTTAAGCGTATGGTTAAAGAGCAATTCATTCCTTTTGTTGAGGACCGATTCCCTTTGTCTGATGCTGTTTTTGTGAAGAAGCTTTTAACGTTAGGAAATGGTGAGTCGGCTCTAGCTGATAAACTTGAAGTGATTCCTTTACCTGAGGGGATCACTCTAGGTTACCGTTCTTATATGCCCTATATCGAAATAAAATTGTTTGCACGTGGGCAATTAGCTATCGATTCTATTCCAAGAATTGAAGCAAGAGTGAAAGAGATACTTGGCAATGGTGTTGTAGCAGAAAATATCACGACCTTAGATCAGGAGATCCATAATCGATTAGTTAATTCTGGCTTAACTCTGAGTGTTGCAGAGTCTTGCACCGGAGGCATGATCACAAGCGGTTTAGTGGCATTTGCTGGCAGCTCCGCTTACCTTCATCAAGGTCTTGTCACTTATAGCAATGAAGCCAAAGTAAAGGTATTAGGTGTTAGCCCTCGTACGCTAGATGATCATGGCGCGGTATCAATTACCACGGTAGAGGAGATGGCTAAAGGAGCTCGTGGGATTTTGGACAGTGACTATGCTCTTGCTACCAGTGGTATTGCGGGACCTGAAGGTGGAAGTGATGAAAAGCCCGTTGGCACTGTCGCTATCGCCTTGGCGACTAAGTCAGGTGTGTACAGTCAGATGTTGAAGCTACCTAGTCGTTCTCGTGCTTTAGTGCGAACCTTAAGTACTGCAGTTGCCTATGACATGCTTAGGCGTGAGTTATTGGGGGAAGCTGTCATTGTGGATTACTCCTCTTTCTCACGTTTTAGTAAATAGTTGGCAAGTGGTATATAAAAAATGCAATCAAGGGCATTGACTGCATTTTTTGTATCAAGCTAACAAAGTAATATGTTTACTCGTCAAATATCAGTTTTAACTTTCCAGGCTCTACCTTTATTTGCTTAGTCATGTCAGCGATTAAAGCCTGATTAGATTCAGAAGTATCAAGCACATAAACTGGCTGTGTTTCTAAGAAGTTGGTTAGAAATCCCATCATTTGAGGGGCCACTTGTTTAACTGCTTTTTCTATATTTTTAGGATCAGACTCGATATTAATGAGTTTTAGCTGCCTTAAATAAACACTATGGTTTTGCGCATCGTACCAAGGTTCGGCTTCAAAGGTCGTCTTCATATTCGCCTTGAATGGCACTAATGGATTTTTGACCTTAATGATGCTATCAGCTGTGACTGACATAGTGTCAGGCTTATGTCCCAATTTTACATCTATATTATTGATACGCATTTCAATACCAAAGAGCTGGTTCCCCTCTTTGACTTCAAAATGGATCTCATCGGATAGATACCCCTCTAGCTCCTCTTCTGTAATGCTGTACTGAGTAACACATCCAGTTAGTAGCAGCATTGTGAGAGGGATCATGTAACTTAAGAGTTTCATCAACCTGTATTTCTCATGCCTGCAGCAACCCCTGCAATGGTTAACATTAATGCTAACTCTACATTGGTCGATGGGGCGTCTTCTTTACGAGTTCGGGCTAATAGTTCGGCCTGCATAAAGTTTAACGGATCGATGTAGGGATTTCTAAGTGTCACCGACTCTCGGCTCCATGGGGTATGTTCCATTAATGCTTCAGATTGAGTCAATTCCAGCACTGCTTTGATGCCTGTTGCTAAACGAGCTCTCAACGCGTCGCCGAGATGGTGTAGATTTTCAGGTACTAAACACGTTTCATAGTACTTGGCTAAGTTTGGTTCAGCTTTAGCATAAACCATCTCTAACATAGAGATCCTTGTTTTAAAGAAAGGCCAATCCCGCTCCATCTCTTGTAGAAGTACCATCTCTCCTCTATCAATTGCAGCTTGTAATGCTTCTCCTGCGCCAAGCCAAGCGGGGAGCATTAAGCGGTTTTGCGACCAGGCAAAAATCCATGGAATAGCACGTAATGATTCTATACCACCATCAACGCGACGTTTTGCAGGACGACTGCCTAGTGGTAACTTACCTAACTCAACTTCTGGGGTTGCTGCGCGGAAATAGGCAACGAAATCTGGCTCTTCTCGAACGATCGCACGGTATGCAGCAACGGACTCTTCAGCTAGTCTTTTCATGCATGCACGCCATTCTGGCTTCGGCTCAGGAGGAGGCAGTAGCGTCGCTTCCATTACTGCGGAGGTGTATAGTGCCAAGCTTTGAACTGCGAGTTTAGGTAATCCGAATTTAAAGCGGATCATTTCACCTTGCTCTGTAACACGAATACGTCCGTCTACCGATCCTGGAGGTTGAGAAAGAATGGCTTCATGAGCTGGTCCACCTCCACGTCCTATAGTGCCACCTCGTCCATGGAACAGGGTTAGTTTCACATCAGCTTGACGGCTTATTTCAACTAACTGTTCTTGGGCATGGTATTGCGCCCACGCTGCAGCCATTACACCGGCATCCTTTGCGGAGTCAGAATAACCAATCATTACTTCTTGATGACCTTTGGTGTAGCCCCGATACCAATCAATGGCAAATAGTGCCGACATGCAACTAGAGGCATTATTGAGATCTTCTAAGGTTTCAAAAAGTGGTACGACGCGCATTGGATGTGGACAGCCAGTCTCTTTTAACAATAATAAAACAGTTAGAACGTCTGATGGCTTGCTGGCCATGGAGATCACATAAGAACCAAGAGCGCGAGCAGGTTGAGTCGCGATTAGGCGGCAACTGTTGATGACTTCAGCAACCTCGTCACTAGGTTGCCAATTTGATGGGATCAGTGGACGTTTGCTGCTGAGCTCTTTAAGAAGGAATGATTGTTTCTCACTTTCATCCCAGTGACTAAAATCTCCTATGCCCAAATAGCGGGTTAGTTCTGCTATAACATCACTATGTCGCTCTGCATCTTGTCTTATGTCCAACCTGAGCATGTGGATACCAAAACAGGCGATACGACGCAACATATCTAGTAACAGGCCGTTAGCAATTAGACTCATCCCAGAATCTGTTAGGCTTTTATAAAGCATCATTAAAGGTGCTTTAAGATCTCTTTCATGCCAGATAATGGTGCTTAGATCTATCTCAGGCTGTTGACCTGCGAGTCGTTTATTCAAATAATCTATCGTGTTTCTTAGCTTAAACTTTATTTCACGTAACACATCTCTATAAGGTTCATTATGGTTGTTAGTAAGTGTAAGCAATTCATCATTAGCTTCCTCCATAGAAAGATCATTAACCAATAAGACGATATCCTTAAGGTACATGCGAGCTGCAGTGTGACGATTTCTATCTAACACTTCCTGAGTCACTTTAGCCGTGACAAACGGATTGCCGTCGCGATCTCCACCCATCCAGCTAGAAAAGCGTACTGGAGCAATGTCGATTGGGAGTTGCTTGCCAGTTTTTTCTTCTACTTGTTCATTGAGCTGTCTGAGAAAGTCAGGAATGGCTTGCCAGAGTGAAACCTCTATGGTGCTCAGACCCCAACGTGCTTCATCAACGGGAGTGGGACGCTCTTGTCTAATTTCGTTGGTGTGCCAGATTTGCGCGATAAGTTGGCGTAAGCGAAGATGTTGTTGTTTCTTCTCTCGTTCAGTGAGTTGTGGGTTCTCTAGGGCTGCAAGGCAGTCGATAACGGATGAATATTTTTGGATTAAAGTTCGACGAGATATTTCAGTCGGGTGTGCAGTCAATACCAAATCAATGTCTAGGCTTTTTAAGCAATCGAGCATCTTGTCTTGATCGATATTGCTACTTAGTACTCTGCTAAGCAGTTGCTCTACGGGATCGGGGACACAGACGATTTCATCGCAGTTGCCGCTGATGGTATGAAATTGCTCAGCAATATTCGCTAAGTTTAGAAACTGGTTGAATGCCTTAGCAAAAGGAACGAGCTCATTATCAGGAAGTGCGGCAAGTAGTTTAAGCATCTCTTCACGGGAGGCTTCATCACCTTGTCGCGAGCTTTTAGCGAGTTGACGAATTTGTTCTATTTTATCAAGAAAGGGCTCGTCTAAGTTGGTGCGAATAGTTTCACCAAGGATCTGCCCTAAGATACCAACATTTGACCTTAAAGACGCATACATATCAGTCATATTTACTCCATACCAAATTTACGCTAGTCAGCCACAATACCTAGGCTTGATAGCCAAGGTCAATATTGGCATAAGAGATATTGTGAGCTTATGTGTTCTATATCACTTAGGCTGATGTAAGTTACCTAAGTGGTGACCAATATTAACTATTTAATACATGCGTGGTAGATAAGTTGTTTCATTAGATCCACAGTTTTATTGAGATACTTAGTATCGAGATATTCATCAGGTTGATGGGCTTGCTCGATGCTCCCAGGACCAAGCACTAAGGTTTGGCAGCCAAGCTTAGAGATATAAGGCGCTTCGGTTGCATAGTTAACAACTTCGGGGGCACTAGCAGATAGTTCGGCAACGAGCTTGCTCCAGCTACTTTCTGCATTGTCTGCAAAAGGTTCGGACCCTGGATAAAGCGGGGCGACATTGATACAACCCGGATACTTTTCATTGATTGGTGCAAGATAGCTAATGACCAGTTGCTCTAACACATCGAGCTCTAGTCCTGGCAGTGGGCGTATATCTATGTGAAGATCGCAACAACCACAGATCCTATTGGCGGCATCACCGCCGTGAACATGGCCAAAGTTCATCGTAGGGTAGGGAACGCTAAAAGCTTCCTCTCTATAATTATCAGCCAAATGTTGTTTAAGCTTTAGCAGTTGTCCCATCACTTGATGCATGATTTCGATAGCATTGATGCCTTTAGCAGGATCGGATGAGTGTCCGCTTTTGCCTACGACTCGAATCCCTTGGGTAAGATGACCTTTGTGCATATACACCGGTTTGAGGCTAGTGGGCTCACCTATGATGGCATAATCAGGGGCGATAGATTTTTGCTGTGCGAATGCTTTGGCGCCATTCATGGTGGTTTCTTCATCAGCGCTGGCGAGAATGTGAAGTGGACGTTTGAATTGAGTTAGTGGCATATCCTTAAGGGCTTCAAGTACGAGGGCAAAAAAACCTTTCATGTCACAGGTGCCTAATCCATACCAGCGATTATCTTTTTCGGTCAAAGTAAACGGACTTTGGTTCCAACGCCCCTCATCGAATGGCACTGTATCTGTATGACCAGCTAACAATAAACCTCCTTTTCCTGAACCTAAAGTGGCCACTAAATTATGCTTGTTGCGTGAATTATCAACAGCCTGAACTTTACATTCAAATCCTAGCTCGGCAAACCAAGTTTGTAAGAGATCAATAACGCCTTGGTTACTCATATCTTGCTCTGCTTCAAGTGCACTTATCGAAGGCGTAGCAATTAGTTGGCTAAAATTGCTTTTTAGATCTGCTAATGAACTCATAAGTTATTCCGTAAAATAGATATTCAAATATATTGCATAATTAGTTTCCTGTGTTAGTCTATCAAACAGCTAAGGCAAGCACCAGAATACGATGCATATTATTGAGAGCATAAATGAAGAACCTACAAATAAAACTTATTATTAAGGCGATGTGTAAAGACTTCCTGCGACGATAAACTTGTCAAAATTGGTATTTCTACCAGGGCTTAAGTTGTGCCCCTCTTTTTTACTTTTAAAGCATTAATTTCTAAATTAAGAAGTGTCAGATTATGAAAAGCATTGCGATTATTGGCGCGAGTGGTTACACCGGTGCACAAATTACTTCTCTCATAGATGCCGATAGCAACTTAGTTATCCAAGGTCTCTACGTATCAGAAAATAGTCTAGATAAAGGTAGGCCTCTTTCTGAACTTTATCCTTCATACAGTCATATTTCCCTGTCTTTATCTCCTTTATCTAATGAGGCAAAGGCGCTTATTGTCGAACAAGCTGACGCCGTGGTACTGGCTACAGATCATGGGGTTAGTTTGCATTTGGCTGCTTGGTTTTTTGAACAAGGTTTAGTTGTGTTCGATCTTAGTGGTGCTTATCGCTTTTCTGATAAAACTCAATACCCGAAATGGTATGGTTTTGAACATGATTATCCTGACGTTTTATCTCATGCTGTTTATGGGTTGGCCGAGTGGAATGCCGCTCAAATAGCGGAGAGCAAAATGATTGCTGTACCGGGATGTTATCCAACAGCATCACTTATTGCACTTAAGCCTCTTAGTCCGCTGTTGACCTCAGTTTTACCGGTGATCAATGCGGTGAGTGGTGTTACAGGTGCTGGACGGAAGACACAATTAAATACCAGTTTCTGTGAGGTAAGTTTAACCCCTTACGGTGTACTCGGTCACAGGCATCAACCTGAAATCGTAACGCAATTGGGTCAGGAAGTGATATTTACACCTCATTTAGGTAATTTTAAGCGAGGTATTTTAGCCACTATCACCGTGCAGCTTAAAGCGGACACAACCGAGGCCGATATTGAAGCTGCTTATGCTATTTATGATAACGCCCCCTTGATCACAGTAAAACAAAATAAATTTCCTAAAGTCGATGATGTGACCAATACACCTAATTGCCATCTCGGATGGAAGTTTGATGCTAAGACGGGTTACTTAGTGGTAGCGAGTGCGATTGATAATTTGATGAAGGGGGCTGCCAGCCAAGCTCATCAATGCATAAAGATTCATTTCAAATACTAATTAGACAGGCGATTACGATGACAAAGAATAGTGGAACATTAGTTATCAAGGTTGGTGGTGCTCTGCTGCAGTGTGAGATGGGGATGGCAAGATTAATGGATACTGCCGCTAAGATGATAGCCAAGGGGCGGAGAATTATTTTAGTCCATGGTGGAGGTTGTTTGGTTGATGAACAGCTAATGGCTAATGGTATGAAAACTGAAAAACTTGATGGTTTAAGGATCACTCCAGCAGAACAGATACCTGTCATTGTTGGAGCGTTGGCCGGTACTTCAAATAAGGTTTTACAGGCTGCTGCTATCAAAGCTGGTGTGACATCGGTTGGCATGAGTTTGGCTGATGGTAATATTGTTGTCGCCAAAGTAAAAGATGAGAGTTTAGGGTTTGTGGGCGAGGTTGCCCCAAAAGATGCAGCATATCTCGAGTTTTTGCTATCGCAAGGTTGGTTACCTATTGTGAGTTCTATTGCCATTGATGAAAGTGGCCAGCAGCTTAATGTTAATGCGGATCAAGCTGCCACTGTATTAGCTCAACTTGTTGATGCTCAGCTGGTGCTGTTATCTGATGTGTCAGGTGTTCTCGACGGTAAAGGTCAATTAATCCAAAGTTTGAACAGAGCTCAGGTGGAGGATTTGACCAATAAAGGCGTGATAGAAAAAGGCATGAAAGTCAAAGTAGAGGCGGCACTAGATGTTGCTGAACTTATGGGACAAGCAGTTCAAGTTGCTTCATGGAGAAGTGCTGAGCAGCTAGTCGCACTGTCTAATGGAGAAAGTGTTGGTACGCAGATCCAACCTAATTGAATTTAAAATTTGAGCGAGCCGTAAGCGGCAACTCATACAGTGACAAGCTTGGTGGCATCACCAATTTGAGGAGTGTATAAATGGACCACTTATTATCGATTAAAGACTTATCACAAGCGGAGCTCTTAGAGCTACTTTCTCTAGCCAAGAAAATTAAGGCTAATCCAGCAGAATATCGACATGCATTGGATGGGAAAAGCGTGGTGATGTTATTTGAGAAGCCTTCATTGAGAACCCGTGTGAGTTTCGATATTGGTATTAATAAGCTAGGTGGTCACTGTCTATATCTGGACCAACAAAATGGTGCATTAGGTAAGCGCGAGCCAGTGTCGGACTTTGCAGCAAATATTTCTTGTTGGGCCGATGCTATTGTGGCAAGAACTTTTCTGCATTCAACCATCGAAACCTTGGCTGAATATGGCACTGTGCCTGTGATCAATGCACTATCGGATCTTTATCATCCTTGTCAGGGTTTGGCTGACTTCCTCACATTATCGGAACAGTTCGATGATTTGAGCCAGATCAAGCTTGCTTACGTGGGGGATGGAAATAATGTAACCCATTCTTTGATGTATGGTGCTGCGATTTTAGGTGCGACGATGACCGTACTTTGTCCACTAGGTCATTTTCCTGATGGTCAAGTGGTGGTTGAAGCACAAGCTTTAGCTGCAAAGCATGGCGGCAAGCTAACACTCATATCGGATGTTGAGCTGCTAGGCGAACAAGATGCCATCTACACAGATACATGGATTTCAATGGGTGATGATAAAGATTTGAGTGAAATAAAAGCCAAATTCCAATCTTATCAGGTTAACGAAACGATGATGAAGCAAGCAGGGGCTAACTTCTTTATGCACTGTTTACCAGCATACCGAGGTGTAGAGGTTACAGCTGACGTGGTAGACGGTGAAGGATCACTTATATTGCAACAGGCCGAAAACCGCATGCATGCACAAAATGCCGTATTAGTAACCTTATTAGGTCAGTAATTTAATCCATATTGGTCTCATAGGATTGATCCGTGAGACAAGTTAATAGAATTAGGAAATAGAGATGTCAGCAGTAATTAAAAAAACCGATGTTAAAAAAGTGGTTCTGGCTTATTCAGGTGGGCTTGATACTTCGGCTATTATTCCTTGGCTAAAAGAGACTTACGATGATTGTGAAATTATTGCATTTTGTGCCGATGTGGGTCAGGGCGAGGCCGAGTTAGAGGGATTATATGAGAAGGCCATTTCCTCGGGAGCCTCTGAATGCTATATCGTCGACCTGAAAGAGGAGTTAGTTGCTGATTATATCTATCCTACGATTGCAACTGGCGCTATCTATGAAGGTACTTATTTATTAGGTACCTCAATGGCGCGACCTATTATTGCCAAGGCACAAGTGGAAATCGCACGTAAAGTTGGTGCAGATGCAGTTTGTCATGGCTGTACAGGTAAGGGGAATGATCAAGTTCGTTTCGAAGGCTGTTTTGCTGCCCTTGCTCCTGATTTGAAAGTGATTGCTCCTTGGCGCGAGTGGGAGATGGTGAGTCGTGAAGATCTGCTCGACTATCTTGCCGAGCGAAACATTGAAACAACGGCTTCAGCGACTAAAATTTACAGCCGTGATGCCAATGCTTGGCATATATCACATGAAGGTGGTGAGCTTGAGGATCCATGGAACGAGCCATCTAAAGGTGTGTGGACCATGACTGTTGCGCCGGAGGATGCACCTAATGAACCTGAATATGTGACGATTGAAGTTGAGCAGGGTAAGATCATTAAGGTCAATGGCGAGGTTCTCTCTCCTTATGGCGCACTTATGGTACTCAATGAAGTCGCTGGTGCGCATGGGGTTGGTAGAATCGATATTACTGAAAACAGATTAGTCGGTATGAAATCTCGTGGCTGTTATGAAACGCCGGGCGGTACAGTCATGTTTGCTGCACTGCGTGCTATTGAAGAGTTGGTATTAGATAAGAGTAGTCGTGAGTGGCGTGAACAGATTGGTGCTCAAATGGCACATCTTGTTTATGACGGCCGTTGGTTTACTCCACTGTGTGAGTCTTTACTTGGTGCGTCCCAACCATTAGCAAACTTAGTCAATGGCGAAGTTGTGATTAAGCTTTATAAGGGTCAGGCTCAAGCCGTTAAGAAACGTTCACCTAATAGCCTTTATTCTGAAGCTTTTGCTACTTTTGGTGAAGATGATGTGTACAACCAGAAAGATGCTGAGGGTTTCATCCGTCTCTATTCTCTCGCTAGTCGTATTAGAGCGCTAAACAGCAAAGTTTAGATAATCACAGTCTACTAATTTATAGAATTAAACGGGGCGCTAAGCGTCCCTTTTTACAGAAACAAGAGGAAACCAGCATGGCATTATGGGGCGGAAGGTTTAGTCAAGAAAGCAGCGCGTTGTTTAAGTTATTCAACGACTCATTGCCTGTTGATTATCGTTTAATTGAACAAGATATTGTCGGCTCTATCGCTTGGGCAGGTGCGATCACTCAAGTTGGTATACTGACTCAACTTGAGTGTGACAAGCTTCAGCAAGCGCTAAAAGATCTATTGGCGGAAGTTGAAGATAATCCTGAGCTTATTTTAACTTCTGGCGCCGAAGATATTCACAGTTTTGTTGAATCGGCTTTGATTGCTAGGGTTGGTGACTTAGGTAAAAAATTGCATACTGGTCGCTCTCGTAATGATCAAGTGGCAACGGATCTTAAGCTCTGGTGTAAGAAAGAGGGGCTGCAGCAGCTCGCGTTATTAGCAAAATTAAAAGAGGCTCTGCTTGTGTTGGCAGAGCGTGAACTTGATGCTGTTATGCCTGGCTATACTCACCTTCAGCGTGCTCAACCCATTGCATTTGGTCATTGGTGTCTGGCGTATGTTGAGATGTTTGAGCGTGATATTAGCCGCCTTGAGGACGCACTAAAGCGTGCTGACACTTGTCCGCTTGGTACTGGCGCATTAGCGGGTACGGCATACCCAATGGACAGATATAAGTTGGCTGAGTCACTAGGCTTTTCATCACCGACATTGAATAGTTTAGACAGCGTGTCAGATAGAGATCATGTGGTTGAGATCTGCAGTGATGCTTCGATTAGCATGATGCATTTGAGTCGTATGGCTGAAGATTTGATCTTTTTTAATAGTGGTGAAGCTGGGTTTATCGATCTCGACGATGAGGTGACCTCTGGCTCATCATTGATGCCACAGAAGAAGAATCCGGATGCCCTTGAACTCATTCGTGGTAAAACGGGCCGAGTCTATGGCAGCTTGGTCGGGATTCTTACCACGATGAAAGCACTGCCACTTGCATATAACAAAGATATGCAGGAGGACAAAGAGGGCTTATTTGATGTGATGGACAGCTGGGCTATCTGTTTAGAGATGGCAGCATTGGTATTAAGTGGCTTGAAAGTTAATCGTGAGAATACACTTAAGGCTGCTCAGCAAGGTTATGCAAATTCAACAGAATTGGCCGATTACTTAGTGGCCAAAGGTATGCCTTTTAGAGAGGCACATCATGTTGTCGGTGAGGTGGTTGTTTGCGCGTTAGCAGCCAAGAAACCGCTAGAGGAATTCGCGCTGGAGGAGTTGCAATCATTCGCTGCAGTGATCGAGCAAGATGTCTATGATTGCTTAACTATAGAGTCGTGTTTAGCCAAGCGTGAAGCATTAGGCGGGACGGCACTGCCACAAGTTAAGGCAGCATTAGCAGCTAAAAAGGCTAAACTTTAAGTATTTGAAGTTGAATTGAAAAAGCGCGGAAGTGTCACTGACTCTTGCGCGCTTTTTAATGGCAGAATTATGCTGTTAAAGATTGATCTTTATTGGAATAGATCTTCAGCAGAATCCTCGATAAAAATATCATTCAATTCTTCAGCTTCAGTTGCAAACTCTGTTGGCTCAGTGCCAGAAACAAAGTACTCAAATTTACTGGTATAGTCCGTTTTGCGACTGAGCTTACCTGTCGCTAAATCTATTCTGACTGATACGATCCCATCCGGTGGAGAGCTCGGGACCTCAGGCTCACCCGCAAGGGCATTCTTCATAAATTCATTCCAGGCAGGGCCTGCAGTTTTTGCTCCAGCTTCAGCAGCAGAAATTTGATCTCTAGCACCATTGGCATTCCAACTGGTTCTACCCAGCTCCTGACTGTGATCATCAAACCCAACCCAGACAGTGGTTACAAGGTTAGGGTTGAAGCCACTAAACCAGGTATCACGTGATTCGTTTGTCGTACCTGTCTTACCTGCTATGTCGTGTCTTTTTATGACTCTGGAAGCGCGCCAAGCGGTTCCATTCCATCCGGTTCCCTTACTCCAGTTACCACCACCCCAAATGACACTTTTAAGTGCATCAGTGATTAGAAAAGCGGTTTGCTCCGAGATTATTTGCTCAGCAAAACGGCTCTCGGAGTTACCACATATAATTCCTGTTTTCTCTGGTGTAACAGGCTCAGGCTGTAGTTCATGTGTCATTAAGGTAAAAGGATCGGTTTCTGTTGTCGTTTCAGTAGCTTTAACGCTTGGGGTGCACGCTAGCGTAGGGTTCGATTCTTCAATCACATCCCCATAAGCATCTTCAATGCGTCCAATGAAATAGGGCTCGACCTTATAGCCGCCGTTTGCAAAAACAGAAAATGCTGTGACGACTTGAAGAGGTGTCACAGAAGGAGAGCCTAAAGCAACGGACTCATTTTTAGGAAGATCCGCGGGATCAAAGCCAAATTTAATTAAGGTTTCAATGGCTGTATCTAAGGATGCATAGCGAATTGCTCTGACTGACATAACATTGATTGATTGAGCTAGACCCATCTTAAGTCGTGTCGGTCCCGTATACCGGTCTGGTGAGTTTTTAGGTCTCCAGGCTGTGCCCTGACGAGTGTCGGGTTTATTGATTGGCGCATTATTGATTAAGGTTGCGAGGGTATAGCCTTTATCAATAGCAGCCGTATAGATGAAAGGTTTGATGTTCGAACCTAGTTGGCGTTTAGCTTGAGTCACCCTGTTGTATTGACTGGTATGGAAACTAAAGCCACCAACCAGAGTGAGTATTGCTCCATTGTTAGGATCTAAAGATACGATAGCACTCGAAACTCTAGGTATTTGAGATAGCTGCCAAAAATCACCATTATTACGGATCCAGACTTGCTCGCCGGGAGTTAAGATCTGATTAACTTTCTTAGGAGCCTTACCTTGGCGTTTATTGGTGATGTATTTTCGGGCCCAGTTTAAACCTTGCCATCCAATAGTTAACTCCTCTCCGTCAGGAGTGACTATCTGTGCACTTTGTTCATCAATGTTAATAACTGCAGCGGGAACCATGCCTTGAAAGGCTCTGGTTTGTTTGAGCTGAGCTGTAATCGCTGCATTATCTAAGGGAGTTTCAGTCCATAACACCTTAGTTGGCCCACGGTAGCCGTGACGTTCATCGTATGCAAATACATTATCTCTAAGCGCTTCCTGAGCGTAGGTCTGAAGACGAGAGTCGATAGTTGTGTAAATATTATACCCGCCAGTATAGGCTTCATCTTCACCTAATTTATCAACTAGATAATCTCGAGCCATCTCAGATATATAAGGAGCGTATAAACTGATTTCTGCTCCGTGATATTGGGCGGTTACCGGTGTCTGACTGGCTTCAATATATTGTGTCTTGCTGATGCTCTGTTTTTCCAGCATTCGGCTTAAAACCCAATTTCGGCGGTTCATCGCTCTGGTGGGATTACGGATCGGGTTGGCAGCTGATGGAGCTTGAGGTAAGCCTGCTATCATTGCCATTTCAGGAAGAGTGAGTTGATTTAACTCTTTACCATAATAAACTTGAGCGGCAGCACCAACCCCATAGGCACGATTTCCTAGAAATGAACGGTTTAAGTAAAGTTCTAATATTTGTTCTTTAGATAATGCTTTTTCGATCTTTATAGCAAGAAATATCTCTTTGATTTTACGTATATAAGTCTTTTCTCGTGAAAGGAAAAACCCTCTCGCAACTTGTTGGGTAATCGTACTCGCTCCCTGACTTTTTTTCCCTGTCGTTATCAGAATAAATGCGGCACGAGTGATGCCGATAGGGTCTATACCGTGGTGTTCAAAGAATCTTGCATCTTCGGTGTCTAATACTGCGTCGATAAGAAGAGGAGGCACATTTTCAAATGCGACTGGGATCCGTCTTTTTTCACCAAATTGTGAGATCAGTTTTCTATCACTACTAAAAACTCGCAGTGGAGTTTGGAGTTTTACTGTCTTTAACATGTTTACATCAGGTAAATCTGGTAACACATAAAAATAAGCTGCAGCGATGGCTCCAAGGCCTAAAAAAGCTAAGCTAAATAGAGCGATAATTATACGTTTAAACCACTTCACCAGAATATTCCAAAATTTGAGCTAGGCAAACAGTATATAAGGCGTTAAGCAATTGGTGAAGCAAAAATGGCCGTCAAAAAAAAGTCAATTGTAAAAACACTAAACATTCTGTACAAATAGCTATAACAAGTTGATTTTGTGCTAATCTAATTCTTGTAACAATAACAATAAGCGACAATAAGATTATGCTTTCGAATTTATGGAAGCCTCAGGCTCCGCAGATGGTTGGAATTGATATCGGTTCCCACGAAATAAAAGCCATTCTGTTAAGCAAGACAGCTGATGGTTATAAAATAATAAGTCATGCTGCTGTTCCTTTAAAAAAGGGAGCTGTCAATGATCATGAAATCAGAGATGTTGATGCTGTTGTTGAATCGTTAAAACAAGTGAGACGCACCCTTCCCAAAAGCATTCGACTAGCGGCTGTTGCTGTATCGGGTTCAGCTGTTATGACTAAGGTCATCTATATGGATGCGGCATTAAATGAGGAGGAGATGGAAGCGCAAATTGAAATTGAAGCTGACAATTTAATTCCCTACTCTCTTGATGAAGTCAGTATTGATTTTGAAACATTAAGTGTTAATAGCAGTGATCCGACTAAAGTCGATGTCTTACTTAGCGCGTGTCGAACTGAGAACATTGATGTGCGAGTAGATGCTCTCGATGATGTTAATTTGGAAACAAAAGTTGTTGATGTTGAAGGTTATGCCTTAGGACGTTCCTACGAAATCGTATCGGCACAGTTGCCGGAAGGTGCTGAGAGTAAAATTGTTGCTCTCGTTGATATTGGTGCCAACATTACGACCTTCGCAGTGGTTGAAAATGGTGAAACTAGCTTTGTTCGCGAACAAGCATTTGGTGGAGAACAGTTTACTCAGTCGATTCTTTCGTTCTATGGGATGTCACATGAGCAAGCCGAGAAGGCTAAATTAGAGGGAGACTTGCCACGGAATTATATGTTTGAAGTTTTATCTCCTTTTCAGACGCAACTCTTACAGCAAATAAAGCGGACATTACAGATCTATTGTACATCGAGCGGAAAAGATAAAGTTGATCATATTATTTTATGTGGTGGGACATCTAAACTTGAAGGAATGGCTAATTTACTGACGAATGAATTAGGTGTACATACGATTATTGCAGATCCGTTTCAAGGGTGTTTACATGCCGATGAGAGTATCAAAAACAAACTTCAACCAGATATCAGTAAATATATGGTTGCTTGTGGGCTAGCGCTAAGGAGTTACTCCCAATGGCGAACATAAATCTATTGCCTTGGCGTGAAGAGGCAAGAGAGAAACAGAAGAAAGATTACATTGGGATTTTAGCGTTAGTGTTTGTTGCTTCCTCTTTTGTTGTGTATTTCTCATTAAGTTTTGTCGAGATGATGACTAATAACCAGAAAGTTAGGAATGCATATCTAACTACTGAAATTCAGTTGTTAGAGAAGCAGATTGCCGAAATTAAAAAGATTAGAACGAGAAAGGATGATATCGAACGTCGAACTGAAATTATCCTTGATTTACAGGAGTCACGAAATTTACCGACTCATGTGCTTGATGAGCTCGTGCGGATTGTTCCTCCTGGGATCTACCTTTCAAGTATTGAGAAGAAGGGGAGTTTGTTATGGATTCAAGGTCGAAGTGAGTCTAACAATAATGTTGCTAATATGATGAGGAAAGTGAAAACGTCTCCATGGCTTCAAGATCCTACAATGCAGTCTATTGTTGCTCGGAGTGAAGAGTTAAGACAGTTACAGAGCTTTAGTTTGAAGGTCACAATTAAGCAAACTGAGGAGGTATATAATTCGACCGATCAAGGAACGAGTCGATGAATCTCGATCTGAATCAGTTTAATGATATCGATTTTGAAAATGTAGGCGGTTGGCCTTCTTTGGTCAAAGTTGTGTTTGCGGCCATTTTATCTGTCTGTATTTTGGTAGCGAGTTATTTTTTATTTTTTTCAGACGCTATGGCATTACTTGATAAGGAGCAGCAAACGGAGTTAGCGCTTAGGGAGGACTTTAAATCTAAGTATCAGTTAGCTGCAAATTTGAAGTTGTATCGTGAACAGTTAGAGATTATGGAGGCGCAGTTTGCTCAGTTGCTTAAAATGCTACCTTCAAAAAATGAAATGCCTGGTTTACTCGATGATCTTACTTTTGTCGCTACCGATTCGGGTTTAAAGATCGACAGTTTAGATTGGCGAGAGGTGATTCAACGAGACTTTTATATCGAGTTTCCGATTAGCATGGCTGTCAGTGGTGAATATCATGAATTGGGACAGTTGGTTAGTGGGGTTGCCAAGTTACCGCGTATTGTGAGTTTGCATGACTTCGTTATAAAGAAGTTAGATAACGGCGGACTAGGGATGGAGATTCTGGCAAAAACCTATCGTTTTAAAGAGGGCACTGACTTACCAGATAAAAAGAAGGGGGCAAAGTAATGAAACAACTCCTTCTTATACTATGTGCGGTTGTTCTCATGGGCTGTGTTGGTGATAAAAGTGACTTAGAGCTATTTGTGACGACGACTAAAGCACAGCATGTCGCTCATATTCCGCCATTAAAAGAAGCGCCTAAGTTTGAACATTTTCCATATCAGGCTGATTTAATGCGCAGTCCGTTTGTTCCTCCGTCTAGGGAGTTGACTGAAGAGATTATCGATATTACTAAAAACTGTTTGCAGCCTGATTTAAAAAGGCGCAAGGGAAGGTTAGAAACCTATGCGCTGGATAATTTAAAAATGCGTGGCACATTGAGTGAAGTAGACACGATATGGGCTTTAGTTGAGAGCAACGATGGCAGTGTATACCGTTTAGGGTTAGGTGAATACCTAGGGCTCTACAATGGAAGAATAGCTAAGGTTACGCCACAAAAGGTTGAAATAATTGAATTAATTCCAGATGGTTCTGGTTGCTGGACTGAAAGGATTAGCAACATGGAATTGACTGGTGAATAACAAGCGAAGGATGTGGGAATAATGGGATCTTCTGCCGCGAGAAAAATAAGCTTTGACAAGCCAGCTTTATACTCTTTTATACTCTGTGTAGTCTTAGCTGTTGCTGGGGGAGCTGATGCAATAGCTGCGAATCAATTGGTTGACGTTAAATATCACGCTATTGTTGATCATCAATTAGAGCTGCAATTAGTATTTGAAGATGAAGTGTTAACACCTGAAATAGAGCTTAATGCATCACCTGCTCAAATCATATTATTCTTTGAAGAGAGTGTTTCGGGGTTAGAGAAAAGCAAGCTTCCGATTAAGACCGTTGGCGTCGAGTCAGTGAGTGTGAGTCAAGACGGTGGCAGCATGAGGTTGGTGGTCGATCTTGATAAAGTGAAAGCCTATAAAGGGCATTTATCAGGTAACACCTACAGTCTAACCATCAATGATGAAGTCGCCGAGTCACATGATATTGCCGAAAATCCTTTTGTTAATGCCATTAACAATATTGATTTTAGGCGGACAGCAGAGGGAGGTGGAGAGTTACTTGTAAAATTGAGTAACAGCAAGGTTGCAGCCAATGTTGAACAAGTTGGCGCTAAGCTTGAGCTCAAACTTTATAATACCGATATTGAGTCAAATTTACTTTATGTGATGGATGTTCAAGATTTTGCTACGCCAGTAAGAAGCTTTGAAACCTATAAAGAGGAATTGACATCACGTTTTTTAATCGATATTGCCGGTGAGTATGAGTACAGCTATGTGCAAGAAGGCAATTTGTTTAGGTTGAGTATAACGAAAGCCGAACGTGTCTTTTTAGCACAAGAGGAAGAGAAATATGATGGTAGATCTTTATCATTGAACTTCCAGAGTATCTCTGTGAGAACTGTTCTGCAAATTATTGCTGATTACAATAACTTCAACTTAGTGACCAGTGACACTGTCGAGGGAGATATAACCCTTAGATTGGATGATGTTCCATGGGATCAGGCGTTAGATTTAATTCTGCAAACGAAAGGATTAGATAAGCGAATCGAAGGTAATATCTTAATGGTTGCTCCAAGAGAAGAGATAGCCATTCGAGAGAGCCAGATGCTAAAGGATATGCAGGAAGTTAAAGAGCTTTCCCCACTTTATTCTGAATTTATTCAGATCAATTATGCCAAGGCCGCTGACATTGCAGAATTACTGAAAGGTGAAGATTCGAGTTTATTATCTGCTCGGGGAAGCGTAGCGGTTGATGATAGAACTAATACATTACTCGTGAAAGATACAGAGGAAATCATAGAGAGTATCCATAGATTAGTTGAAGTGTTAGATATACCTATCCGCCAGGTATTGATTGAAGCGCGCATGGTAACGGTGAAAGATGATGTGTCAGAAGATCTTGGAATTCAATGGGGAGTAAGCGACCAACAAGGCAGTAAAGGGACTTCTGGCAGTATTGGTGGTGCTGAAGATATTGCTAATGGCATAATACCAAGTATAAATGACAGATTAAATGTCAATTTTCCCGCGCCAGCAGCGGCAGCAAGTATAGCATTCCACGTTGCTAAATTAGCCGACGGAACAATACTTGATATGGAGTTGAGTGCCCTTGAACAGGAAAATAAAGGTGAGATAATCGCCAGTCCTCGGATCACAACCTCGAATCAAAAAGCTGCATATATAGAGCAAGGTGTTGAGATCCCTTATGTAGAGTCGAGTTCAAGTGGTGCTGCAACGGTTAGCTTTAAAAAGGCTGTTTTATCGCTTCGTGTTACTCCTCAAATTACGCCGGATAATCGCGTTATATTGGATTTAGAGATCACGCAAGACTCGCAGGGAAAAGTAGTTGCGACAGCACTAGGTGAAGCCGTTTCCATTGATACTCAACGGATAGGAACCCAAGTGTTAGTCGATCACGGTGAGACCATCGTGTTAGGTGGTATCTACCAGCAAAATTTGATTAGCCGTGTAAGTAAAGTTCCTGTATTAGGCGATATACCGTTTGTTGGTTTTCTCTTTAGGAGCACAACAGATAAAAATGAGCGACAAGAACTACTCATATTTGTAACGCCAAAAATTATCTCAGAAGAGATATAAACGTACTAAATTATTAGATAAAACCAGTACCTAAGGTACTGGTTTTTATTTTTTAATCATACAATATTTGAATTATATGGGTACATGACTTGCCTTTAATGGTGTTTAACTGAGATAATCAGGGGTCAAGTCTCATTAGAGCAAGGTAACATATAAGGTCGGTTTTATTTTTCAAATCGACGTAGGCAAACTTAATATAAGATTCAGACGTAAAGCAATGGCTGAGAAACGTAATATTTTTCTAGTAGGTCCTATGGGGGCTGGTAAAAGCACTATAGGCCGTCATCTGGCACAGATGCTGCACTTAGAGTTCCACGATTCCGATCAAGAGATTGAAAGCCGTACAGGTGCGGATATAGCGTGGGTTTTTGATGTCGAAGGCGAAGAGGGTTTTCGTGTTCGTGAAACACAGGTAGTCGCTGATTTAACTGAGAAGCAAGGTATTGTCTTAGCGACAGGCGGGGGTTCTATTCAGAGTAAAGAGATTCGTAACAATCTTTCTGCTCGAGGGATCGTCGTTTACCTAGAAACAACAATCGATAAGCAAGTTGCTCGTACACAACGAGATAAACGCCGTCCATTGTTACAAGTAGATGATCCAAGAGAAGTTTTGGAAAATCTAGCTGCAACTCGCAATCCTTTGTATGAAGAGATTGCAGATGTCATCGTAAAAACCGATGAACAGAGCGCAAAAGTAGTTGCAAATCAAATTATTGAGCAGTTAGGTTTCTAGGTGGAAAAATGAAGCAAATTCAGGTTGATCTCGGAGTACGTAGTTACTCTATCGTTATCGGTCGGAATTTGATGAGTTGTAGCGAGCACTTTGCTCGCTTCCTCCAAGATAAGACAATCTTAATTGTTACAAATGAAACTGTTGCTCCTCTGTATTTAGAGAAGCTAGTATCACAGCTGTCCTTATTCGATTGTGTTGAGCCCGTCATTTTACCTGATGGTGAGCAATACAAGACTTTGGCTCAGATGGATAGTATCTTTACCTCATTACTGCAGCAAAACTTAGGCAGAGACACTGTTCTTATTGCTCTAGGTGGTGGTGTAGTTGGTGACATGACTGGCTTTGCTGCTGCAAGTTACCAAAGAGGTATCGATTTTATCCAGATCCCTACGACATTATTGGCGCAAGTCGATTCATCTGTCGGTGGAAAAACTGCTGTAAATCACCCTTTAGGTAAAAATATGATAGGTGCCTTCTATCAGCCTAAATTAGTGATGGTTGATACAGACTGTTTATCTACATTACCCGCTAATGAGTTTGCGGCTGGAATGGCTGAAGTTATCAAGTACGGGATTATTTGGGATCATGAGTTCTTTAGCTGGTTAGAGAACAATGTTGAGCGCTTAAAGTCATTAGATGATGAAGCATTAGCTTATGCTATCGGACGTTGTTGTGAAATTAAAGCCGATATTGTTGCTCAAGATGAAACAGAGCAAGGGGTGCGTGTACTACTTAATCTGGGTCATACATTTGGTCATGCAATTGAAGCTGAAATGGGCTACGGTGTTTGGCTACATGGCGAGGCTGTTGCAGCTGGCACAATACTTGCTGCATCTACCGCAAGCAAGATGGGGTTAATTGATGAGTCAATTGTTTGTCGGATCGTAACGTTATTCGAGGCATTTGATTTACCAGTTTCACCTCCCGATTCGATGAATTTTGAACAATTTATCAAGCATATGCGGCGAGATAAGAAGGTACTTAAAGGTCAAGTCAGATTAGTTCTTCCTGAAGCGATAGGGCAAGCAGGGATCTATTCTGAAGTGAGCGATGAATTACTGGAAAATGTTATTCGCTGCGCATAGTGTTGTGTGGTGTATGAGTGACTTTTAAAGATTCCATTTTATTACCAAGTCAAGAAAACCTGTTACAGAGACTTCAACATGTCAGTCTCTACGGGAGTCAACTGCTGGTTGTTACAGGGCAAACTGGCTCAGGTAAAACGACATTAATTACTTCCTTAATCAATGAGCTTGATGAGTTTAGCTCTGCACTTGTTCTATGTCCAAAGCATTGTGATAATAGTGAAATCCGTCGAAAAATATTAGTTCAGTTACTGACCGAGCCTGTTTTTGATGATGAAACTCCTTTACCTGAAACGCTGTTAAGGTATGCAGGTTCCCTTCCTCAATCTTGTTTTATTGTACTCGATGATGCACATCATCTTTCTATAGAGCTTATTGCTGAGTGCATTGTGCTTAGTCAGTTATCTATTTCGGGTAAGTCGGTTTCTATTACGTTAACGACAACAGAAGAGTTTTTCTATCGTATCGTTGAGCAACTACCGGAAAATCAACAAGAAAATTTACTTTCTATTAATATTGATCCTCTTACCGTTCAAGAAAAAGAGGCTCTTTACTATACGTTACTTAGCCGCAGTGATCAGGTGCCCTTTACTCCAAGAGAGATTGTTAGGACCCTATTGCAAAAACAATCTGGAACGCCACAGGAAGTGGTTAATCTATTAGAATTATCTCTTCATGGTAAGGATAAGGAGTTACCTAAACGGCCGCAATATAGGCTAGCTCTCTTGCTATTTTTAATATGCTCTATAGCCCTTATTGGTTATTTGTACTTATCTAGTAAGGTACAAGAAGAGCACAAGCCTAAGCCTGATCGTTTAGTTATGGATACTGTGAGTGAAGACTACGGGCTGGCTGAATATGGTGAGAACCTTCTAGCGGATCGTTATCGAGTGAAACAGGCTTTACTTGCCAGTGGACAGAAGACGATAGATAATTTAACCCTTTCAACACTCGGACGGTTGAAGACAGAAGATACACAGAGTCCGCTAATGAAAGCTAATATCGTTTTTAACAAGGTTATAGAAGTTGAGGCTGAGTTTTCACCAAGCGAAATGAGTCAAGTTGATATTTTTGATGGCTTAAATAAGATCAAGTCATCTGAACTTAGCTCATTAGATAACCTTAAGTATGAGGTTAAGCACGATGTTATTCAACCTTGGCCTAAAGGTTTTACTCTGCAGTTAGCTAGCGTTAAGAAGCTAGAATCTCTAAATAACATATTAAAGCAATTTCACGATGAGCCAGATGTTTTAGTGGCTCGTAACGATAATGTATGGGTTGTTTTGATTGGTGAGTATGCAAATATCAACTTTGCCCGTGTGAAGTCGAAGCAGATGGTAGTGAAATATCACTTTGAAGCGCCTTGGATCCGACAATGGAAAGATTTAACGAATTATCAGATACAAGATAGCCTTCCAGCTCGTGATATTCCTTGATAAAGAGAGTACAATCGATGACTTCTTTTTTCTTGGTATTCAATCAATTTAGATGAGCAAAAAACAGAGAGCCTTTCTTAAGTGGGCGGGTGGTAAATTTAAACTGATTGAAGCTCTCACTGAGCATTTACCTGAAGGTCGGCGTTTGGTTGAGCCTTTTGTTGGGGCCGGTTCAGTGTTCTTGAATACTGATTATTCGAGTTATCTGCTGTGTGATATTAATAAAGATCTTATTAATCTTTATAAAATCGTACAGAGAGAGCCTGAGCGGTATATAGCTGCGGCTAAAGCTCTATTTGTGCCACAGATGAATGAAAAAGAAGCGTATTATAGAATTCGAGCAGAATTTAATTTAAGTACTGATCCCTTCCTTCGTTCTGTGTACTTCCTTTATATGAATCGTCATGGTTTTAATGGTTTATGTCGATACAACCGTAAAGGTGGATTTAATGTCCCTTTCGGTTCTTACAAGAAGCCTTATTTCCCAGAGAAAGAGATCCATGCTTTTTTTGAAAAAGCCCAAAAAGCTGAGTTCAAATGTATTGGGTACGAAGAAGCATTTGAGCTGACTCGAGAGGGAGATGTTGTTTATTGCGATCCGCCGTATGCGCCACTTTCAACCACGGCTAGCTTTACGACTTATGTTGGTGCTGGCTTTAGTTTGGATGATCAAGCTTTGCTGGCGCGTAAGTCTCGTCACACAGCTATAGATAGAGGTTTTCCTGTTTTGATCAGTAACCATGATATTCCACTGACAAGAGAGCTTTATCACGGCGCGACATTTGCGACGATACAGGTTCAACGAAACATTAGTCGGAAAGGGAGTTCGCGTAAGAAGGTCGATGAGTTAATGGCACTTTATGATGACAGTTACCACAGTGAGAATGATTAACTTCAGCCTTCTAGGCTAGAAGAGAAGCAAAGTTAATGTGCTTCTCGAAGACAGTTACCACAGTGAGAATGACTGATATATCGTTCGAGTAAAAGTGTACTTTAATCGTTGTGGATTATTGGTGAGAGATCGAACACTTAAGCAAGCACTTGCTTAACAATGAGCAGCAAAGTGGCGACAAAAATAACGGCTAATACGATACCCATAATGATAAAGGGAACAGGTGAGTTGCTGTTAAAGTCGCGTAGCCTGTTCTTATCACTCTGCACGCCAAGAAATGCAGCAAGTGTACTCGAAAATAAACGCCAAATATTATCGAACATTAAAGTCTATTTTTATTATTGTTTTTAAGGGTTACGTCATCGAGTGGACTGTCAGTGTGGCCATGGAGGAGTTCTAGCAGATCAACGAAATGTAATTGATTTGAGCGACTGCTACCACTAAACCAATTAGCCCAATTCAACTCTTTTGACTGACGAGCACAACGGTTACCAGGATGACTAGCAGGCAGAGACGAGTTGTAACTTGTAGTTGATTCGGTTGAGCAGACGCACGCAGAAGCTGTTTTAGAAGGAGAGAAGTATTGAGCGCCTACAGCTGTAAGGGCTACAAGTATCGCCGAAGTCGCTAGAAAGGCTGCAGGTTTTGCACCTACCATTAGCTTTTTACCACCCATCATTTTATCTTCCCTTATAAAACAAACCCAACATAACACCTAATTATAGCAAAATAGATTACATTTTAAACACTATTTTTAACTAAATCATAATATCGTAAATATGTATGACTTTTTTCATCTGATTATGTCTAAATGACGGATAAGTCCTAGAGGCTTATGTTTTCAAAAGGTAGAATAATGTACTTCTTAGACACCGTTGTGAGTATGTTATGCGTCCATTTCTTATCGCTCCATCTATTTTATCAGCAGATTTTGCCCGTTTAGGTGCAGATGTTGATGCTGTCCTTAACGCTGGTGCCGATGTGGTTCACTTTGATGTAATGGATAACCACTATGTTCCTAATTTGACTATTGGTCCTATGGTGTGTCAGGCATTACGTGATTATGGTGTTACCGCTGACATAGATGTCCACCTTATGGTTAAACCTGTTGATCGAATTATTCCAGATTTTGCCAAAGCCGGTGCTACCATTATTACTTTTCATCCCGAAGCGAGCGAACACCTTGATCGCAGCCTGCAGTTGATTAAAGAGTCTGGCTGTAAAGCCGGCTTGGTATTTAATCCGGGGACACCTCTGCATTATTTAGATCATGTCATGGATAAGTTAGATGTCATTTTGCTGATGTCAGTCAATCCTGGTTTTGGTGGGCAATCTTTTATTCCTTCAACATTGGATAAACTTCGTCAAGTTCGAAAGTTGATTGATGACAGTGGTTTTGACATTCGTCTAGAGGTTGATGGTGGTGTAAAGGTGGATAATATTGCCGAAATAGCGGCTGCTGGTGCAGATATGTTTGTTGCCGGTTCAGCGATCTTTAGTCAACCTGATTACAAAACTGTGATTGACGAGATGCGCAGCGAGCTTGCCAGCATAGAGTCTGAAATGAGTATTTTGAAGTAGCTTGGGTATATTATGACATCATGGAATAAGCTGAAAGCGATTGCGTTTGATCTCGATGGAACACTCATTGATAGCGTGCCAGATCTTACCGCAGCAACTCAAGGGGCACTTAAGGAGCTTTCACTGCCGAGTTGTAGCGAACAACAGGTGAGATCTTGGGTCGGTAACGGGGCTAAGATGCTAATGCAAAGAGCGTTAACTCACTCGTTAAGTGCGCCTGTGAGTGAGGATGTTCTCGACAATGCTATGCCGGTTTTTATGCGGCATTATCAAGCGAACTTACAGCAACATAGCCAACTTTACCCTGGCGTGTTAGAGGTACTAGCACGACTAGATGAGCTTGGATATTCCATGGCAGTCGTCACCAATAAACCTTATCGTTTTGCGGTGCCATTATTGGCGGCCTTCAATATAGATCATCACTTTAAAGAAGTATTGGGAGGCGATTCTCTTGCTAAGATGAAGCCAGATCCCTTACCGTTAACGTATCTTCTAACTAAGTGGCAACTAGAACCTGAAGCACTTTTGATGGTGGGTGACTCTAAAAATGACATTTTAGCCGCAAAAGCAGCGGGTATTAGCTCGATAGGCTTGACCTATGGGTACAACTACGGTGAAGATATCGGACTAAGCAGTCCAGACGCCGTCTGTGAGCAGTTTTGTGACATCTTAAAATTCTTGAATAATAGTGTAAAAGTAATGGAGCATGAGAACGTATGACTAACCCAGTAAAACCCATAGTACTTAGCGGTGCACAACCGTCAGGTGAGCTGACCATAGGCAATTACATGGGCGCATTAAGGCAGTGGGTAGCCATGCAAGATAGCCATGATTGTCTTTACTGCGTCGTGGACCTTCATGCGATTACAGTAAGACAAGATCCAAAGCTTCTTAGAGAAGCGTGTTTAGATACCTTAGCACTATACTTAGCGTGTGGTGTAGACCCGAAAAAGAGCACCGTATTTATCCAATCTCAGGTGCCTCAGCACACTCAGCTAGGTTGGGCATTGAACTGTTATGCGCAGATGGGTGAGCTAAACCGGATGACACAGTTTAAAGATAAGTCGCAAAAGCATGCGAGTAACATTAACGTCGGCTTGTTTGCTTACCCAGTGCTTATGGCTGCAGATATTTTGCTATATCAAGCCAATGAGATCCCTGTGGGTCAAGATCAGAAGCAACACCTTGAGTTAACGCGTGATATCGCGACTCGCTTTAATAATGCCTACGGTGACACATTCACCATACCAGAGCCTTTTATCCCAGAACATGGTGCTAAGGTGATGTCGCTGCAAGATCCGTTGAAGAAGATGTCAAAATCTGATGATAACCGTAATAACGTGATCGGATTACTTGAAGATCCTAAAAAGATTTTAAAGAAGATTAAGAAAGCCGTAACTGATGGTGATGAGCCACCGGTGGTGCGTTTTGATACTCAAAACAAGCCAGGTGTTTCAAACTTATTAAGCTTGATGTCGGGCGTATCGGGTAAAAGTATTGCCGGTCTTGAAGCTGAATTTGAAGGCAAGATGTATGGCCATCTAAAGGCGGCTACAGGTGAAGCTGTCGTCGCTATGATAGAGCCTCTACAGGCTAGATATCGCGAATTTAGAGAAGATCAAACCTTTCTTAATCAAGTCATGAAAGACGGTGCTGAGAAAGCTCAAGCCCGTGCTGAAGTGACTGTGAAGAAGGTATATGAGAAAATTGGACTATTAGTTTAATTTAAATGAATTTTTCATATTAAAAAGCCGACATTTGTCGGCTTTTTTGTGTCAGTAGACTTCTTATTAAAGAGACCATGGGCAGAAGATGTTCCAGATATTTTTACTGCATTCCCCATATCCATATGGGTCAAGGGTAGAAATAGGCTTGGTGTCTAAGAACTGGGTGATTCAAACACCTTAATGACTTTTCTCACTCCAGCGGTATTACGAGCAACATCAACGGCAAGATCGGCTTGATCTCGTGGAACGATGCCGAGTAGAAAAACTTCACCATTTTCAGTGATCACTTTAATACGCGTGGTATCTAAGTTATCAGTGTTTAGCATGCGGGTTTTTACCTTGGTTGTTATCCAAGCATCGTTGCTGCGAGTTGTAAAAGAGGTCGGGTTACCTATGCGGATCTGGTTATGGATCTTACCACCAAGTTTGAGGGTCTGCACGGTGCGAATAGCTTTATCCCTTAACATTGAATTAGGAGATTGACCTATCATCAACACATTACCATTCATGACAACCCCTGTGATATTCGCTTGATTTTTCACATCTTCTAGGGCTGCCAGCTCGCTGGCAATCTGAAAGTCAGCGTTAGTATCATCGAGCTGAGTCGAAAAACTGCGCTCATCATTAACCATCATAGCACCACCGACAGCACCGACCATAACGGCACCAGCACAGCCTTGCAGCATAAATATGATAGCGATTAGCGAGAGCGTTTTTATCATCATAATTGTCCATAAGGTGAAGTAATTGCTTGCTACTCATTTATCAAGCAGGCAAAGCCTTGATGAGTCGTATCGGCTTAATCGTCGGCACAACTCATGTTTCATCGCATCAGATCACTGTTCGTCTTGAGGAAATAAGGTGTGATCGATATTGTCACAAAGGCAATGAATGGCGAGCAGGTGAACCTCTTGGATGCGAGCCGTCACATTTGAAGGCACGCGTATCTCAACGTCATTAACACTTAGTAGGCCAGCCATAGGGCCGCCATCTTTACCTGTCAATGCGACAATAGTCATATCGCGACTCAATGCGGCTTCGATAGCTTTAATGATATTGCCAGAGTTACCGCTGGTGGAGATTGCCAGTAAGATATCACCAGGTTGTCCTAGGGCTAAAATCTGCTTAGAGAAGATCTCATCATAACTGTAATCGTTAGCGATGGCCGTGATGGTTGATGTGTCACAGCTTAACGCGATAGCAGGCAATGGTGGACGTTCAATTTCATAACGGTTTAGTAGTTCAGCGGAGAAGTGTTGTGCATCACCGGCGCTGCCACCATTACCACATGCTAGAATTTTATTACCACCTAGTAGACAGTGCACCATCATCTCTGCCGCTTTAGCAATAGACTCTGGCAATGCCTCTGAAGCGTCAATTTTAGTTTGAATTGATTCGGTAAAGCTGTCTTTTATACGTTCTAACATGGGGCAATCCTTCATTGTAAATCTGGTGTTATCATGCCATAAGTACCGAAATACTGAAGGCATAACTCATTAATTTTGCTTAAAAAGCATTTGGGAGCCACTGTACTTGGCCTGCATCAATTGCAATAAGATCAAATCGACAAACAGCATCGATCTTATTTCTCTGTATATAGTGCTCTGCAGCGCGTCTAAGTCGCCGTATTTGAGCTGTACTTAGCGCATTGATTGCGCCGCCATACTGAGCCTTCGAGCGATATTTTACTTCAACAAATATCCACTCTTTACCATCTTTCATGACAAGGTCTATCTCACCAAATTTATATCTGACATTGGCCTCTACAAAGCTAAGACCTTGCTCGATCAAATAGTTCATCGCCAGGTTTTCGCCTGCCTGACCATGAACCCTTGGAATTTGATTTTTATTGTCCATTTAAACCTATCATTGAGGACGCAAACTGCCTCTTTGATAACGTCCCCAGCTTAGCTGTCTGTTTACAGTACCGTCGGGAGATACGGATAACATACCGCTTCTTCCTGAGAACTGATAGCCGGGCAGTGCGCGCATTTGGGCTAATTTTTCAACAAGTTCAAGGGCATCATACCCCATGATGTAAAGACGTTTCTGACCATAACTCCATGTTGGCCATAAAGACTTAACTAACTGGGTTTCAGAGCTGTCTATTAACAACCAAGGAATATCGCTGATGTTGAGGTTATTCAGTTCTAGAGCTGTACTTCTTGAACTGTCCTCTACTCGGCTTCTGCTACTGGCGTAAAGAGGTACTGGTTCGGCAAAGACGCTGAAGTTAACGTCGATAAAAGGCTTTAATAGCGGTAAATCGTGATTGCCAGAGATCATATAGATAGCATCTATGTCGCGTCTAGATCTGAAGTCAGCTTCAATCTTGTTACCCAAAAGCGCTTTTATGCGGGCGATTCGTTCTTTACTATCGATAACGCCTAGTGATTTTTGCACTGTGACCTTCATCTTGTCACCGGGATCATAAAAATGAACTTCAGCAGTTTCTTTAGTCAACTCAGCCCACCTTTTGTTAAAGCTATCAGTCATCCTGCGACCAATGGCATTATTACTGGCTAATATCAGTGGATTTACTATGCCGTCAGCAAAAAGCTTATCTGCAGCATCACTGGCTTCATTGGCTGGAGACAGGGCAAAATAGAACGTATCTTCACTGGGAGTAAACTCATCCACATGGTTAAGGTAAAGTTGTGGGACCTGATTTGGTATATACCTAGACTCGGGACTCGCAGGTCTCTGAATATCCGTTATCGGTGCAGCATTTAGTGGCTTTGTCGTTTCTGCAACAAGAGTCGGTTGCTGGAGCTGTTCGACTTCGGATTGAAAAAGTGGCCCGATGATAAATTCTGCACCGGCAGACATCGCTTCTTCATAAGCTCTTTTCGCCCCTTTGGCCGTGTCGAAAAAGTTAATCGATACATTGCTGTCAGGGTTGCTTAAGTAGCGTGACATGATGCCCTGTTTAACCGTGCTGGCAACCGAGGCTCTGCTACCACTTAATGGCAGTAATACTGCAATATTTTTAGGCTGATAAGGTTTAGTGTTCAGTGCTTTTTCAAGATCTGTCGGTAACTTGACTGCACCTGGGTGAGTTGGGTTCGCATGTTGCCAATTTCCAAGGTGCTGCACCAGCTCACTTGGGTTAATCGCATAATGTTTGGCAATATAAGCGAGTTGTAACCAGCCTGCAAAAATAGGTGTGGACGTGTCCTTGCTAAAATCGAGTAGTGTCTGCTCATGCATAGGTTGCAATATACGCCAGATCTTATCGTTTACTTCTCTCGCTTGAGCCATAGGCAGGTAAGCACTCAATAAACTGAGTTGTCTAGCTTGTTCAATTGGCTGCTTAATTGCTTGATAAAGACGTGCTTTAAATTGGTAATAAGCCACCATCTGCCAATCGGCTAATTTCCATTGAGACGGGTAATTAAGTGAGCGCAATGCATCGTCATAGGTTGAAGTCAGCTCTAATACTCTTGCTTTTAGGTATTTATGCTCCGCCAGTAATTCAGTATTTTGACCTAAATCGTTTTCAACAGACTTTAATGTTTTAGTTGCAGCACTGGCATCGCCTTCATTAATAAAGGCGTGTGCGGCAAGTAATAGGTAACGAGTACGCTGCTCAGTACTGTCGGCATTTGCAGCCTGAGTCAGGTAATCCGCGGGTTGCAGGCTAGCACTTACCAAGGAAACCTGGCTTGGTTTTAGTTTTTCAGGTGCAGGAGTTGTCCCACATCCGAACAAAACAGTGGTTAAAACCCCAATAGAAATTAATTTAGTTGTATTCAGTCTTTTCAACACAGGTCTTCACTCTGGTAAGATGCTACCACTAGTTTAACCTTCTCTTACGCTTGACGAAAGTCTTGTGGTAGCCAAACCGAGGTAGATATGGATCTGGCGGTCGCACTTTACATTGTACCAACACCGATTGGTAACTTAGGGGACATCAGTTCCCGTGCCATAGATGTACTCAACAATGTCAAATTAATAGCCTGTGAGGATACTCGCCATAGCGGTATTCTGTTGAGCCACTTTGGCATAGAAACAAGAAAAACAGCCCTTCATGATCATAATGAGCGGGATAGAGCCGACTGGATAATTCAAAAGCTGAGTAATGGAGAGCCCGTTGCTTTGATCTCCGATGCTGGCACGCCATTGATCTCCGATCCTGGCTATCACTTGGTTTCTCAAGTCAGAGCCGCTGGTTATAACGTAATCCCACTGCCGGGTGCGTGTGCAGCCATTACCGCGCTGAGTGCATCAGGTCTGCCATCAGATCGTTTCTCTTTCGAAGGTTTCTTACCTTCAAAAGAGAAGGGGCGCATCGATAAACTCACCGAGCTTAAGGAAGATCCAAGAACCCTAATCTTCTATGAATCACCACATCGTATTATCCACAGTTTAGAATCTATTCTTACTGCGCTGGGTGAAGATCGTGAGATTGTTATGGCACGTGAAATGACCAAGACCTTTGAAACCTTCCTATGCGGAACCGTTAAAGAGGTATTAGAGCAGGTAAAAGCCGATCCTAACCAACAAAAAGGTGAAATCGTGCTGATGTGCCATGGGTATCGTCTCAATGAAGAGAAAGGTATCCCAACGGTGGTGATTAATACATTAAAGCTTCTGTGTGAAGAGCTGCCTTTAAAGAAAGCATCGGCACTCGCTGGGCAGATCCATGGTTTAAAAAAGAACGCGCTCTACAAATACGGTCTTGAAAACGGCCTATAAAGAACGCTTTTTAATCGGGCGAGTTAGAAAGGTAGATTTTTGATGGAGTGTTGACTTCGCTTAGGCTATAATCCGCGCCGAGTTGGCCAGACAGTTGCCGCGTTCGCAAGAACGGGGAGGAAAGTCCGGGCTTCATAGAGCAGGGTACCAGGTAACGCCTGGGCGGTGTGAACCGACGACAAGTGCAGCAGAGAGGAGACCGCCTTCTTGATTTATCAAGAGGGTAAGGGTGAAAGGGTGCGGTAAGAGCGCACCGTACGGCTAGTAATAGTTCGTAGCAAGGTAAACTCTACCCGAAGCAAGACCAAATAGGGTTCCATACGGCGCGGCTCGCGTTGGAACCGGGTAGGTCGCTTGAGCCTGTGAGCGATTGCAGGCCTAGATGAATAACTGTCCACGACAAGACCCGGCTTATCGGCCAACTCACCTAATAACACGAAAACCGCATCTCGAAAGGGATGCGGTTTTTGTTTATTCGCGTCATGAACTATGGGTGGCATTATTTATTTGATTGGTGCTGCCTATGCCATTACTTTGCTCAAAAAAGCTATTATGGATGGCACCGTTAATTCTCGCTAATTTAAGTAACTGAGATTCAACCCAATCACGTCTATGGTCATAGTTTTTGCCAGTAAGAGCGTCATCGCCAAAGAGAAATGCTCTTCTAGTGACGCGACTACAGCAATGATACATAGAGGTATCTTCTAAGCTAATTTGAGTTTTTCTTGGGCGTGGCATAACAACCTCCCGTGTCTACCAATAATCAAAGCTTAGTAGGGGGAAGAAAGTTACGCCATTAACGATGGGTGGCACATATTTATTTGGTGGCACCTATTTTTTCTTTTGGATTAAGAGCGTACAAAGATAGACACTTGAAGCTGTTGAGATCTCACTGGTTGTCAGCCGTTGAGACGCTGCAGAATTTAGTTAGGGCTCCACAAGCATGCTATTAAATTCGTGGGGCTCCCTCAGGCTCTGACCCCTTTATCTTATCTTATATATTTTTTCCTCTACCTTAGAAAATACCAAACACAAACATTTACAGCAACTAGAGAATAAACGATTACATTATGAATATGAATATCTCTTGATAGAGTATTTAACATCTCTTCACTTTGGTATGCTTCTAAGAATTTTTCCATCTTATAAATAGCTAATAGCCCAACAGCTAAAAACATGAATATTAGCTCGAATACATATTTATCAAAAATAGCAGAAAGGTCTTTAGATATATAAAAGACCACCCCTGCTATAATTAAAGTAGGCAATCCAAATACAGGTAATATTAGCATTGTCACAGAATTACCGTGTTCAAGCTTTTTCTTTCTGTAATATGCATAGCCGCCAACTATAAAACTTCGCAAAAAATACATTTCACCTCCTAATGACTAACCTCTTGAACACCTAACATTTTGTGAAGGAAACTAGCAGGGGTGCTATCATATTCGCGCCTAATACCTTTCATATCACTTCCGAGTTCTTGAAGTGTTGATCGAGTATTTTCAAATGCTTTAACGTTCGATCTTTTAATCATAATAATGCCGTTTACATCATCTTTGGAAAAAACATAATCAGCAATAAAATATGCTGCTCCAGCTACAGCTCCGCCCCTCATAGAGATAAGGGCTATTGCTGTATCAGCGGCAATTTCCCCCTCATATTCAGCGGCTGTAATGTACCCTTTTTCGAAAGCTTCCCTATTTGCCTTCGCTGATACTACCACAGCAGCCACCCCTAATAGACCACCTGCTCTTGAAGCAAACTGAGTGACATTTTTTAGTGATATTTGATTAATCTTGCCAACTTTAGTATCTTCTAATTTACCTAGTCCCCTAGATTGTCCTGATGATTCAAAATCTCCCATAGGGGGAACTAAAGTCTTTCCATTTGTTAAACTCTCAACACCACCTAGTACTGCCGAGCCAAATGCCATTCCAGTAGCTAATTCAGAAGTAAGGTTATCATTATTATCAACATTTTTTTGAGCATTCTGCTGAGGACTGCCAATATCACTTATTGCACTAGCTATTTTTCCTGTTCCAGCAGACATTGCAGAACTGACGTCAGCACCATTTTTAAAGTTAACATCTTTTACAACAGCTGAACCAACCGTTTTTCCATCAACTTTAACGTCAACTTTCAAATCTCCACATGACTTGATACGCGTGCCAGTTGCTGCTGTACAATACCCAGTCGGATCTGTCCCCGCCAGCGGATTATTCATTATATACGAATACGGATTAACACTCTGGGTCGACGTCGGACTCTGGATCAAAGGATCCACTGACATAAAGCGACCCAAGTTATAGTCATACACCCGCCCATTCATATGGATCAGCTTTTGCTCGTTCAGGTGCTCATAAATTAAACCGTGCCATCCATATTAAAATACTACTATCAACAACCCCCTTGTTAAAGCTACAGCCATGCAATCTTGCCAGTCTGAACGTATTTTTTAAGAGCGATTGAAGTTTTGAGATAAAACTAATGATTTTTGAAAGATATAAGGTGGGTAAAACAACATGTCAGGCACAATGAATAGCTCAGAGTTGAGCACGATACGTTAGCTGTTTTATAAGGGCTTGTCGGCTACCTTTGGCCGCTAAGAATCATCAAAGTGTCGGCACGACTGACTGTAATGTCGTCGTCTCTTATCTAGATGTTCGCAATATAGAGTCACCTCTTGCAATGTCCCAACAGGCCCCTTGAAGAGTTTACCAAATTCATTGGTGATTTTAAGCCAGTTTTCTACTGAGATATTTAACCTAGTCAAAATCTGTTGGCTTTGTGCACTGATTGCACCTCGTTTATCATGCCTTATGATACGCCCTGTCTCATCTACCAAGGTAAGGTAGTCTTTAACATTGAACATCAATCCTTTAGGCATATTGTTACTCTCATTACCCACAAATGGCAGCAAGCTTTTAGGCTGCTCGCCTTTGATTGCAGATTTTACGCGCCTTTTAATGCTGGTGTGTGCTGAACCTTCTGGCGTTTCGGCCATCTTAGCGCGAATGGGGTTTAGGTCGACATAAGCCATACACGCTAATAGGGCTGCCTCATCAAGCAAGGCCTGTGACTTGAACCTCCCCTCCCAAAACCTTCCTGTACACTTATCTTCTTTATTTGCCATGCGGGCAATCGGCTCATTGAGACAACGCATAAACCAAGAAATATCACTCAGCCTACTTCGATACTCCGCAATTACATTTTTCAGCTGATTGACTTCATGGTCAGCGATCACCTCACCCTTAGCAAATTTTTGGGTGATGTCAGTACCTTTAAACAGTTGATGCCAGCGCGTCACCACATCCAACTCTGTCCAGCTATTCGCTTGGTAAATATCTATCTGAAGTACAACATGCAGGTGATTAGACATTACAGCATAAGCCGCTATGTCTATGGCAAAAATCCCACCAAGTTTAAGTAACTGCGATTCTACCCAGCCACGACGGTGGTCATAGTTTTTGCCTGTATACTTATCATCTCCAAATAAATATGCACGGCGAGAAACTCTGCTGCAACAATGATATGCGGGCGTGTCTTCGATACTGACTTGAGTTCTTCTTGGCCGCGGCATAACTACTCACTTATTACAATTATCATCTAATAAAATAAGCTTAGTAACGACTAGCAATACCGCAAGTTATTATGGATGGCACCGTTAATTATTTATGGATGGCACCGTTAATTATTTATACTCTGCGTAGACGTCGGACTCTGAATCAAAGGGTCCACCGACATAAAGCGACCCATGTTGTAATCGTACACCCGACCGTTCATATCATTAACGATGGGTGGCACATATTTACCGTAGCCACTAGCAATACCGCAAGTTATTATGGATGGCACCGTTAATTGGTTTTCCTTAATGGATGTCTTGAATTCGGAATATATCTAAGTGATATTCACCTGTTTCTTCCCATGCATAAGGAAAAAGCGCTTCTGAATCTCTATCTAAGATCAAATTTATGGCCTTAACAATATTCAAATTAAAGGTTAGGCTTTTAGGTTTAGCAGCCACAAGCATAGCTAGATCTTTAACTAACAAACTAAAATTAGAGTCATTTGGGCCCAAACTTGAAAACAACACCCCACTTTCACTTGTTGATAATAAGTTGAATATACTTCCCGCATTTGCCGAAGTTAGCTTTACGACGCCATAAAAAATAACATCATGATCATTGACAATTTCTTTTTCAAACAAAAAATTAAGTGGCCCAAGCCTAAAGTCCTTACTCAACGCTCGACCTAATCCATAATGCCTAACTATACGAGTATCCGTTTTCCAAACGGGGCTAGCAATGAAGCAATAAACGTCAGATCCACTCGATGAATATCTTTCAACGACAGCATCAAAAATCAGAGCTGACTTTCTCCAATTAGAATAGCTTACCGTATTAACTAGTAATTTCAGAACACTGACTACACCTCTAAGAGCTGCCTTATCAAATCGATTAAATTCATAATTACTATCTTTTACATTAAGAACATATTCACTAGAAAGTTTGTTCATAACATTAGTACTCATAATGCCCCTTTGTTCCGCCTGTCCCGTGATTATTAAAATGAGATTTATCGTACTGTCCCCCATCAGGAAACTTATGACCTGCAGGATGGTTTTGAACTTTTCTTCCTCCTCCAAAATCATACTCTGTAGCGGTTCTACGTGTATCTAATCCGTCAGCTTTTAGGTTCTTAGTATGTGTTGTATGGGGTTGACTTGTTGGTATTCCTGCATCTCTTTTTGCGGCTCGCAAAGCGGCTCTCTTCGATTCAAATTGCTGAACATTTTTTGGTGACACACTCTTTGCAACATCAGGAATTCTAACTTTTTTAAGCGCAACATCAACAGCTACTTCGCCCGCTTTTTTAGCTACCACTGCCGCAGTGGCCATAGAAAGCCCTGAGTTTTTGTACTCATCGATGACTTCACCACTCGCATCAATCACACCTTTAACGGTATCAACTGCTGTCGCGAGAGGCGTCATCGAGAGAATACCAGTCATATCCCCTTTTACTGAGCTATAACCTTTAGCAAAGTTAGCATCATTTCCATAACTTTGTTGTGATATTGCTTTTTGACTTCCAATATCATTAACTTGATACCCAGCGCCAGAAAGTTTACCAGCAACTGCATTTTTAGCCGAACTTCGTGCAGCGCCATTCCCACCAGAGAAAGTTACAGTGGTTTTATCTCCTGAGCCAGAAACTGTAGCTGTCACCGTTTGTTTAATGTTGCTTCCTGTGGTGGAGACTTTTATCTTGTACTCAGTAACCTCCGCCTCATACCCTGTCGGATCCGTCCCTGCCAGCGGATTATTCATTATATACGAATATGGGTTCACCGATTGCGTCGACGTCGGACTCTGAATCAAGGGATCCACCGACATAAAGCGACCCATATTGTAATCGTACACCCGACCGTTCATATGAATCAGCTTCTGCTCATTCAAGTGTTCATGGTCGGTGAAGCCGCGGCGATTACGGTTAGTATCGAGCAAGTCACCAAAGCTACCAGAGACACTGGCGGTTGCCGTGCGACCAAAGGGATCAAAATAACGGCGACTGATCACATTGCCCTGATGATCCACCATAGTGGTAGCACTGCCGAGTCTGTCCCGTAGGGTATAGAGCAGTTGATGACTCTTTTGCGGCGTATAACTGAGCACGGCAATATCTGCGATGTAGGCGCGCCAGCTGCCGTCGTTGTCGGTTTCAAACAGCTTATCGACATAGTGAGTCTTAGTAGTAGATCCGCTGACTGTGCGTGTTTGCAGGGCGCGCATATTGTCACTGCCGTACACAAAGGCTGTATTGGTATTACTATTATTACTAGAATCCGGGCCTCGACCATTAATGGTTAAGGGTTTATCCAGCGCATTGTAGGTCATGGTGAGGTCGTCACCACTGATCAAGTTTCCGCGCCTGTCGTACCTGAAGCTGACCTTAGTGCCATTAAGTTTAGTGATGGCGCAGACGGCATTAGGGCCTGCATTGCTGCCCGAAACACAACTGCTATTGTACTCATAGGCATTAGCGGTACTCGCGCTGTAGTCTGACTTTTTAAGCAGATTACCCACGGCGTCGTAGCCATAATCGACAGTAGCGGCGAACTTAACCGGATTGTCATAGATGGCGAAGCCTGCGTTGCTAAAGCTGTACTGCTCCAAGCGGTTGAGGTCGTCGTAGGCATAGCTCTTCTCTAATCCACTAACCGCATTACGCTCAGCCGTTAGGTTCATAAAACTGTCGTATTGATCATAATAATGATTATGCAGTAGGCCCAAGCTGCTGGTGACTTGAGTGCTGGCCATGGTGCCTTCGCTGTTATAGCTGCTGCTTTGGCTTAACAGTGCGTTGGCCATCTGACTGCCAGTGAGGTGACCGGCGGCGTCCATGTCGGTCACTGTGCGATAGATGTACCCCGATGCCGCATTGCGGGTTTGATTGAGGTACCCCGTATCGTTATAGCGATACTCAAGGGTTAAGTTGTTAGGGTAGGTTAACGCTTTAGGGCGACCGTAGAAACTATCATATTGATGTTTGACGGTGCGCGTGACATTGTCACCACCGTGACTGCTGGCTACGGTGACTGAACTTGTGGCCAGTTGCAGATTACTTGTGTAGGTGTAACTTCGACTGATGCCATTTTCACTTTCGCTACTGAGCATGCCTTTTTTAAGGGTATCCCAAGTGTAACTGGCTGTGCCATTGGCATTACTGCCAGTGATGGTTTTACTGGTAATACGGCCTAGTGTATCGAGGGCAAAGGTTTGAGTGACACCGTTCGCATCGGTTTGGGTATCGAGCTCACCTAAGGAGCTATAGCCAAAGGTGGTGATGCCTTGGTTAGGGTCATCAACCTCAGTCTTATGGCCAAAACCATTGTAGCTGGCCTTTATCTTACTGTTGTTGGCATCCTGAATCACCAAGGGGCGTCCGGCGCCGTCATAGGCGAATCGGTTACTGTTATCTGCGGCATCGATGGTTTCATAGAGCAGCCCCTGCATGCCGTAGGTGCGTGACATGGTGCGGCCTTCAACGTTGATATCGGTTTTAAGGCCTGTGTAACTATAGGTGGAGATTAAGCCGCCTGACTCACCATTAGGTAAACTGCGACTCGTTGGTCTGTCGAAGCCATCGAAACCACTGAAAATAGTATATTCCGGCGTATTGCCGTCGTAATAGGGCAGAGATTCATGGGTTAAGTGACCTAAACTGTCATATTTTTTATCGAGATATTGATAGTTGCTACCATCAAATGCTTGAGTTGCACTGCGCAGACTGCGGCCTAGGCTGTCTAGGTAAGTTTCTTGGCTTGGCATACCTGCAGATGTTGTGCGAGTCATCAGTTTGGCATGTGTTGGTGCATGGCTACCGCTGGAGGCTAACAAGTATCTTAGGTATCTTGTTGGGCTGCCAGTTTGGCTCATCTGCACAGGGCGGCCGATGGCATCATACTGAGTTTGGGTGATGATGCTGTTTGGCGCGGTAACCTTAGTCGGCACGCCTAAGCCCATGTCGTATTCAGTGGTCGTCACATGCCCCTTAGCGTTAGTGACTTTATAGGGCTGGTAACCGTCATCGGCTTGGCTGCTGCCGTTTTTGGTATAAGTGAATGAGGTGCTTCGCGCCGTTAATGCACCACAACTACTGCTATCACCCGTGACACTGACTTGTGTCGGTAAGCCATAACTATTGAGCGCAGTCGACTCTACCCGACTACAACTGCTGCTGGCAGTGTAGGTCGCTTGAGTTGGTTTGTGGTGCTCTGCATCCCAACTGTCGACGGTGAAGGTTTGCCACTGCTCGGTGTCCGTATTTGCATAGGGGTCGCTCGCCCAGCCACGCGCCGTGACGCTAGTGGTGGTGGTTTTAGACTCGAATTTACCCAGGAACCAGTTATTTGTGTCGGGGATGAACACGGTATCAACCACCGTTTGGTAACTGTTAGCGCCGCCATCAATATAATCGGTGACGGTTTTGATGCGTTTTTTGATATTGCCATGCTCAGTGACATCGGCAGTAGCAATGGTTTGCTCGACGCTGGAGCGCTGCTCACTAGACCCGCTTAGGCCATAGCTATGAGTGACCGTGCTGGTATTGATGTTGTGATAGACACCGCTAATATTGTGTTGAGGATTTTCGGCCCAAGTCTGCTGTGTTGTCGCAACAGTCGTGCCATCGATTTTAACCGTTTGGGATTCTAGTAGGCTGACCTCGGGGAACTTTTGTTTAAAGACGCTAGTAGTGACGCGATTTCGCGCGACATCTTTCTCGATTATCTCCCTAAAGCCGGTGAATCCTCGGCCTTGCAGGTTATACATGGCGCCTTTGTAGCCGTATTCGGTCTCATTGGTGCCGTTTACGCCGTTACTTTGCTCAAAGGATTGCACCACATACATGCTAGAGCCAAAGTGGATGTAACCATCGCCGACATAGTCATGGTCGGTGTGGTACATCTCAGGTTGACCTGCACTGGATTCGCCAGTTGAGAGAGGACGGTAACGCCACGAGCTTTGATTGCCTATGCCGTCGGTGACAGATTTTAGGTAGTCCGTTGCTGCGTAGTCTGAGTAACTGTTGCCGTTGCCAGCTCCGTAGTTACGCGAAATATAATGGCCCTCTTCTGCAACTAAATTACTTGAGGCAAGGTTGGGATAAATAGCGGTATTAACATGCGTTTTAAATACAAACAGCATATCGACTAAGCCGTCACCAAACATATCAACCATGGATGCTTGTGGGGTACCAATGAAAGAGGTGTTAACCGTCACTGGCTCAATTTGGCCATTAGCATTAAACTCAAACTTTATCGCATTATATCGGTATATGCTTTTATCTAAACCTAAGGGAATGGGTCTGTTGACTCCTGGCGTATGAGCAACTTGATATTGTTCGTATATCTCATCGCCACAAACCTGCTTTAGGACTGTCCCGTGATAGATTTTGCCGCACGATTCAAGAAGGCGCTCTCCCGGAGTGAGCAGCTCAGGAACTCCATCACCATCAATATCCATTACTTTAAACGCACTAGAATATTTAGGAAAACTGAACTCAATGGACTCTTCACCAGCATTATTTGCCAACGTTGCATATGAACGGGACTCAAGCACAGCTTGGTTAAAGCTTACCGCTTCGGTAAACTCTGCTTTACCGTTATTGAGGCGATACCAAAGTTCATTAGGTTGATTGGGCTTAGCTTCATTGCGCTCCCAGTAGAGCCAATCAACTAAACCATCGCCGTTGATATCCATCATGAACTCAAATAGCTCACTGTCTATCCCGGTATTTCGGCTTAGGTAAGGTAAGTTTTTACTTGAAAAACTGCCGCCTTGATTTAACAAGAAAGTACGAGGCCAAGAGCTTGATACGCCAAAAGCATTCTCTAATACTTTATTAGTAATGAGTATATCAGGCAGCCCATTGCCATCGGCGTCGCCCACAAATGAGATACCATCAAATGGAGAGCCTGGGTTACTCGCGTTGTAGCCATAGGTATGAACTAACTGGCGTTGGCTTTCACTATAGGGAGAGTTAGCATTGCCACTATGGGGATATAGATACAGCTTGGCATTAGAGTAGGCTGGTTGCTGACCTTTTCGAATAATTAAATCAGGCCATCCATCTCCGTTGTAATCTGCTGCATTTAACAGGGCATCTTTAATTTCCGGCATTGATACACCAGTATTAAAAAATGGACCTATGCCATCAGTGGTTGATAATGCAATGTGCAGGTATCCAGCATCTACTTTAAAGTTATCTGTTTTGCCATCTTGATTAGCATCAAACATAACCGTTGTCGTACTAAAAGTTAGATTGTCAAAGGCGCTATTATTGAGCTCTATTTCGTGCTCTCTAATCACTGCTTGTTCTGCAGAGGTGTAATAACTCAGTGAATCTAATGTACCGTCGCCATCAATATCACCAAAGGGTAATATTGCTTGGAATTTTTCACCACTCAGTCCCCTTAACGGGTATTTAGAAATACCATCATCAATGACAGTGTATTCACCTAAAACAACCTTACTCGCAGTTTCAGACCATGAGAAACGAGTGAGTGGACTACACTGCTCTGTACCTGAATTAAAACCACATTGCTGCACGTTTTTAAGCAAACTTCGCTTACTGGCATCACTCAGTCCGTAACCCACTTTATATTTAGCTATCTGTCTGCTTGTACCGCTATAGGTATTGATATTTTTAAGACGACGTTGAGTGATTAATTGGCCACCTGCCATATAACTTTTACGATTATCGGTTCGGTTTTCATGGATAAACTCAACAATTCTATCCCCGTGAGATCCACTTGAACCGGTATAGTAAATTTTGGATAACAGATGCTCACCAGCCACACTGGTATCATATTCATAATCAATAGTGTTGTTACCATCGGCCCAAGACTCTTGGGTTACTTTCCAAGTTAACGTTGTGGTTAAATCACCAAGCACGAAGCGGCTATTAGCGTTGCTGCCATAGGTTGCTTGTGAGCCATCAGGGCGATGCACTGTAAAGCTAGTCGATGAGCCATTAATTTCCCCCGATTGCACCACTCTGACGAAGCGGTCCATCTCGGTGCGGTATTCGGTTCCACTGGTGCCATAACTGTCATTGCTACTTAAGGTAATAAGTCGCTGACCATTGAAACAGAGTCTGTCGGTATCGGCATTAAAGGTAACTGCGCGGGTGAAACCGTCTTGAGCCTCGGTTGCACCACAGCGACTAATGGCTGAAGCTGCATTAAGCGACCAACCCACACCAGCTATGTCATTACCACCTTGTGAGTTATAACTTAAAGCGACATTAGGTTGAATACCGTTGCGTCCAGGTGGCAAGTCGATAGGGATTTGGTAGCTGGCTTGGCCGCCGGAAACGCCTGCCTTGCCTTTTAAGACAGAAGCCGTTAAATCGATAGTCTCAGATGGGGCTGTGTTACCACCACCAGTATCTGTAACTGATACGAGTTCCGTTTGTCTCCAAGCTGGTGGTAGAATAACCGTTACAGAGGGTGATGTTTTCCAATCACTGCAACCCGATGTGTTACACGCATTGACTCGATAACTGTAACTGCCATCGACATTCAGCACCTGTTCATAACTTGTTCCTCCTTGAGAAACTAAGGCTGTCCAAGTGCCATTATTCGTATTTTGTTGCAGGTTATAACTGGTGGCGCTTGAACTTACTGCCCAGCTAATATCAACATTGCCATCAGTTACCGTAGAAGTAGGTACTGAGATACTGTCAGGAGCTGTAGGCGGCAACAGCACAGTTACAGTCGATGATGTACGCCAATTACTGCAGCCCGAGGTATTGCAGGCTCTTACACGATAAATATAATTACCATTGGTTCTTCCTGCGCGGGTATCGCTGGTGGCTGCTAATGTACCGGACTCCCAAGCACCACCATCCTTCTGCTCTTGCAATGTATATTCAGTTGCCGTTGTTGAAGCGGCCCAAGCAAGCTCTATCACGCCATTAGTGTTTGTTACCGTAGGAACAGAGAGGCTAGCTGGAACAGGAGGTGGCAATAGTACTGTCATTGATGAAGATACACGCCAGCCGCTACATCCAGAGGTATTACAGGCTCGTACTTGATATTTATAACTCCCCGTTGGACGGCCAGTTCGGCTGTAATTTATTGCTGTCGATGATGCGAGAGTAGACCAAGTCCCACCATTCACACTCTCTTGCAGTGCATAGCTTGTGGCTGTACTTACTTGAGCCCAGCTAATTGTGAATGAACCACTGGTACTGGTTGAAGGCACACTAATTGATGAAGGGGAAAGCGTATTGGTAAACGTGTTTGAGTATTTATAGCTACTGCAACCACTGGAGTTACAAGCTCTGATAGCGTAACGGTAAGTCGCATTGGTGCGGTTGATATAATTTTTACTGGTGCCGTTTATTGTTTCATGGGTCCAGCCTCCACCATTTACACTTTGAGCTAGTGTGTAGCTGGTTGCTGTATTAACGGCAGACCAACTGACAGCGAAGCTTGAGGTGTAGTTGATCAATGGTATCGTAATTGTACTGGGTATACCGGGCTTGTTTAACACGTTAAATGTGCCGCTATATTTCCAGCCACCGCAAGCCGAGGTATTGCATCCTCTTATCGCGTATTGATAAGAGGCATTTCCTCTACCTGAATAGGACTTGCTTACACCAGAAACAGTAGTATAACTCCAGTTACCCCCGTTAATTCGTTCCGCCAAGGTATAGCTTGTGGCGGTTGAAGTCGCAGACCAACTAATAGTAAAGCTACCATTGGTTACTGTTGACGTTGGAATTGAGATGCTTGATGGAACTGGAGGTGGTAGCAAGACTGTGACAACAGATGAAGTTCGATATCCACCACTGACTGAGCCATATTTGGCTTTAACTCTATACTGATACGTATTGTTTGTTTGCCCCGAAATACTTTTAGAAACAGAGGTGCCAGTGTAAATGCTGCTCCAGCCGCCTGAGCCAACCTTTTGTTCTAACTGGTAACCTGTTGCGCCTGAAACTGCTGTCCAGTTGATTGAGTAGGCCCCATCGGCATCATTTGAGGGAGCTGAGATTGAGCTTGGTGTTTTGACGACATAAGTGACGGCAGATGCACGATAACCACTACAGCCAGAAGAGTTACAAGCTCTAATACGATAGGTATAGCCCCCCGAGTCTCGACCTGTACGAGAATAGCTTGTGGTCGTTAATGTTGAGCTAAGAGTTACCCAGTTACCACCAGATTTTAACTCTTGTAAGGTGTATTTGGTTGCTGTACTTGCTGTAGCCCAGCTAAGAGCAATAGTACCATTAGTGCTCGTTGAGGTTGGTACATTCATACTTGTTGGTATTGGTGGTGGTAAGTGAACCGTCACGTTTCCAGAAGTTCGATAACCTCCACAACCAGATGCATTACAGGCACGTATTCTATATTTATAAGTACCGTTTGTTCGGCCAGTTCTAGAGTAATTAATTCCAGTTATGGAGCTACTTACCGTTATCCAACTGGCATTATTTCTACTCTCTTGTAATGTATATGTAGTGACCTCCCCTGTAGCTGACCAACTCACTGGGATAATGCCATTTATTACTGTTGATGTTGGAACATAAATTGATGCTGGTGATGAAGGAATATGTAGAACCTGTGTGCTTTTTACTGCGCTCCAAGCACTACAGCCAGAACGATTACATGCTCTGGCTTTATAATAAATAATCCCAGATTCTTTCCCTGTTATATGATAACTCAACCCCGTTATCTGTGACCCTATCGTTCTCCAGTTTCCTCCCTCTTCTTTTTCTGATAATTCGTAATGAGTTGCAGTTACTGATGGCTTCCAAGATATGTCGTAGACACCCGTGGATAGGCTGGGAGTTGTAACTACAGTTGTATATGGAGCGTGCAATACCTCTACATTATTAGACGTTCTTACTGAACTACAAAGGCCTGACTTGCAGGCTTTTACTGAATACTTATAGAATCCATTTGCTCTTCCTGAAACAGAAAAACTGAGATTAGTAGACCCTGAACTTATTGTGCTCCATGCGCCACTATTGACACTTTCAGATAATGTATAAGTTGCACCAGATACTGAAGACCAACTTACGGTATAGCTTCCGTTCGAATCGAATGAGGGAGTTGTTATACTAGATGGTGCTGAGGGGCGAAGGATCACTGATACTGGAGAGGAAGCTTGCCAACTACTGCACTGAATACTATTACAAGCTTTTACTCTATACTTATAGCTGCCCGAACTTGATGGAGATGATCCAATACCTAGAGCATTCCCACTGTACTTTTCGAGCCAACTACCATTATTAAACTGCTGTTGTAATTCATATCTAGTAGCACCTGTAACAGTGCTCCAAAAGACCAGAAAGTTGCCGTTTTCAGTTCCAGTTGGGACTGTGATACTAGTCGGTGCAGGGATAAAAGTAGGTTGTCCTAGCTGTAACATAGTCCCATAACTGCCACACCGACCCAATTCACAGGCACGAATTTTGTAATAGTAAACTGCATTTGTTCTGCTAGAAAGTGATATAAATCGTGGTCCACCACCTATAACATTACATCCACCACCACGGGCTTTTCTCGCCGAGCGAGCAAAGCCCGTACTGCCACCTCCAGAATTTCCTGCACCACTGTAAACTGTTGACCATAGGCTGCCATTGGTCGATTCTTGAATCTCATAAGATGTGGCATTACAGCTATTTATGGAATTCCAATCGAGCTGAACACTCGTTGAATATTTTGTTCCAGTAAGTGATGGGGCTGTTGGGCCTGAAACTGAATTAGCAGGAAAAGAAAATAGAAAAAATACAGTGAAGAGAAGCTTCATCATCCATGAAGTAGGGCGCATAACAATCCAGTTTTAAGTCAAAGGCTGAGCAAAACGTAACATTTTGAAACATTGTGTCAACAATGGCTGGCTTTGGCTTTATTGCGCTTTCGCTATGAAATCAACTGATGCAAGTCTTGATTGTTAATGGCAAAAATCTTCATTATATGGTTAGTGTGACTGCTATAGAGGCGTATGTGTATTAATTAACTCTCAATAAACAAGGTTTGTTTTTAACCTAGATATATGATTTTATTTATTTAATTCTGGTGTGGTACTTAGGAGGTAAATTAAGGGGTAGGACGATTTAACAGTAAAAAACCATCTTATTAATATAACAAGATGGTTCACATGAAACTAGTTCGTAATTGGCTTATGGTGTGTTCCGATTCATTTTAACATTCTTAAAACCTAGACTTATGGCTTAGTTATTTTAGCTAGCACTTCTCTTCGATAAGATAGTAGGCTAAATACTCCGAAGACGAAGACATTGAGGTAATCGCTTTGTGTTAAGGGTAAAAGAGTTTTGAACAGACGGTGAAAGATAAGCGTTTGTATGCTGTGCATCACTAAAGTTAATAGAAGTAAGGTGTTAAGTATCAAAGATATATCACCTTCAAATGGCATAACTAGGTTGTAGCCCATCATAAACCAGGCTACTAGCGTAATGGCTTTACCTGCGGCGATCATAAATTTCATACATTTCTCTTAAGGCTGATATTGATATAAGCGGTAGATTACTTGGCCCGCTTTTTTCTCTTTCAGTTGGACCCAGTTTGCAGGAACACTTAGGTGAGTGATTTCACTTTCGGTTTCCACATAAATCTGCGCGTTTTCTTTAAGCCAGTTATGTTGTTCGAGTAGTGCTATGGTTTTCTCGGCTAGTGCTTTCCTGAAAGGAGGATCTATATAGACGATATCAAAAGCTTCAGTAGGTTGTACTGTCAGTAACGCTAAGGTGTCGCCTTTAACTACTTCAGCTATCTCTGGAGCGCATTTTAGTGTTTTTAAGTTTTGTACTAACTGCTGTGCTGCATTGGCTTGTAACTCGAACACCTTGGCATAACTTGCGTATCGGGAAAGGGATTCGAGGCAAAGTGCGCCACTGCCACCGAAGCAATCGAGTACACGAGCGCCAGCGAGATCGCCTGCTAGCCAGTTGAAAAGTGTCTCTCTGACGCGATCGGTTGTTGGTCGTAACCCTTCAAGATCGTGAATGGGTAAACGTCTTGAACGCCATTGTCCTGCAATTATGCGCACTTGACCGCTAGAAGGTCGATTATTAGCCATCTCAATCCTGTTAACTTAAATATTGGTTGTTATTGGTACTGCGATTTTGCCTGAAGAAAGAAAGTGGTAGACTGTCTCGCTTATTTATCCTCAAGCTTTTTCGGCATGCTGAATCCAGCATCTTGGAAGTGGCTTGGGTATATAGACCGCCATTTTAACTCAAAGAAAGTCTAAATGGTGTATTCCTGTGCTTTAAAGCGAAAAATCGAGGGTTTTGCTGCATATTTGCATCCATGTTTTGGTTATAATGTGCCCCAAATTAGATGAATGTAGAGTGGCTTAGGCGCCCTGCATTTGAAATGAAAGTTAGTTGAGTATCGGTAATTCACATGGCAAAGAAAGGTTTTTTTTCCTGGTTCCGCAAAGATAAGTCGACAGACGAAGTTAACACTCAGGAAGTTGAAAATGTAACAGATTCTCAAGAGTTAGCACGTCTTGAAGCTGAAGCGGTAGAGTTGGCGCGTGTTGATGCATTAGATTTGGCACATGCTGAAGCCGAAAAAGCAGAGCAAGCCCGTGTTGCAGCTGAAGTGACAGAACATGCTCGAATTGAAGCTGAAGCTGAAGCAGCAGAGCAGGTTCGAATTGAAGCTGAAGCAGCAGAGCAGGCTCGCATTGAAGCCGAAGCAGCAGAGCAGGCTCGCATTGAAGCTGAAGCAGCAGAGCAGGCTCGAATTGAAGCTGAAGCAGCAGAGCAGGCTCGCATTGAAGCCGAAGCAGCAGAGCAGGTTCGCATTAAAGCCGAAGCAGCAGAACAGGCTCGAATTGAAGCTGAAGCAGCAGAACATGCTCGCATTGAAGCCGAAGCAGCAGAGCAGGCACGCATTGAAGCTGAAGCAGCAGAACATGCTCGCATTGAAGCCGAAGCAGCAGAGCAGGCACGCATTGAAGCCGAAGCAGCAGAGCAGGCACGCATTGAAGCCGAAGCAGCAGAGAAGGTTCGTGTTGAAGTGGAAGCTGCACAGCAGGCTGCGGTTGATGAAGAACGTCAACCTGAGCCTCAGGTTAAGCCTGTAAAAGAGGGCTTCTTTGCTCGTCTTAAGCGTGGGCTTAAACGTACCAGTGAAAACATTGGTAGCGGCTTTATCGGTCTGTTTAAAGGTAAGAAGATCGATGATGATTTGTTCGAGGAATTAGAAGAGCAGCTGTTGATCGCTGACGTGGGGGTTGAAACCACCACGCGCCTGATTAAGAATTTGACAGAACAAGCCAGTCGTAAACAATTGAAAGATGGCGAAGCCTTGTATGAGCTGTTGCGTGAAGAGATGCAAAAAACATTAGAACCTGTCTCTATCCCACTGGTACCTGAAAGTGCCGATGGTCCATTTGTTATTTTGATGGTGGGTGTTAACGGCGTTGGTAAAACCACGACGATTGGCAAGTTAGCTAAACAGTATCAGGCTCAGGGGAAATCGGTTATGTTAGCAGCAGGTGATACTTTCCGTGCTGCCGCGGTTGAGCAGTTACAAGTGTGGGGCCAGAGAAACAATATTCCTGTTATTGCTCAACATACTGGCGCAGACAGTGCTTCTGTATTGTTTGATGCTTTGCAAGCGGCTCGGGCTCGTAACGTTGATGTTTTGATTGCCGATACAGCGGGTCGATTACAGAATAAAACTCACTTGATGGACGAGCTTAAGAAAGTCGTTCGAGTGATGAAAAAGCTAGATGAAAATGCGCCTCATGAGGTGATGCTAACCTTAGATGCGTGCACTGGACAGAACGCGATTAGTCAGGCTGAGTTGTTTAAGCAAGCCGTTGGTGTGACCGGCATTACCATCAGTAAGCTTGATGGCACCGCTAAAGGTGGCGTTATTTTTGCGATAGCTGATAAGTTTGGTATTCCTATTCGTCATATTGGCGTCGGTGAGCAGATTGATGATTTGCGAACCTTTGATGCGAAAGACTTTATCGATGCACTCTTTACCCAAGAGAGTGACGAGAAAAAATAGTTCAAATAATAAAATGGACAGTGAACCTAGATGATTCAATTTGAGCAAGTGAGTAAAGTTTATCCTGGCGGACAGAAAGCATTGTCGGATGTAAACTTTCATCTCAAACGTGGCGAGATGGCCTTTCTAACGGGCCATTCGGGTGCAGGTAAGAGTACCTTGCTCAAGTTAATCACGGTTATTGAACGAGCCAACGCCGGACGCGTGCTGATCAATGGCCACAATATCGCTGATCTATCTCGCAAAGATGTGCCCTATTTAAGGCGCGATATCGGCATGATCTTCCAAAACCATCATCTATTGATGGAGAAGAGTGTGTTCGATAATGTCGCGCTGCCTCTGGTTATCGAAGGCTTCTCCCATGGTGAGATCAAAAAGCGAGTTCATGCAGCTTTAGACATGGTTGGCCTCTATGGCAAGGAGCGTCATAGCCCAGTCATGTTGTCGGGCGGTGAGCAACAACGAGTGGGTATTGCGCGTGCGATTGTCAATAAACCTCCTTTGTTGTTGGCCGATGAACCTACGGGTAACTTAGATCCTAAGTTGTCGATGGATATTCTGCGTTTGTTTGAGACGTTTAATGATTCTGGCACCACGGTTTTGATTGCTACCCATGACTTAGGTCTGATCGCCAGAATGAAGTACCGTACTTTGACCCTTAAGCAGGGGCATGTGTTGGGGGGCGATGAGTTGCCTTCAAGCTCAACAAACGCATTTAACGTTTAACCTCGGGAATAGCATGAGCAAAAAGCCTCAGTTAGTCAGAAGTAAACTGCCGTTCACCGGTCGTATAGTGATGTTTTTCATTCGTCATATACAACATGCAATGGCCAGTATGGGTGAGCTGTGGCGTAATCCTGTTTCGTCCTTGATGACCATGGCTGTATTGGGTGTCAGTTTAAGTTTACCAGCCGCTTTGCAGGTGCTGGTCAAGAATGCCGAGTCCATTACGCAATCTTGGAATAGTGCCGCAGAAATTTCGCTCTTTATTGATGATGCTCGCAGTGAGAAGACGATCCAGAGTTTGATCAGTCGAGTGAAAGTCTATTCTGAAGTGAGCGAGGTTAACTATATTAATCGTGATCAAGCGCTGGAGGAGTTTCAGCGTTTATCCGGGTTTGGTGAGGCTATCTCTTATCTGGATACCAATCCCTTGCCTGCGGTAGTTACCGTTACGCCTACGCTTAAATATTCCAGCCCCATTGGTGCGCGTGAATTACTGAAAAAACTTGAGCAAGAACCAGAGGTGAGCTTTGGTCGACTCGATATTGAGTGGCTAGAGCGACTTCAAGCTGTGGTTAGACTATTAGAGCGTACCGTGCTTGCTATTGCGGCCTTACTTGTTTTAGCTGTGGTGCTGGTAATAGGTAATACTATTCGTCTGGCGATTATGAATCGTCGCACCGAAATAGAGGTGATGAAGCTGGTGGGCGCTACAGAGGCCTTTATTCAACGTCCCTTCCTTTATACAGGGATCTGGTATGGGGTTATCGGTGGGATGCTTGCTTGGATCATTATTAATTTACTGGTCTTGTATCTCGATAGCGCGTTGGCGGAGCTCTTGGGCTTGTACGGGAGTCAGTTGCATATGGAGACCTTAACTCTGGTTGAGTTGGGCCAGCTCATTTGCCTGGCTTCCTTTCTTGGTTGGTTAGGATCTTATTTATCAGTACGCCAACACTTAAGGACTATTGAACCTTCATAAAATCTTGGTTTTTCATTGGACTAATACTCGAAGTGGCTTAGGTATAACTAATAAGTTTTATCATCTTTGATGACACTTGCTATTTTATGAACTAAGTTTCATTTGCTTTGTCTATTGCCATAGAGCAAAAATAGCCCTCGAATAAAATGTCAGAGGTTGACATAAGTTGTCAAATCTAGGATAGTTCGTCACCTTGCCTTTTTAGTCTAAAAGGTAAGCTGGTTTATTTTTTAGTTAATCTTATTGTAAGAAATCAGTTGTAAGCTGTGTCCTTATATTTGAATTAAGAAGAGATAACCAGAAGTGAACTTTAGTTGTTCACTGTAATTGTTAGAATTTTAAGTAAGAAATGTAGGAGCATGAATGACTAATCAATCAATGGCGCTTACGGTTCCTCACGGAAGCGGTAGTTTAGAAGCTTATGTCCACTCTGCGCACAACATCTCGATGTTGAAGCCTGAGCAGGAGCATGAGTTAGCTAAGCGATTACAAGAAACTGGTGATCTACAGGCAGCGAAACAGCTGATTATGTCTCACTTACGTTTTGTGGTACATGTTGCTAAAGGTTATTCAGGTTATGGCCTCCCGCAAGCGGATCTTATCCAAGAAGGCAATATTGGTCTGATGAAGGCGGTTAAGCGTTTCGACCCGGATGTGGGCGTACGTCTTGTCTCATTTGCGGTACATTGGATTAAAGCTGAAATTCATGAATATGTGCTAAAAAACTGGCGCATAGTAAAAGTGGCGACCACTAAAGCACAACGTAAGTTGTTCTTTAACCTTCGTAAATCTAAAAAGCGTCTTGGCTGGTTTAGTGACGAAGAAGTGGGGATGGTTGCCGATAATCTCGGGGTGTCGAAAGCCGATGTGACCGAGATGGAATCACGTATGGCTGCTCAAGATCCTGCTTTTGATCTTGCGAGCGATAACGATGATGAGCAAGATTTTTCTCCGGTTCATTATTTAGAAGATCACTCTTCTGATCTCGCGTCTCAAGTTGAGAATGCTAACTTAGAGTCGAATAACCAAGCTCGCCTTTTGGCCGCCATCAAAACACTCGATGAGCGTAGTCAGCACATATTGCAGGAACGCTGGTTAAGCGAAGATAAAGCAACTTTGCAAGATTTAGCGGCAACGTATCAAGTGTCTGCTGAGCGTATTAGACAGCTTGAAAAGAATGCGATGAACAAGCTTAAAGGACGAATGGAAGCGTAATTATACCAATCAATATAAGAAGTTGATCTACTCAGAGTGTTTTTTGGCAAACTAATTCAAGGCGAATGGATGACATAATGGTTGTTCCCTTGTGAGTTCATTCAACGCAGAAATAGGCAGCCAAAAACACTCCTTACAGGCGAGTTTTAGCGGTTCTTATGCTGTGTTAACGAGCTTAACCGTAGAATAACTATGCTCTTCACTCGCTGCCTTGCCTCAGAACCGCTAAACTCTCGCTGAGCGATCAAATCTTTATACTGATTGGTATTACACGGCAAGTTCGAATAATTAAAACCTGCCTCGGCAGGTTTTTTTGTACATGGACTTCTCGTTTTAAATAATATCCCCGATCGCAGGGCGCCTGATGTTCCCTACATCATTTCGACATTTTCTCCATCCGTGGAGGTCAAGTGGATTTATACCAATCAGTATAAGAAGTTGATCTACTCAGAGTGTTTTTTGGCAAACTAATTCAAGGCGAATGGATGACATAATGGTTATTCCCTTATGAGTTCATTCGTTGCCTTGCCTCAGGACCGCTAAACTCTCGCTGAGCGATCAAATCTTTATACTGATTGGTATTATGTCTGGAACATTCATGCTAGAACCTAGAACCTAGAACCTAGAACCTAGAACCTAGAACCTAGAACCTAGAACCTGCTAGCAATCTAGCCTAGGATCTGGTTCCGTTTCAACACCGCCTCAATAATCTGCTTTCTAGGTACTTTCAAGCTAACCGATTCGATCTCTGGCCATGGGTAGTAAACTCGTGGTCGTTTAAAGCGGGCAATGTGCAGATGTAAAAACTGCGTCAATGTTTTACTCTCTGGTCCTCTTGATATAAAGCCTTGATCGGGGTCTGCAAATTTGATGATGGCAGCGGGTAGGTTGCCAAATTCACTGTCAATTTGCGGAAACACGATGGCATCCTCTATATCTGGATGTTGTTTTAAGGCTGCTTCAATCTCTTCAGGTTGTACGTTCTCGCCACCACAGATAAACATGTTATCGCTTCGACCTAAGATGTGCAGACTTCCCTGTTTGTCCCAGTAACCTCTGTCCTTGGTGGCAAACCAGCCTTCATCATCCAAAGGCAGATCAAGCAAAGGCTGATTTCCCTGCCAATTTAGATACCCTAAGAATAGGGTTTCACCTTTTACATAAATTAGCTCATCGCGTATTTTGACCTCTCTGCCAAAGATCGTTTGCCCACTATTGCCATCGTCGCTTGCTGGCCCGGTGGTGATCTGCGAAGACATCTCAGTCATGCCATAGCTGGTAAAGCTGCTGATCGACAAAGTCTTCAGTTTATCTATCAGATCAACAGATATAGCGCCGCCGCCAAGGAGCAGAGACCTTATTCCCTTTAGACAAGGTGTAGTATTTACATCGAACTCGGCCTCAAGCAGACGTACCAATTGGGTCGAAACCAGTGACAGGTGAGTAATAGGGTATTGGCTGAGTTGAGTTGGGAGGTTTATCTCCTTATCTTGCATTACAACAGTAGCGCCGGCTAACGCGCAGCGGTTAATGATGGCTAATCCGCCGATATGAAATAGCGGCAGTGATAAAAACCAGCCATCACCAGCGTGAAGTGGAATAAGGGCGCTGGATCCCAGAGCACTGGCGAGATGATTTGCCAGACTATGAACTGCGGCTTTAGGGGTACCGCTACTGCCTGAAGTTAAGATGATATTGGCAAGTTTGTGCTGATCTATCTTAATTGGCGAATTCAAACTGCTTGTTGTAAAGTCGAGTTTTAGTGTTGCGGTCGAAAGGCTCTGCTCTGAAAATAGCTTAACAGGTGATGGCTGTTGAGATGACTTGTGGCGTGAAAACGGTGGACTGTACTCATCACCTGCCCAGATATAATTGAGTCTATGCTGTTTAATGAGTTTGGCGATTTGTTTGATAGGAAATCGCGGTGAAAGTGGACAAAAGAGTATTCCTGTGTCAATACAGGCCCAATAGAGGATGATCAACTCGATTGAATTACTATCGATACAGGCTAACCGATCGCCATCTGATAGTCCCTGAGCGTTAAGTTGCTCACCGAGAGCAATGACCTTCTGACTGAGGTCTTTATAAGTTAGCGCTAGTCTTATTCCATCTTGGTGCCATATAAGCGCCGAATGTGTCGGGAAGTGTACCGCGGCTTGATGCAGTGGTGAGAGAGTACGTAACTCCGAGCTGTCAGTGGCCAAGTGATTACCTATCGATATTGATTTATCAGAGTGAGTGAGTCTAAGCCTAGCAGATGAGGTTTGCCTGAAGTGATCAATATGTCGGCACTGAATGCGCTTAGGGTGTCGAGTCCTGGTATCTCATCTGGGCTCATAATCTGACTTAACTTGGCTAACGCACTTATGCCAAGGCTGGATTCCAAGCTTGAGCTGAGGATAAACCTAACACCGGCATGCTCGGCTTCTGATTGTAATTTTTGTAGCTTTTCAAGACTGCCAATTAGCATAGGTTTGACGACTAAGGCGACAAGTCCATCCTGCATCTCGAATTGATAATTAGGATCATTTAAACTTTCATCTAGGGCCCAAGGCATCTCGATGACGTGATAAAAGGCTTGGTTATCTTGAGGATTAATGCAGGGCTCCTCAATGTACTCTATGGCACTCATTGGCAAACAAGCGGCAAACTCGATGGCTTGTTTAAGTGTAAAGCCTCTATTGGCATCTAACCTGAGTTTGAGATCCGGGCGTATGGCTAAAATCTCATGAATGAGCTTTATCTCCTCCTCAAGCGAGGTTTGCGCCACCTTTACTTTAATCGAATGAATTGTTGTCGCTAATGAGCGGACTCGCTCGTGAAGTACACTGACGGGTTCATCTTGAGCACGATAGATAAGTGGCACAGATTTCATGGTTTGCAAAGAGAGATGATGACCGATTAATTGACCTTTGCATTGGGCGTGAAGCAAGCTTAAGCCAAAAGCGAGGGAGGGCAGCTGCGTCTTTTCACAAAGATCGAGTAAGTCATCTACTGACTTCCCGATAAGTTGTGGCACATTCAGCGCTATCTCGTTAATGACCTGCTCCAGATCCTCACGGCTAAACCCAGTGATCGGGTTACCATCGATATCGAGCCCCGATAGTGGAGATATCTCTACCTGTTCGATATGAGATGTCATCGTCTCATCTAAGAGTTCAACGTTAAGGATTAGACCTTTGCGGATATCAATGCGTTGCTTGCCTACGGGGAGAGATAGGTCTAATGGCAGTAGGTATTGATAGAGTTCTATAGCCTTGATCTTCAAAGTTTACCCTCACTTAATAATTGGATTAGCTTACGACTGTACTCGATAGGCGCGGCCAGATGAACGTTGTGACCAGCCTGCTTCACTGTATGTACCTTAATGGGCGAACCTTGCTGCCAACGTGTGGCTAAGGCTAGAAATTTGTTGTCATCACTGCCGACAATATAGTGGCAAGGGATCTTGATAAGATTAGGCTGATCCCAAAGATTAGCTTGCTGAGCCAGTGAACTTGCCAGATAGATACTGAGCAAGCCAGCTTTGCTATTGTGGCTTCGTTTGTCGATTAATTGTTGGCGAGTCTCGCTGGAGAGCTCGGCGAAAACACCTTGTTGGTACCACTGCGAGAGAAACTCATCGAGAGGTAAGTTAGCGAGTTTATGACTCCAATCGAGATCATTCTGGGCTCTCAACCATTTATCTTCAGTGGTTTCTAATCCTGGGTGACATGATTCGACACATAGGCTCAGGAGCTTATCGGTATGGTCACGAGCCAAATGCAGGGCGATACGCCCACCAAGTGAGTAGCCTAACAGATGATACTTTTCTATGGTAAGTGAGTCGATAGCGATTTGAATCTGCTCGACAATCTGCTTAAACCCCGGTGTAGGGAGTGATATTGATGGGCTTTTACCGTGACCTGGTAGATCGACACAAACACAGTAAAAATGCTCAGTTAAGTGTACGATTATGTCTTGCCAGTCAGCTTGGTTACCCAGAAAGCCATGTAACATGACGAGCGCGGGTTTGGCTTTATCTCCGTGACATGACAGCGCCAGCATTAGCTTTGCTTTAACACGGTTGTGGTTCTGGACATTTTCATCAGCTTTGCTTGATCCAACTGGCGATGCGGGCAATTTGATCGCTGGCTTGGGTTTGCTCGACAATGACTTCGATAACGGAAGCACCATGGTATTCGATGGCATCTTGATAGGCATCTTCGAAGCCTTCCAAGTCCTCTATTCGGTTGTATGGAATGCCGAACATGGCGGCGCCGTAACCGAACTCGAGTCCATGGGCGAGACGATAGTAATCATTTCTGAGTTTCTCGTCGGGCACAGGCAGCAGATTAAAGATGTTACCGCCATCATTGTTTAATATAACGATCACTAACGGGCTGTTACTCGTTCTGGCAATGGCCAGAGAATTGAGATCGTGCAGTTGAGAGATATCCCCGATAAGTAAAGTTGTTGCTTTCCCTTGATGTCTGGCTATGCCGCAAGCCGTGGCAAGCAGTCCATCAATACCAGATGCGCCACGATTGGTAAAAATAGAACCATACTCTGTGGTGATAGGGGCGAACATGTCGTACAGGCGGATAGGTAAGCTGTTGCCAATAAAGAGTTGTTGTTGCTTGTGCTGTTTTTTTGCAATGGCGCGTACCACCATAGCTTCACCGAACTCTGCATTGTCTATCTGCTGTTCAAATAGCTTTTCCAGTCCGTCATTGAGCAAGGTAAGTTGCAGCGCCCAATTTGCATCCGATGAGCGTGGCCATGAGAGTGACGTAATCGCTTCGACACTGGCATGCCAGATCTGCTTAGCATTGTGGCTGGGGTCTAATCTCATCTGCTCAGGTAACACCTGCCAGTAACTCTTCCACTTATTGTCAGCAAGATAATCGATTAAGCGCTTAGAGAGGATGCGGCCACCGATCACAAGTACACGCTCAGCCTGCATCAACAGGGCTTTAGCTTTAGGTTGATGCAAGAGTTGGTCAATATTGCCAATCACACCTGTATGTTGTCTTAATTGGGATTGTGCATCGGTCAGCAGTGGCCAACCTAGCTTTTGAGACAGTGCGACTAAGACTTCAGGGTCTTGCTCTGGTGAGAGTGTGCCTGCGATGATCACCCCTTTACCGTGGACAAAACGCATCATGGCATCTTGGCTTGGTAGGCTGCTTAGGCAGGATTTTCCATACTGATTATAGGGATGACTAGTGTGCTGCCAGTTGCCTAACGTGCTTAAATATTGAGTAAAGTTAGCACTCATGGTGGAGGGGTATAACGGCTCCCTGTACATGCAGTTGATGTGTACAGGTTGGCTTTGATTACTAATCGCCTCATCCAGCAAACTTAACAGTGCCTCGGGGCGTATCGCCAGATCCGGTGTCGGTAGGTTTATTTGCTTAGCATATTGAGCAAAGATAGCCGGCTGAATGATAGCTTGATTCGCACCGCAATCAATAAGCTCAGGAGGCCTATCACCGGATAAAACAATCAGGGGAACGCGGGTTAGCCAGGCTTCAATCACAGCAGGATAGAGGTTGGCAACAGCGGTGCCGGAGGTGGTAATAATGGCCACTGGTGCTTGGCTGGCTTTGGCTAGTCCAAGGGCCATAAATCCGAGTCCACGTTCATCAAAGTGGAGATGTTGCTTTAATTTAGTCTGCTTCGCGACGGCTAAGGTCAAAGGCGTCGAGCGAGAGCCCGGTGCCATACACACATGTTGTACGCCTAAACGGGAGAGCTCTTCTAAAATAAGCGTGCCCCATAATAGGTTCAGCTCAGCAGTCTTGTTGATTTGCATGGATAGGTACCCTAGATTCAATGGCTATATTGTACCCCTAATGAGTTTAAAGGAAAATTGTTTAACCCTGATAATAGCTCACACTGTTAGTGTGATGCTCACTTAAAGCGTTCTGTTAGGCTGAATTAGAGCGGTTAGGCAACGGTTTTCGCAACCATTTCATTAACAATTAAAACAAGGTAAAGAGGTAAGTCGAGTGCGTCAATTATATATTTATAGGTATTGATATATATGCTAGTCGTTAAATTAGGCAATCCTTAAATAATGAGAATATTTAAGGAATAAGATCTGAAGCGGTATAAATAAACGTCAACAGTGATCAGTGCTTAATTAATGCCTGATTTTATCGGTTTGGCTGTGTATTGGTATGTATAGTTGTCAATAATCTACTTTAAAAATATTTATCATAAATTTGATCTCCATCATTGATTGCAATTTAAGTAACAATTGCTTACTTAACATGTCACCTTATGAAAATTAACATATGCTTTTTGAGGCTTTGATCATTTTTAATATATAGCCATACTATTCATATGGTTATTTGTAGTCGTGGTGGAATATAAATAAGATTCATTCTTAATCTACTTATGTGCAAGTTCACACTTTTTGTATATTCATTGAGCTTATCTCAAATTTGTTTCAGCCTAATTTAACAATCAAGAATATTCATTTGTTTACCCTAAAATACTGACATCTTAACTGGTTAGCCTCCGATTCAAATTGGTGAGTTAACTGTTGTGTTAATTATGTAAGGTTCGATTAATGATTTGTCGTATTTTTAATAAGGTATTAATTGGGATTGCCGCGCTTGCGTGTGTATCTCTTAGCGTGAATGCCACGCCTTGGAATAATCTCACTGGCTCTGAGCTTGAGCAAAAGCTCACTGAAAAATTTGCTCAAGGGCAATATTCTCCTAAAGGTGCGGATTCATGCCTTATGTGCCACCGCAAGAATGAAGCTGTAATGGCTATTTTTGATGGTGCTCACGGTGCAATGAATAACAAGCAATCACCGATGGCAGGTCTGCAGTGTGAAGCCTGCCATGGACCTCAAGGTAAGCACAATGAAGGCGGCAAAGAACCGATGATCGCCTTTGGTGATGACAGCAAGCTTTCTCCGTCGGCGCAAAACAGTGTATGTCAGGGTTGTCATAACGATCCTAAACAGATGGCATGGCATACCAGCACCCATAATCTCGAAGAGATAGCCTGCGCTGACTGTCATAACGTGCACAGCGCTAAAGATCCGGCTCTGGATCAGCTGCTGATTAACGACACCTGCGCCTCTTGTCATCTCAAAGAGAAGGCCGATATGAATAAGCGCTCATCCCATCCTCTAAAGTGGGATCAGATGACCTGTATCGATTGCCATTCACCCCATGGCTCTATGAATGAAAGCGCACTCAATAAGCCAACAATTAATGATACCTGTTACAGCTGTCATGCGGAAAAGCGTGGCCCTGTGTTGTGGGAACATGCGCCGGTAACTGAAAACTGTGTTACTTGCCATAACCCCCACGGCAGTGTGAATGAAGACATGCTCAACAGCCGTGCACCTCAGCTATGCCAGCAGTGCCACGCACCTGATGGTCATGCTAGCCGTGTAGTGCCTGAGCCTGGAATGGATGCGTTTGGTGGTGGTAAGAGTTGCCTAAATTGCCATAACAAGATCCACGGTTCTAACCACCCTTCTGGCAGCCTGTTTCAGAGATAATTGGAGCTTAAATTATGACGTTTAAATTGAATATCATCACAGTGTCTCTGTTGGCAATGTCAGGCTCGGCTATTGGGGCTAATTTTGCTGTGGGCAATGCCAACACTGAATTAGTCAACATGGACAAGTATCAGTGTAATCGCTGTGTATCTGCCACGGGTTATTCGGGAAAAGTCACCCTGCTTACGGGTTATAACAGTCCTGAAGATGCCCATGCCGGTAATGCTTTATCTTCTGATGAAGAGGGCGCGATTGCCGCGGTCAGTGGTGATGTGCACTTTATCAATGATACTGGCTATAAAGCGAGTATGCAGGCGCATCAACTGGGAATGGATAACGGTTTTGCCAACATCAAGGTGGGTAAATCGGGCTTGTATGAACTGGAATTGGATTATCAGGCGATAAAAACGTTTGAAGCTGGTGATGTGCGTAGTCAACTGTGGCAAAACGACGGCATGTTAACCCCAAGCGTGTATCCAAATCAGTTCGACCTTGCGTTGCAACGTGAAAAGTCAGTTATAGGTTTGAGCTACGGTGAAGGGGTTTATAACACCTTTGTGCGTTTTAGTCAGGAGGAGAAAACGGGCCACCAGTCGGCCAGTTTCGTTGCGCCAAGTCCAACTAATTTTGGTCTGCCCGTGGACTCGACCACTAAGCAACTTGATGCAGGTGCCTCACTAGCGGGTGAGAATTGGCTAACCGAGCTGAGCTATTTTGGCAGCTATTACAGCAACAGTATCGAAGATCTTAGCCTGCCCTATATGAGTGATGTTTACTCGGCAGCCCCTGATAATCAAGCACATCAAATTTCCCTTTCAGGTCAATACCAACTCGATCGCACTGTCATGTCCGGTCGTTTGGTGACAGGTCGGATGATTCAAGATGACTCTCTGATCCAAATGAGTGGCAATCCGCTACAGAGCTGGGATGGTGAAATTGAAACCTTAGATGGCCGTTTTGCTGTGAGCTCAATGTTGAGCAATCGCTTGCGCGTTGGTGCCAGTGTCGATCATTCAAAGCGAGACAATAAGAGTTCAAGCTGGGAGTTCACTCAATACAGCTATAACGCGCTAAGCGGCGCCTTTAAACAAAATGTGCCTCAGGATATTGAGCGTAACACCTATAAAGTGAATGCCAGTTACAGGCTTGCCAGCGGTTACCGGATACAGGCAGGTTTTGACAGAAAAGAGATCGACCGCAGCTACAGTGAACGCGAACAGACTGATGAAAACAATCTGTGGGCCAAACTCAGTGTGAGTGCATTCGATAACATCAATATCAATGTTAAAGCGAGTCACGGCGTGCGTGGTGGCAGTGAGTATGAAGTGAATGAACTAACTTCATCTGAAGATAATATCTTGATGCGTAAGTACTACCTTGCGGATCGTACCCGTAACGCAGTTGAGCTTAAGCTAAATCATTCACCGCTGTCTTGGGTGAGTATCGATCTGGTCGGTCGTTATGCGATTGATGATTATGACGTGACTATTATCGGTTTAACCGAGTCCCAAGACTATGGTTACGACCTCAACATTAGCCTGCAGCTGAGTAAAGACTTATCGGCTTATGGTTTTGCTGGTCAGCAATGGATCGACTCTACACAAGCTGGTAGCCAGAGCTTTAGCGCTCCGGATTGGCAAGCAGATATCCAAGATGAGTTTATCAATTTAGGTGCAGGAATTAGCTACGGCGGCTTGATGGAAGACAAGCTGACGTTAGGCGGCGATTACCTGTTCAGTAACTCAATCAGTGATACCTACCTCGATGGTAGTGCGGTGACAAACAGCGCACTGCAATACGGTGATTACTTCGCCTATAACCACAGCGTGAGTATGTACGCCGATTATGCCTTGAGTCCAAAGATGGCCTTGAAGTTGAGCTATCAATACGAACGTTATTACGACACAGATGGCGCCCAAATGGGCATCAATACTGTGCCCGGGCTAACCACTTTGGGTGAGCTTAATCATGACTATAACGCGCACCAAGTGATGCTGTCGTTTAGCTATTTGTTGCGCTAAGGCGCAGTGCGGAAATCGCAAGAGGATATATTGATGGAACGTAGAAGTTTCTTAAAAATGAGTGCAGCTTTGGGTTGTGCAGCAAGTGTCGCAGGCTGTAAAACCAGTTCAGATGACGCCAATGTCGTGCCGCCAACGCCACCTGTAGGTGAAGAGCAAATTAGCTGGTCATCTTGTTTAGTTAACTGTGGCTCTAACTGTCCGGTTAAGGTGTTCAGTCGTGATGGTGTTATTACTCGCGTCGAAACCGATCATGATGTGGTTGATGGCGATGATATCTATCAAGTGCGCGCCTGTGCTCGTGGTCGTTCATTGCGTCAGCGCACCTATGCTGTTGATCGTTTAAAAACACCGATGAAGCGTGTTGGTAAGCGTGGTGAAGGTAAGTTTGTGCCCATTAGCTGGGATGAAGCGGCTAAAACTATCGGTACTAAACTAACTTCTGTGATTGCTGAACACGGTAACAAGGCGATTTTCCGTAGCTATGGCTCTGGTGCTTACTATGGCTTTGCATCAAATGCTTGTTTCAACCGTCTGTTTAACCTAAATGGTGGCTGCCTCAATGCCTATGGTAACTACTCTTGGGCACAGCAGATGGAAGCGGCGAAGCATACCTTCGGTACGGGCAGTACTACAGGTTCTTCAACGGTCACCTTAGCCAACAGTGATTTCCTATTAGGTGTGGCTTATAACCCAAGTGAAATTCGTCAGTCTGGTTCAGGCGAAGGTTATGATTACTTAAAGGCGCTGCAAAAGAGCAATGGCTTGAAAGTTGTGATGATAGATCCTCGCTACACCGACTCTATGTTAGGTAAAGAGTCTAAGTGGTTGCCTATTCGTCCAGGTACCGATGCAGCATTTGCTGAAGCGATCGCTTATCAGATGATTAGCTCTGGTTGGGTTGATGATAACTCTCTCGCGTTTATCAATAAGTATGCGGTAGGTTTTGATGCGGCCTCTATTGCTGCACAACAAGAGATTTTTGCAGCAAGCGGTGATGCCACCAAGCAAGAATATGCCAAGGTGATGAAGCCGGAAGAGAACTACCGTGACTACATTCTAAGTCAGGGGATTTATGCGGATCAGCCGCTTAAAAACCTTGAGTGGGCAGAAAAGATCACTGGTATTCCAGCGGCGCAGTTAGAGCAAATTGCCACAGACCTACAGAATGCCACAGCGCCATATATCGTGGTTGGTGCAGGTGTTAACCGTCAGGCCAATGGTGAGCAGAGCATGCGTGCTCTGTACGTGTTGTCTGTATTAACGGGCAAGTTAGGTACGTTAGGTTCATCTAATGGTGAACTACCATTCATGAGCAGTATGTCTCGTGCCGGAATTCCGACAGGTAGCAACCCAGTTAAAGAAAGTATCTCATTCTTTACTTGGTCTGAAGCGATTCACAATGGCGAAACCATGACTGCACGTAGTCACGGGGTTCGCGGTACTGACGGTCTAGACACACCGCTTGGTACTAACATCAAGGTCATTATTTCTGCATCTGATAGCTCGCTATTGAACCAGCACTCAGAGATCAACAATACCGCCAAAATCTTAGAAGATGAAACCGGTGTTGAGCTTATTGTGAGTTGTGATTGCTGGATGACGCCGGGGGCTAAGTTTGCTGATATCATCCTGCCTGACACTAGCTGGTTAGAGTCAAATGATTTAGTTAACGACAGCTATGCATCTGGCGCTTTGGGTTATATCACTGCAATGAAGTCAGCGATTGAGCCAATGTGGGACTGTAAGTCTATGTATGAAGCATCGGCACTGATTGCTAAGTACATGGGTTGTGAAGCGGAATTCACTGAAGGTAAGACTGAAGAGCAGTGGCTTGAAGAGCTTTACCAAAAAACCAAAGACAACAGTAACAATTTAGGGGTTTACCCTGCATTTCCTGCGACTTACAAAGAGGCGCAAGAGATTGGCTTCTTCCGTAAGAACATGAACGACAAGCATGTTGCGCTTGAGAGCTACATTAAAGGTGGCAAGCCGCTATCAACTCCAAGCGGCAAGATTGAGATCTACTCAGCTGAACTTGCATGGCGTGCGGCTAACTGGGATCAAGAGTCAAGCACCGCAGTTAAAGGTGACACGATCACAGCGATTCCTCAGTACACAGTCACTTGGGATGGTTATGAAGATGAGGAAACCAGTACTGATTATCCGTTCCAGTTAGCGGGTTACCACACTAAGGGTCGTACTCACTCAAGTTATCACAATGTACCTTGGCTTCGTGAAGCGGTAGAAGATGCGGTTTGGGTTAATCCAATGGATGCGTCTGAGCAAGGTTTGAGCTCAGGTGACGAAATCGAGATGTACAACGAGCGAGGATCGATTGCCGTTAAAGTTCGCATCACGCCACGTGTGGCACCTGGCGTGTTAGCGCTAGGGCAAGGTGCTTGGTTTAAACCAGGTAACACTATGGGTAGTACAGGCCACATTATTGATGAAGGCGGTGCGATTAACACGCTAACTCGCTATCAGCCAAGCCCAGTCGCTAAAGGCAACCCACAGCACACTAACCGTGTTGCCATTAAAAAGATTTAAGAGAGCAGTTAATTATGACTCAATCAACTCAGTATGGTTTTTATGTAGACAGCACTAAGTGCTCTGGCTGTAAAGCCTGTCATGTGTCTTGCAAAGACCGTCAAAGCAATGAAATTCGTAACAATAGTAATCCAGAGGGTAACACTCTACCTGCACTTGAGGGCGTAACTTGGCGCCGGGTGTATGAGTACGGTGGTGGAGAGTGGACTAAAGGTAATAACGGCTGTTTTGAGCAAAATGTGTTTGCTTACTATATGTCGATCGGTTGTAACCACTGCTCTGAGCCTGTGTGTGTTAAAGCTTGCCCGACAGGTGCCATGCATAAGCGCCGCGAAGATGGTTTAGTGCTTGTTGCTCAAGACCTGTGTATCGGCTGTGAAAGCTGTGCCCGTGCTTGTCCCTATGATGCGCCGCAAATCGATCGCGAACGTAAGGTGATGACCAAGTGTGATGGTTGTTTCGAGCGAATTGCTGAAGGTCGTAAGCCAATATGTGTCGAGTCTTGCCCGCTGCGTGCACTGGACTTCGATACTATGGAGAACCTACGTGCTAAATATGGTGACGGTGATGGGCATATCGCGCCTTTACCATCTCCTTCAATTACCTCACCAAATCTTATTATCAAGGCCAATGTACACGGTCGTCCGGCTGGCAGTGGTGAAGGTAAGATCCTTAATCCAACTGAAGTGTAATTTTTAGCGATGGTATTAGGGCTCTTTTTTGAGCCCTATGTTCATAGAACGCCATTTTAATTGAGAGTTGAATATGCAAATAGAACCTATAAATAGCAATCAAGAGCTGCAAGGGATTGCACGTGTTCTACATAATGTCTTCTTGAGCTACCCAAGTGAAGAGATGATACATACCTTCGTTGAAGATCGGTTAGATGAAAGTTGGCCACAGCTGGCAGGATCAGAGAATAATCGACAGGGTAAAGTATTGTTGCAGGCATTTTTTAGCCAGTGGAAGCCTGAGCAGTTAACTGAGTTAAAACTCGATTATGGGCAACTCTTCTTCGGCCCTGGTGAACCAACAGCGATGCCTTGGGGCTCTGTTTACGTAGGTGAGCAACAGCTGCTTAACGATAAATCGACCCTAGAGCTTATGGCGTTCTATAAGCAACATGAGATCAGTTTTAAACTCGATTACCATCAACCTCTAGATCATATAGGCTTGTTTTATGGCGTCATTGATCAGTTGCTAGGTATGCTACTGCTTGAGCCAGAAAATCAGCAAGCTAAAGAGACTTTAGTGGTACTGCTTCAGCGACATATGCTTCCCTGGTCAGGGCGCTGCTTACAGTTAGCCAAAACCCATGCCACTACCGATTTTTATAAAGGAATCGCCCTATTAGCTGAAGATTTTGAAGCTGTATTATCGAATCAATTCAAATTGGTGCCTATGTCAATGCGATTATTCAGGTGATCATATGAGTGTTATTCGTGCCGTAGGTGAACAGTGGGAAAAAGCACAATTTGCAGATCAACTGGTGATTTTTTTCAGACAAGATCCTAAAATATTAGACCTGTTTATTGGTGCAACTAATATCGGTACGGTCGCTCATGTAATTGCGGCATTAATGCATGATAGCCATAGGCTGAAGGCTGTCGAGTTGGATGTGGTTCAAGTGTTCTTAGCCTTGTTTGACGGCTTTTTACTGCTGTTTGTTAAAGAAGTACAAGGAGGTGAGTTAAATCAAGCGGAGCAATTAGTGCTAACTTTATCACGACATTATGCTGAACAACTCAATTGTGATGAATTTTACCCTGATAGTGAAGTTAGGATTAAAAGTGAGCGTTTACTCTTTGCATCGCGACAACTCGACGATGTTAGGCGTCAAAAAAGAACTTTAGGCAGTAATATGGGTCACCATTAATTTATTTTCCAATAAGTTGTTTATATTGACTAGGGGTCATTCCTGATGTTTCAAAAAACAGCTTTGTTAATTGCCCCTGCTCTTTAAAACCACACTCTAATGATGTTTTCTTAATATTATAGTTATTCTTTAAAAAGTTTCTTCTTGCATGGTTAAATCTTACATCTCTAATTATATTGCTAGCTGATAGTCCTGAGTCCTTTAATGTCCGTTGTAAACTTCTTGTCGATAGCCCTAGAATAAAAGACAAAGATGAAAGATCTAAATTGTGTATGGGGATCATGTTTGCAGCCCCAATCATTTTAAAATAAACTCCTACTTCACACTTTTTTACTTTAAATATTTTTTTGCTTTCTATCTCTTCATTTGTCTTCTTTACTGTGATAGACATATCAATAGCGTCAAATGACACATTATGAAAAATATTTGTATATTTTCCATAAAATCGTCGGTTAAATGGAAGAGAGACAGATATAGGGTTTAATTCATCTAGCTTAGAGTCATTTAGTATTTTAGATGCAAAGTTGTATAAGTTCAGATCATCAAATTTAGAGCATGACTTTTCACTGGTTCTTCTAGCAACAAGGGATAGGTTAGTGTCTGTCTCTTTTAGTTCCCAATTAACACTGGCCATTCTTCCAGGATATACCTTATAAAGATTAACTATCCTCTCCGCTTGGGTGAATGATTCTTTAACATGAGAATTAAAAAAGTTAATCCAACGGTTTTCAATGACAGGAATAAATTCCATGTAGAAGTTTTCGTTATTAGAGTGTTGCTCAATATACTCTAGTCCTTTTGTTACCATCTTCATGCTAATGAGATCGTTATCATCTAGATTTAATACATTTAAAAACTCGTTTGGCATAATGAAATTTATTGAGTTGCAATGCTCTATAATCGATTTGGTGAATATTGAGGGTCTTACCTTATAATCAATCATGTGGTTTTAATCTATTGTTCTATATTTAATGATAATATTCTATTTGCTATTATGGATATTGATTTAAATCACATTTGACGTTTCTATCTAAGACAAATCTATATTAATTTTTCATATTTTCCATACCATAAATACAACATTGTTTTCCCCTGTGTATAAACATGCAACTGGTTTGCATTAAAGGTGTTGCTATGAAGTGGTATCGGAATTATCTATTTTTATTGGGTGCAATAATCGGTGTAAATGGCTTTATTTGCGTTCAAGCCGCGCCATGGAGTGCGTTATCGCCTGAGCAGTTGGAGTTAACACTGGAGCAGAAGTTTGCAGCGGGTGAGTACTCTGCTAAAGGGGCGGATTCCTGCCTGATGTGTCACCGCAAAAATGAGGCTGTGATGGCTCTTTTTGATGGGGTTCATGGCCAAGAGAGTGCGGTCGATTCTCCGATGGCTGGGCTGCAGTGTGAAGCCTGCCACGGTCCTCAAGGTCAACACTTTAAGGGCGGCAAAGAGCCGATGATTAGCTTTGGTCCTGAGAGTCAATTGTCTGCCAGTGCGCAGAACAGCGTGTGTCAGGGTTGCCATCAAGATGCCGAGCAGATGGCGTGGCACAGCAGTACTCATAACTTAGAAGAGATAGCCTGCGCCGACTGCCATGTGGTGCACAGTGCCACAGACCCTGTGATGGACAAGCTGAGTGTCAATGACACTTGTACGTCTTGCCACAGCCAAGAAAAAGCCGACATGAGTAAGCGTTCATCGCATCCACTTAAGTGGGACCAGATGACCTGTATCGACTGTCACTCCCCATGGCTCGATGAGCGAGAGTGCCTTAAACAAGCCGAGTATTAATGATACCTGCTACAGCTGTCACGCTGAAAAGCGGGGGCCATTCTTGTGGGAGCATGCCCCGGTGACGGAAAACTGTGTGACCTGTCATAACCCTCACGGCAGTGTGAACGAGGAGTTGCTTAATAGTCGTGCGCCGCAGTTGTGTCAGCAGTGTCACGCCAACGACGGTCATGCCAGTCGAGTGGTGGTGGAGCCGGGGATGGACGCCTTCGGTGGTGGCAAGAGTTGTTTGAATTGCCACAGTCAAATCCACGGGTCTAACCATCCTTCAGGCAGCTTGCTGCAACGTTAATGGAGCTTTGAGTATGTCATTTAAATTGAATGTGATAACCCTGTCGATATTGGCGATGTCAGGGTCAAGCATGGCGGCGGACTTTGCGGTGAGCAAGGCCAACACGAGCAAGGTTAATACCAGCAAGTACGAGTGCCAACGCTGTGGTGATAATAGTGGATACCGGGGCCTAGTGTCGGTGTCAGCGGGCTACAACGACATTGACGATGCACATGCGGGTAATGCGCTGGGCACGGGTGAAGATGGCGCGATAGGCGCGGTCAGTGGGGATGTGGCTTATCGCAGCGGTACTGGCTATCAGGCCAATATGCAGGCCCATCAGCTGGGGATGGACAACAGCTTTGCGACCTTAGCGGTGGGTAAAGCGGGGCATTACCAGCTCGGGTTGGATTACAGCAGCATCAAGACGTTTGATGCGGGGGATGTGCAGAGTAAGTTGTGGCACAACGACGGGGTGTTAACCCCAAGTGAGCACATTAATGTGTTTGACCTGGCCCTTGAGCGGGAGAAGGTGGGCCTAGGGCTGGAGTACGGCCGTGATTTCTACAGCGGTTTTGTGCACTACAGCCAGGAAGCGAAGACGGGGTACCAGTCGAGCAGTATCGTGACGCCACGCCCAACTAATTTCGGCCTGCCGGTGGACTCGACAACGAAACAGTGGGATGCCGGGCTGGGACTTAGTGGTGACAACTGGCTCACCGAGTTGAGTTATTTCGGCAGCTTTTATGAGAACAAGATAGGCGATTTGAGCTTGCCCTACCTCGATGATGTGTTTGCCGCCACCCCAGATAACCAAGCGCACCAAGTGTCGCTATCGGGTCAATACCGATTAAACAGCACAGTGCTGAGCGGCCGTGTTATCAGTGGCCGCATGATACAGGATGAAGACCTTATCCAGATGAGTGGCAACCCGCTGCAAAGCTGGGACGGTCAAGTGGATACCTTAGACGGTCATTTGGCGGTGACCTCGATGATAACGCCGCGCCTGCGCTTAGGCGGCAGCATCGATTACAGCGAGCGTGACAATCAAAGTTCGGTAGCAGAATTCGCCCAGTACCATTTCAACAGTGTCACTGGCGCGTTTAGACAAAATGTGCCCCAAGATATCGAGCGCAACACCTACAAGGTTAATGGTAGTTACCGCATCGCCAGTGGTTACCGTGTGCAAGCGGGCTATGAGCGTAAAGAGGTGGAGCGCAGTTTCAGTGAGCGTGAGCAGACTGAGGATGACAGTTTGTGGATGCGCTTTAACGTGCGGGCGTTCGACAATTTCAACATCAAGCTCAAAGCAGAGCATGCCAATCGCAGCGGGTCTGAGTATGAGACTAACGCGCTGACCTCTTCTGAAGAGAACGCCTTGATGCGCAAGTACTACTTAGCCGACCGCAGCAGAAATGCGGTGGAGTTGAGCATCAACCATACGCCACTGAATTGGCTGAGCGTGGATGTGAGTACCCGCTACGCCAAGGATGACTATGACGAGACGCAAATCGGCTTAACCGAATCGGAAGATTATGGCTATGACATCAATGTGAGCGTGCAGTTGAGTGAGCATGTGAGCGGGTACGGTTTTGCGGGTCAGCAGTGGATTAACTCGAATCAGGCGGGAAGCCAAGCCTATAGCAGTCCTGACTGGTACAGCGACATTGAGGATGAGTTTATCAACTTAGGGGCGGGATTAAGCTACGGGGGCTTAATGCAAGACAAGCTGACTTTAGGGCTTGATTACCTGTTTAGTAACTCGATAAGTGACACCTATGTGACGGCAGATGCGAACGCTTTAGAAAAGAGCTACCCGGGTGGTGATTACTACAGCTACAACCACAGTGCGAGTGTGTATGCGGACTATGCGCTGAATGAGCAGATGGCGTTGAAACTGAGTTATCGGTATGAGCGTTACTACGACACCGATGGTGCGGTAACGGACGTAAACAGTGTCCCGGGTTTGGTGACCTTGGGTGATATCAACCATGACTATAACGCACACCAAGTGATGTTGTCGTTTAGCTACAGACTGCGTTAAATTGCAAGAGGAAATAACAATGGAACGTAGAAGTTTTTTGAAGGCGAGTGCGGCACTGGGTTGTGCGGCGACAGTGGTGGGGTGTAAGACGGACTCGGATGAGGTGAATGTGGTGCCGCCACAACCGCCATTAACCGAAGAGCAGATGAACTGGTCATCTTGTACCTGTAACTGCGCAGCGTCTTGTGCACTGAAAGTAATAAGCCAAGATGGCGTAGTGACCCGAGTTGAAAGCGATAACCTAGGTACTGATAAAGGAGTGGAGTTACAGTCCAGAGCTTGCCTTAGAGGACGAGCTAGTCGTCAAAAAATTTATGCAAATGATCGCTTAAAAGTACCCATGAAAAGGGTCGGTAAGCGAGGGGAAGGCAAGTTCATACCTATTAGTTGGGATGAGGCCTATTCAACCATAGCCTCTGAGTTGAGACGAGTAATTGATACCTATGGCAATGATGCCATTTATTGGCAGTATGCATCAGGGACCAACCAATTCAGGGCCGGTGGTCGAGAATCTTCCAAACGATTATTGAATTTGTTAGGGGGCTTTTTAGATATGTATGGCTCCTATAGCGCGGCTCAGATTGCACCGGCTTCGGTGTATACTTTTGGTGACATGAGCTCCAGCGCTTATAAGCAAATGAATAATAGCGATCTCATCTTGTCTTTCGGTTTTAATCCATCTGAAACGAGAATGAGTGGTAGTGGTGGAGGCTTAGATTATTCTCTGGCTTGTCAGCAGGTGGAAGCCATTATTGTCGATCCTAGATATTCTGAATCTGCTTTGGGTAAAGAGCATACATGGTTGGCCATTAGACCAGGCACTGACGCAGCATTATGTGAGGCTCTCGCTTATCAACTTATTTCTCAGAACCAACATGATCAGGCATTCTTAGATAAGTATTGTGTCGGTTTTGATGAAAAAACTCTACCTACTAGCGCTCCTGCTAATGCTGACTATAAGTCATATATTCTTGGTAACAGTGATGATGGTATAGCAAAAACGCCAAAATGGGCTGCTGAAATAACCGGTATTCCAGAACTAAACATTATTAAATTAGCCGATAAACTTGCAGCCGCTAATGCGCCATATATCACTCAAGGATGGGGACCGCAACGTCAAGCAAATGGAGAGCAAACCTCTCGGGCAATATTCATGTTGCCTCTGTTGGTCGGAAAATTAGGCATAGCAGGAACGAATAATGGCAACTGGCCCAGACATGCTCATTCTCTGGGAGCTATGCCAATAGGAACCAATAGCATCAAAGCTAAAATCCCTTGTTTCATGTGGACTGAAGCAATAACTAATGGCGTCAACATGACTGCTGTTGAGCATGGAGTACAAGGCGTTGAAAAATTAGAGAATAGCATTAAGTTTATCTGGAATTACGCTGGTAACACAATGATTAACCAGCACTCTGATACGTTTGGAACCGCAAAAATATTAGAAGATGAATCATTATGTGAATTTATCTTAGTGCATGATGTTCAGATGACACCAAGTGCAATGTATGCCGACATTCTATTGCCAGATGTGATGGATCTTGAGCAGCACGATATTGTGGCGAACCCAGGTACAGATATGGAAACCATCATTGCAATGACGTCTTCTGTTAAGCCTCCTTTTGATGTTAAAAGTTGCTTTGAGGTTTGTCTTGAACTTGCAAAACGAATGGGAGTGGAAGATGGATTTACTGAAGGGCGTAGTTACCAACAATGGGTTGAGTTTGTCTACGAGTCTTCTAGAAAACGTAATCCAGCTTTACCAACCTACCAAGAAGTCATCGAACAAGGGCTAGTAAAGGTTTCCCAGTCAGGAGAAGGTATTGTGATGGATAAATTCATCGCATCACCTGTTGAAAATGCATTGAATACTCCTTCTGGTAAAATTGAGATTTATTCAGAGCGTCTGGCCCAGATGAGTGAAAATTGGGTGTTGCCTGAGGGGGATATTATCAGTGCGATCCCTAAATTCTGTGATACGTGGGAGGGGGCAAGAGATACAGTCACCCAGGAAAAGTATCCGTTACAGATGATTGGTCATCACACTAAGGGACGTACACACTCCAGTTTCCATAATATCCCATGGCTTAGGGAAGCGGTTGAAGATGCGGTATGGATGAACCCAATCGACGCAGACAGTCGAGGATTAAAGTCTGGTGATACCGTTATTGTCAACAGCAAAAGGGGAAGTGTCAGAACGGTCACAAAAGTGACGCCAAGAATTATGCCGGGTGTTACTTCATTGCCGCAAGGGGCATGGTTTAAGCCTGAAAACGGGGTAGATATTGGAGGCAATATTAACTCAATAACCTCTTTACGCCCGAGTCCATTAGCGAAAGGGAATCCCCAACACACAAATTTGGTGCAAATCAAAAAGGCATAAGGAGTAGAGATAAATGACAACGAATACCCAATATGGATTTTATTTTGACTCAGTTAAGTGTACAGGCTGTAAAACCTGTCATATGGCATGCAAAGACAGATTAGTAGGGCTTGAGCGGCCCAATGATGATGTTGTTGCCAATGGTGCTGCTGATATGACAGGAGTCTTATGGCGCCGAGTATACGAGTATGGCGGTGGTTTTTGGACACAAAATACTGTGGGTAGTTACGACCAAAATGTATTTGCTTATTATATGTCGGTCGGCTGTAACCACTGTTCTGAACCTGTGTGCGTTAAAGCTTGCCCTACCGGGGCCATGTATAAACGCCGCGAAGATGGCTTAGTTCATATTGCACAGGACCTATGTATCGGTTGCGAAAGCTGCGCCCAAGCATGTCCTTATGATGCCCCTCAATTAGATAAAGGGCGTAAAGTAATGACTAAATGTGATGGTTGCTTTGACCGTTTATCAGAAGGTAAAAAGCCAGTTTGTGTTGAGTCTTGTCCGATGCGCGCATTGGATTTTGATACAATGGAAAATCTTGAGGCTAAATATGGTAAAGGTGATAGCCATATCGCACCACTGCCATCACCAAGCATCACGTCACCAAACTTGATCATAAAGGCGAACAGGAATGGTCAGTCTGTATCGGGTGGAGAGGGGCAGATCTTAAACTTCCCTGAAGTGTAGTTAAACTATACGTGGTGCTAATTCTATTGAGCGCCATTTTATTATTTTATTCCAATAGGGTTCTGTTTTTCTGGACCCTATTCTCATTACTCCCCAAACAGGTTTAACATCATCTCCATTGAAAACTTATAGTGGAAATAGATTCCACTAATCCCTATCCAGAGCTGCAAGGGATCGCACCCGTTTTACGTAGCGTTTTTTTGAGCGCCCTAGGTGAGGTGATGATTCATACTTTCGTTGAAAATGGGCTAGATGACACTTGGCCAGAGTTGACAGGTTCTGAAGCTAACCATCAGGGTAAGACGTTACTCACTTCATTTTCTAGTCAATGGAACCTTGAGCTGTTAACTGAACTGAAACTCGATTATGGTCAACTCTTCGTTGGTCTGGGAGGTCTAACAGTCATACCTCGAGGGTTGGTCTATCTAAGTGAACAACTATTATTCAACGACAAATTGACCTTAGCGCTAAAGGCACGCCATATACCGCGCCAGGCCATTTTTAACCTGGATCATCAATAACCTTTGGATCATATTGGTCTGTATTATGGGGTGATAGAGCCGTTGTTATGACAGTTAATCCTTGAGCCCGAAATATACAAGCCTAGAACACGTTGATCTTATTCCAATTCTGATGCAGATGTACAAACTACGCACTGCTTTGTGCAAATATTATGCGTGGGACTGTTGCACTGCGACTGCCCATTGCCTCGGTAAATCTCACCATTATCTCCGTGGTCACTCTCTAAATATCTGCTTGATCATGGCTTAAATTCTACTCTACAGCCGTCTATATCATCAGCCACGTTGATGGATATTCGTGGAATGTCTTATTTGATGCGTTGAATATCGATTTCGATCACGATTGTCGTTTTCTCTTAAATGAAATTTTTATTTGATTTTAATTAGTTTTATATCATTAACGAAAGCTTGTCATCTCCTGATTATAAACACGCATTTGTTGCGCTGAGGCGTAAAAACGTAAGAGGATTTATCAATGGAACGCAGAAGTTTTTTGAAAGCGAGTGCCGCATTGGGCTGCGCCGCAACAGTGGTAGGTTGTAAGACGGATTCGGATGAGGTCAATGTGGTACCACCACAACCGCCTGTAACGGATGAAGTTTTTAACTGGTCAGCGTGTACCTGTAACTGCAGTTATTCTTGTGCGCTAAAAATCTACAGTCGAGATGGCATATTAACTCGTATCGAGTCTGATAACGAAGGAGATGATAGATTTGGTAATCATCAATCGCGTGCCTGTTTAAGAGGCCGCTCTTATAAGCGCAAGGTATATGCACCTGATCGTCTAAAAGTACCAATGAAGCGTGTTGGCAAGCGTGGTGAGGGCAAGTTTGTTGAGATTACTTGGGATGAGGCTTTCTCTACTATTGCGAAGGAGTTGAGGCGTATCATCGATACATATGGTAACGAATCAATCTACTGTCAATATGGTACGGGCCGCTTATATTCCATGTACTCAGGTGGTCACTGGACCAAAGCTGGGCAATGGGGAGGCAAGTTGCTTAATATCCTTGGTGGCCACTTAGAGCAGTACAATACATATTCTAGTGGTCAGCAAGCTAACGCATCAAAATATACTTTTGGTGGTGGCTCTACCTCTACCTCTAATTATGCTGAACTGGCCAACAGTGATTTCTTTTTAAACTTTGGTCACAACCCTGCCGAAACAGAGATGAGTGGTAGCGGTGGTAATTATTCTCTGCATGAATTTACCCAACACGTTGAATCGGTTTTTGTTGACCCTCGTTTGTCTGACACCGTTGTCAGTAATGAAAAACAATGGCTGCCAATCCGTCCCGGCACCGATGCAATTTTATGTGAAGCTTTGAGCTATGAAATCATCACTCGTGGAGCCGCAGATGAAGCATTCCTAGAAAAGTATTGTGTGGGCTACGATGAAAAGACTCTACCTGCTTCGGCGCCTGAAAATAGTGACTACAAGTCGCATATTCTTGGATTAGGAGAAGATAAGACCGCTAAGACGCCAGCTTATGCGGCTTCTATTTGTGGGATTCCAGAATACAAAATTATAGAACTAGCAGACAAGCTTATTGCAGCTGAGCGTCCTTTTATTTCTCAAGGATTAGGCGTACAGCGTCACGCCGCTGGTGAAGTGACGGTGCGTGCAATCATCATGCTACCTTGTTTGTTAGGCAAAATAGGGATTTCAGGCACCAACACTGGTCTGTCTATAGGCAAGGGGATCAATGGTTTTTATTCTTTCTCACCAACAGGAAGCAACCCAGTTCAAGCTCGTCTTCCATGTTTTAAATGGTGTGATGCTATTGTGCGTGGTCAGGAAATGACAGCTCTTAAAGATGGTATTACAGGAGCTGAGAAATTAAGCACTAACTTAAAGTTTATTTGGAACTATGCTGGTAACACTTTAATTAACCAACATTCAGATTCAAATGGCACGGCTAAAATCCTTGAAGATGAAAGCTTGTGTGAATTTATTTTGGTGCACGATGTGCAAATGACGCCGAGTGCAAAGTTTGCCGATATTCTACTGCCAGATCTTATGGATGTGGAAGTTAACGATATCTCGGCAAATCCGGGCATCAATATTTCGACTGTTATCGCCATGACCACCAATATTGAACCGCAGTTTGATGCTAAAGGTAATTTTGAAGTCTGTCTGGAGATAGCTAAACGACTGGGTGTCGAGGGAGAGTATGCCGAAGGGAAAACTTACGATGAGTGGTTAAGAACCCTGTATAACGAGCAGGCCGGAAAACGAAACCTCCCTAATTACGACGAACTGGTAAAGATGGGGCTTTATCGTCATAAGGATACATCAGCGTCAATTGGGCTCAAGTCTTTCATCGATAATCCTACTAATAACCCATTGCGGACACCGAGTGGGAAAATAGAAATTTACTCAGAAACCCTAGCTGATATGGCTGCTACCTGGGAGCTTCCCGAAGGTGACGAGATACCTGCTATCCCTAAGTATGTAAGAACATGGGAAGGCTATGAAGATGAGACATTAAAAAAACAATATCCAATTCAGTTGATTGGTCATCATACCAAAGGCCGAACTCATTCAAGTTTTCATAGTAATGATTGGCTGCGAGAGGCGGTACAAGATTCCGTATGGATTAATAATGCTGATGCACAAGAGCTTGGTATTCAACATGGTGACCAAGTGATTATTGAATCGTTACGGGGCAAAGTGCGGGTGCAAGCTAAAGTGACATCAAGAATTATTAAAGGCTCAGCTTCTTTACCTCAAGGCGCTTGGTATAAACCTGAAAATGGTATTGATGTCGGGGGAAATGTGAACACTTTAACCTCGACTCGCCCTACGGCGATCGGTAAATGCAATCCACAACATACCAACTTAGTTAAAATCTCTAGAGTGTAAGGATAGACAATGAAAGATGAAAATACTCAATATGGTTTTTATTTTAATGCCGCCAAATGTAGTGGCTGCAAAACTTGCCACGTTTCCTGTAAAGATCGTTCTGATTTGTCTATTGGTCAGAATTGGCGTCGCGTATATGAATATGAAGGCGGTAATTGGCAAGAGTTAGCTGATGGGACATTTGAAAACAATGCCTTTGCTTATTATATGTCTGTTGGTTGTAATCATTGTAATGAACCAGTTTGTGTTAAAGCCTGTCCGACAGGTGCAATGTACAAGCGACGGGAAGATGGTTTGGTTCATATAGCGACAGAGCTATGTATTGGCTGTAACAGTTGTGCACAAGCTTGCCCCTATGATGCACCACAATTAGACCAAAATAAAAAAGTCATGACTAAGTGTGATGGATGCTCCGATCGACTTGCCGAAGGTAAGAAACCAAGCTGTGTCGAATCTTGTCCATTAAGAGCGTTAGATTTTGATACGATGGAGAACTTACAAGCTAGGTATGGTGATGGCGACGGGCATATTGCGCCGCTGCCACCTGAAAGCATTACATCACCAAATTTAATTATTAAAGCTCATAAAGATGGTCAATCAACCTCCAATGGTCTAGGAAGTATTGTTAACCACTCTGAAGTGTAATTATCTATGGCGCTAATTTTTTTGAGCGCCATTTTATCGTTTTATTCCTATAGGGTTCTGTTTATTGAGCCCTATTTTCATTGCGTTATTAGCCCTGGATTTTGAAGCCGTATTATCGAGCATTTTTAGGGCGTTTGGGTATAAGTATTATTCGTGAGGTAGAAGAATTGCGACATTGGCTGAGTACAAAATTAAAAAGACCCGCGCCTGATGAAGAGCGCGGTTCTTTGCAGGGAAACTTATATCTATCTCATTAAATGGGGATTAATCTTTTTCTTGTTCATATTGTTGCATGTGCATTTTTTCTGCTAAACCATCTGGATTGTGATGACATAAACCACAGCCTTTATCCATTGCTTTTTTGCTCGGTAAAACAGGGGGGAGATCATCACCATCTTTCCAGCGGTGACAATCCATACACGATACCGCATTGATATGGTGTTCTGTCTCAATCCAAACATGTGCTGGTGTCAGTTGCCATTTTTCGTCATGACATTCATTGCAGCTTTCAAGAGCGTGAGCTGAATAGCAAAACATAAAAATTATAAATGCTATGAGTTTTTTCATATTTCAACTCCTGCGAAATAGAAGATAGAATGTTGAGGATCTTATTTATACTTTTCCTATCTTTAAATTATACATTGAAGTTGTTTGTGATATTTTTCTAGACGTTACAATTGCAGGGTGGCGCAATATTTTCATTTTATGGGAAATGGTTTTTCACTTTTTCAGTTTTTGTAAAAGGAGATGGTTATGTTGGATGTAAGCTTTAAAGCATTATTAGTCTTTAAATCTATATATGAAACCGGATGTTGCTCATATGTTTCAAAAAGGTATGGTATCTCAAGCTCTAAAGTTAGCCGGTATTTATCTGTTATGAGGCTACATTATAAAGATTCACTGTTTATTCGAAAAAAAAGTGGTTTCATTCCTACTGAAAAATCTAAATTAATCTATCCTAAAATATGTGAAATTATTGATCTGTATTATGATATAGATATTAGTGAACCATCTTCACATTCGGAGTGTGAATATATTATAGCCGTTCCACCTACTCTATCTGTTGGACTTCCAGAGTATATTGATGATGAGTTAACTCTTATCTCTAAACAAGCAACTGTTAATATAAAACCATTAAGAGATGGAGTGTGTGATGATATTATTCAAGGGAGTGTTTCTTTAGCTATTATTCAGGATGAAAGTAAAGAGGTAAGGGAGTGTTTAAATAAATATAAAGATGTTCTGATTTCAAAACCGGTAGGAGTTGGCCAATTCGTTTATCTCGTAGCTGGTGATAAACACCCTATTTGGCACTCTGAAATTAATTTAGAAAATATTGCAACTTATCCTTTTGTTGTTACTGCAATCTCGGGCTTCAATGATAAAGTAGACCCATTTTCGGTTTACTGTTGTGAACACGAATTAGATCTTAGAATTGTTCATAAGACACATAGTTTAGCGGGACTCATTAATAAATTGAAGTTGTCTGACTCGATATCTTTCATTGGAACACAATGTGCAGTTGACTTTATTAGCATGATTCGAGGCATTAAGGTATTAAAATTACCACATACTGAATATATTCGCCTTCATTCGATGGCAAATCGGCCAAGCTATTCTCTGGTTTATCATCAAGCTTTAGAGCATGATTTTCCTGTGGGGTTTATGACATCACTAAGTCATTTTATTCTTGGACAGATTTCAGATAGTTAGCATTAATCAATTTTACTATCTTTGACACCCATCCATGCGCTGGTTATTAGGCATGAGTGTTTTATCCTGTTACGAGTTCAGACATTGCTTTTGATTACTCGTGATTACCTATCCACTCACTCATGACCACATGGGTTTTGATTTTTATAATATCTGTCTGAGCATCGATAAACTCCCGGATCTCGTGCAGTCTTCTCATTGAACTTGCTTGGACATAGACAAGTAGATCCATATCACCGGTTATCCCCCGACAGGTGATGACTTCAGGTATTGCTTGAAAAACATGCACCACATCGGCACACCTTGGGCACTGATGCTGAATCTCAAAATACGCCGATACTCCCTCTTTTTGTGACTCACTGAGTAGTACTTGATAGCCGCGAATAATACCCTGATGTTCTAATTTCTTTATTCGTTCGGATACCGCTGAGCGTGACAGACTAACGGCCTCGGCGATATGAGACACACTCTTACGAGCGTTTTGTCTTAGGCTGGCGATGATGGCTTTATCAAATTTATCCAAAGGATGGTTTCCATTCTTCTATTCATAGGTATTTAGTGATACGTCAGTTTACTCTCATCAGCCCTAGCGACGCTTCCACCATTTTGTCGGATAACTATTATTTTTCCGACAAAATGGTGGTTTAAGAGCTGTTTTTGACTGTCTGCGACGTCAGTTTGTATTTATGTAAAAGCTTATACTTAGCCTATCAATATCAATGTTTGACTACAAACTAAACAGATTTAATATCTCCGTTCAGTCTAGTTGATAATAATTTGTGACTGTCATTATGCTGGTTTTAGGTAAAAGGAAAGAGGATGAACTCGAGTGTTAAGGGGACGATAGGCCGCTGGCAGGGGGCTGGTTTAATGGCGACTACCTTGTTGGGGACGGGTGTATTTATTTTGCCCCAAATGACGATAAAGGCGGCAGGAAGCGGAGCTCTGATTGCTTGGTTAATACTGACGCTAGCTATTATTCCAGTGACCTTGGTATTCGGGCGTTTGGCCAGTGTATTTCCTCATGCAGCAGGTCCTGCCTATTTCGTTGAGAAGGCATTCGGGCGTACTTCGGGTCGAACGATTGGCTTGCTCTTCCTTCTCGTTGTGCCATTGGGCGCGCCTGCTGCGATTATGATGACGTTTAAATTTGTAAATGCGCTGGTGGCCCTGTCTGGCTGGGCTGAGGTAGCCACTGAGATTTTGTTGCTTAGCCTATTATTCGTATTGAATTTTAAAGGGGTACAAGTTTCGGCTAAATTGCAATTCGCACTCACCTTAGCCATTGTTTCCGTCATGGTGGTGTTGTATGGCGCCGCTGGTATGAATTTAAGTGAGATGGAGTCAGTTGCCACCGGAGTAAACCCAGATGTCAATCTCATCATGGTGGCAGCCAGTATCGCATTCTGGAGTTTTCTAGGTATTGAAGCCATGACACATTTGGCCAATGATTTTCGGGATCCAAAGAGAGATATGATCCCGGCAATGATTATTGGAACAGTATTAGTGGGTCTGGTTTATCTTGCTTGTACCTTCCTTTTACTCATGTTGCCGACTAGTGCTGGCGTCGCTATGGTTGGTGTATTTGATGCTTTACTTGGGGGTTATGGAGCACAAGTGGTAGGCGTTTTAGGTATTGCCAGCGGTTTAGCGACGGTAAATATCTATACAGCCAGTGCATCTCGTCTGGTGTGGAGTTTTAGTCGTGAGGGGCTATTACCTCGTTATTTCAATCATCTCAATCGTCATCGCGTTCCAGTTAGAGCGTCGGGTGTCATACTGGCCATTATGGCGGTAGTCATTGTATTAACTTATGCGACAGGACAAGACCTAGAGCATCTAATTGCTTGGACAAATGGGGTGTTTGTTATCATCTATTTTGTGTCTATGTTGGCGGCAATCAAGCTACTGAGAAAACGTTTTCTCCCATTAATCGTCCTTAGTTGCGCGTTATGCTTGCTATTGGGCTTTGCTCTGGGCATGAACATGGCTTATGCCTTGCTTTTAACTGCAAGTTTATATCCACTTTTATGGTGGCAAAAAGTGCTCTTATCTCGTAGGAAGGTTTGTCAAACTAGTTGATTTTACCCATTATTCTTTGATGGTCAGGGGAAAAATATCTGATTCTGATCTATATTTTTAGCCATATGCTATTTATTAATCAGGAGATAGATGATGGGAACAGCAGCCTTATTGAGTCATATAGATAAACTTCCGCGCTTACCTAAAGCGGTGAGTGAGCTATTGGATGTGGTTAATGATGATAGTGCTTCTATTGCTGAAGTTTCCGAAAAAATTTCTCGGGATCCTCTGGTCAGTGCAAGAATTTTACGCTTAGCCAATTCGGCTCATTATGGGCGCTGTAGGGAAGTTGGTTCGATCGACGAGGCTGTGGTTCGGTTGGGTCAGCAAACCTTAAGAACTTTAGTGATTGCCTCGGCCGTGATCGGTGCTATCCCCACGGTTGCAGGGATAGATATTGGGGAGTTCTGGGGCCGCAGTTTTGAAGTGTCTCTCTATGGTCAAGAGTTAGCTAAGCGTTGTGGAGCTGAGCCCGAAACTGCATTTACCTGTGGCATATTACATGATATCGGTGATCTACTTATTGCGACTATAGAACCGGATAAGTCGCTTCAAATTCGAGCATCTGTTGCAGATGGTGGTGATAAACCAGAGATTGAACAGGGGATCTTAGGTTATACCTCATCGGAAGTTGCGTCCCTATTAGCGCAAAACTGGCAGTTTTCATCTGAACTTGTTCAGGGCATTAAATACCAACATAACCCTAAAGCTGCCGAGCCATTCTCCTCTCAGGCTGGGATCCTTAAGTTGTCCCATATTATTTTACTTGAGTGGGATGGTGTCGATGAAAATGAAAAAACATGCTGGTTATCCCAACAGGTGACCTCAGTAGGTTTAAAGATGGAGATGGACGGTTTAAGCAGTAAAATTCAATCACTTCGAGGCAAAGGTTTTGAGATAGCGGGGCAGTTAACTTAACTGCGTCCCTTCAGTTTTGAAACGTTAGTTAACCTGAACTCGGAATAATGAGAATCAAGTTACTTACTTTCGATTGCAATATTACGCATTTGGATTAGTTCGCTGTGTTTGAGGTAGAGCAGCTCGGCTGTACGGCGCACTTATGTTGATCTTCAAATGGTGGTTTTTCTATTACCTGTTTTCCATTGCAATATTGCGCATTTGGATCAGTTCGCTGTGTTTGAGGTAGAGTAGATCAGCTGTACGGCGGATGATCTGATCTTCATATTGGCAAAGTTGACCATCAGCATAGGCTAACTTCCACATTGATAGAATGAGTTTCTGCTTCTGTTCGACGCTACAATTCTGATTAATCTCGCTAGTAAACTCATATAAAGAGGTTGAATTCTTTTGCATCTCAGTGGCTTCTTTCACGAGTTCTTCTACCTCTGATGGGACTAAAGAGAGCGCTTCAGCCAGCATAGAGGGAAGTAAGTTTGCTTCCTCATCGGAGAGAGTTTCATCTGCAAAAACCACTTCAAGTAACAGGCTTACCGCTGCTAAGTTAAGATGATGCGCCTGCTCTTCGGGGGTGACAGCTTGAGCGTGTGAAGTTAAAAACTTTTTTAGTTTTGCTATCATAAATAGATCCGCCAATGAGTGATTTAATAAATTAAGCGTATATACCCAAACTACCTGAAGATGCTCGTTTCAGAGCTCCCGTAGGATAGCTGAACAAGGCAGTGATTGAGGATAATGGTTATTCCCTTATTGATATCACTAACACAGTGCAGTTATTCTACGGGAACTCCCAAGGGCACGGCGAGAAGCAACATGTTTCTGCGTTATGATAAAGTGAATTAGAATAACTAGTCCAACTATTTCATGCCTTGAACTCCGTCACTTCTCGACATGCTGAATCCTGCATCTTGAAGTGGTTTGGGTATACATTAGAGTGGAATAGGAGAGAAGAGTTCATCTTATCGCGATTAATAAACAGATAAGATAAACTCAGTTATTGCCTAAAATGGATCTCTAGAGGACTGCGCTTAGTCCTTTCATGAGCAGATCACTGGTTCCCTGGCCGGCATGAGTATCTAAGTAACTCTTAACAATATTAACCATAGGGGCTGCAAGACTCTTAGAGATACCAAGCTTTTCAAATGCATCATAAACCTGCGCACCTCCTTGCAGTGAAGCTCCTAGATCGCCTGCTTTTGAAAGTAAACCAGCCATGCCTGACTCGTTGTCTAATGCAGGCGCTGCAGAAAGTAATTGGCCTATATCTGGGATAGCTTTGGCTATTGGGCCAAAGTCCTCTCCACCAAGTGAGGATTTAGCTAAGGTTAACAGGCTTCCAAGTCCGCCTTCAGCCTGAGATTGATTGAGTCCGAGCTGGGACATTACGTTGCTGACAAGATCCGCACCTTGGGTTTGAGTTTCGGTTGCAACAGGCTTCACTTCCTCTTTACCGAAAAGATTGTCAAACCAGCCTGCAGTTGCAGGAGCTGTGATTAAAGTGCAGCTCATAAGCAAGCCAAATAGAGTCGATAGTTTCATATTTCCAATTCCTGTATTCAATCGTGGCAGCTATTCTAGCTTTTTTAGTGTGAACAATGCATTAACTTTAACAATTGTATCTTATCGATTTGATGTTAAGCAGTTCACCTATTGTTCAATTCATCTGTGCAATAAAGGTATTTTTTGGGTATCCTATTCTGCCTATAAATCTATTATCTTTTATCTACTGGAAACGTCCATGCCATTGTCCGCGATATTTACCGAAGCTTATCACTTCTTTCGCAATCATATTAGTCAGTTAGCAGCTCTTACTGTCCCCATATTGTTTATTCAAGTAGGTATTCAATTGTGGCTGGGAATGGAGATGGCGAATGCCGATTTGGAGAATCCACAATTTGGTGGCCTACATATTGCCGCTGTGATGGCGTTATTATTGGTTTTTTCGCTCTTGATTGCCTCGTTAACTATCTTCCTTGAGATACGTTCACAGGGTCATGAGGCGAATACGGCACTTATTCTTAAAACTAGCCTGAATTTTGTACCAGGCTTATTACTTGCTGGAGTCTTCTCGGGCTTGGCTATTCTAGCGCCAGTGATGCTCTTTGCTGCATTTGGTCCTCTATGGCTCATTGGACTTACGATTAGTATTTATGTATTTGCAAGACTTGCCTATGTGAATTTTATGGTGGTGGTTGAACGATTGACTCCTATGGAAGCGATCAAGGGCAGCTTTAAATTTAGTGGACCTATCGCTTTTAAAACCCTAATGGTTTTGATGCTTTACATACCGCTTTCACTGATTGGAGGTTCACTTTCAGCGTTGGCACAATCTGTTGGTTTCCCACTCCAGTTAATCGTCGAAGTGTTCGTGGCATTTATGGGATTGTTTGTTAACGTTGCTCTATTCCGTTTATACATGGTTTCACGGCCTAAAGTGGAAGAGCAGGTTTAGTCTATTTCCAAGCTACCTAACAATAAGTTCCCGGGTATTCGCTCCCGGGAGCTCGATTCTCCGGAGACGCTGTAGTGCTAACTGATGTCGAATTTGTTACTTGTTTTTCATCTGAACTAGGTCATGATTATAGTGCCGCTAAGAGCTATGTTACTGATGTCCCCACACAAGCTTTACTTCAAATTCGCAGCCTTACTCATAAATTAACCAAGCTGCTGGCCGAGCCTGCCGGTATCATTTTCGATAGCCCAAACCTCTACGACAGAATTGAAGCCTTGAATAATAAACGGGTTATTAATGTTCGTACGACGAGGGCGATGCATAAGTTACGTGGTGATGGTAATCGTGGTGCTCATCCTGAGAAATACCATTTAACCTCCGAACAACTGCTTACGTTAAGTGAAAAGTCGATAGAGAGACTGCTTAGCTTAATTGAGTCTCTATTTCTACTGGTAACTGGAAAGCAACCTCCTGAGTATCGATTCGAAGCATTTAATTCACTGGCGGGGCGGGATCTCTGTTATCGAGCTGTGATGGAGTCAGATCCGCAGGCTCAGTATCTCGTCGGTATGTCCCTTAAGACACGTGCTTTGATGCAACGTGAACAGGAGGAAGCGCTGGCTGACAGTAATGGCGAGCAACAAGTGTTGATGACCTCCTCTTCTGACACTCTTAAAAAAGCTGAGTATTGGTTTGGCTTAGCATCTGTTAATGAGATGAATGCGCGCTATGAGTATGGCGTTGCTAAGATCCATGGCTACAGTGGTGAGGCTGATATCCCCGGCGGTGAGGAGGCTATAGCCCAAGCTGCTGAAGCGGGAGTTGTTAATGCCATGGCGCTGTTGGGTTACTTTTATCTGGTTGGGGGAAAGAGCCTAGCAATAGACAGAGTAAAGGCACTGGATTACTTGTATCGGGCTGCTGAACTGGAACAGTCGGAAGCGATGGCAAATTTGGGTGTGCTCTATTACCAAGAAGGGGAACTGGTAAAAGCTTACCAATTTATCGCTAAAGCGGCGCAAGCTGGTTTTCCTCATGCTCAATATCATCTGGCATTAATGTTGGCTCAAGGTGAGGGGTGTGAAGTGGACCCACTTGCGAGTGAACAATGGATGATTGAAGCGGCGGAGCTCGGCCAGCTCGATGCTATGTTTTCACGAGCTCAATCTATGCTTAATGATGATAATGCTGCTGAGACAGATCTTTCACAGGCTGAGCACTACTTACGTGAAGTGATCAAGTATGGCCATAGTGTCCCGGCTATGATTGAATTGAGTATAACCCTAGCTGATGGTGTGTTAGGTAAAATTGATGTGGTGGGTAGCGCGACCCTGTTAAAATTAGCTCGTGAACATGGTAATGAACAGGAGTTAGCTGTGATAGCTCCGCTTTGGGACTCTTTGTCTCAACAAGTTGATAATGTTATTGCTGTCACTAAGAGTCAATCTGAGCTTATTGCATTAATTCGAGCTCAAGAACTGCTGACTTAATAGATAGGTCATCGAACAGATAGTTAAATTTATAACTCTTTATTGCATGCAATATACCAAGTGGTTACATTAAGCCTTTAATTCAAACGGGCTGAAAAAGCCAAAAGGCGGCTTTAGTGAATGTAGAACTTAATCAACAGCTTGATGATATTGCCCACTCTTATGTCAGGTTGGTGCTGGCGGTGGGTTTGCACGACCCTAGTTATGTTGATGCTTATTATGGCCCTGAGTCGTGGCAAGTGGAGTGTCAGAAGGAACCGTTAGAGTCACTACTGCGCCATGTTCGCACTCTATTGGACAGGATTTCTGTTCTGAGACTCGAAGGGGTGATCGTTAAACTTAAAGATCGTCAGGCGTTTTTGATAAAACAACTCAACTCGGTAGAGTATTATATTAAGCACCTTCAGGGTTCAAAGGGCAGTTTTGAGCTTGAATCAATAAGTCTGTATGACACTCAAGCTGACAACTATTCTCCTGAAAGCTTTGAGCCCGCTCTTGATGATATTGCCAAACTGTTGCCGGGAGAAGGCTCATTATCACAACGTTTTGAAGTTTACCGCGCGCAATTTATTGTCCCCCATAGCCGAATTCCTCAAGTATTTGCATCTGCGGTTGAAAAAGCGCGTGAGCTGACCTCTGCCTATCTCGAACTGCCTGAAAACGAAAGTTTCAGTATTGAGTTCGTTAACGATAAAGTGTGGAGTGCTTATAACTGGTATCAAGGAAGTTATCAGAGTCTTATTCAGCTTAATCAAGATCAACCCCTCTATCTTGAACGTTGTATGGAGTTGGCCAGCCATGAAGGTTATCCCGGACATCATGTGTTTAATCTACTGCAGGAAAGAGAGCTGGTAAGAAAAGAGCAGTGGCTTGAATATGCCGTCTATCCGCTATATAGCCCGATATCCTTCTTGTCGGAAGGCAGTGCTAACTATGGTTTGAGTTTAATCATGTCAGCTAAAGAGTTGATCGAATTTGAACGTGATCAATTGATGCCTTTAGCAGGAATAAAGGGAGATATTGAGCACTATCATAGGGTGTTAACTAGCTATAAGAAGTTAGCTCATTTAGATAATTCAGTTTGTCGACAATTGACGGATGGTAATATTTCACAAAGTGAGGCCGAGAGTCTGTTAATTCGTTATGGCTTGTATAGTCAGTCACGCGCTAAACAAAGAGTGAGGTTTTATTGGGCAAACCGAGCTTATGTGATTAATTACAATCATGGTGAAGACAGCGTCGCCCAATGGGTGGAACGAGGAGGAGTTGATAAAAGTGAGCGTTGGAAGCGATTTGAAGCCTTGTTAAAACGACCGTTAATGGCTTCACAATTTGTGTGCAAGTAGGTTCGGTCATTTACAGACACTAAAACGCCTGCCAAGGCAAGCGTTTTAGTGTCTGTAATAGGGATTAATTTGGGTCATGTTCGAATGTACGTCCCTGGTGAGGCTTAGTTTTATGAGGACTAGTACCAAATCTCGTCTCTTCAAATACAGTCTGTTGTTGACCCTTACTCGACTCAGAAAATGAGCTCTGCTGACTGGCTTGTGATTGCTGTTGACGAAAACGTGTCAGCTGCTTTTTCATAAAGATACGGCCAAATAGGCTCAATAGAATAAAGCTGATAGCGCCAATTAACAGTACGAAAGGAAGCGCAATCAAAGTTAATGTGATAACTGCTAGTCCAATAGCAAATGCTAGCCAGCCTCTAGTACCCGAGAATCTAGTCTGAAAAGGTGATTGCTGAAATTGACTATAGATCATAAGAACTCCAAATAATTAACTGATCACTAGTTTGCATAATTATTAATCTAAGATCACGTTAATTTCAGTTAACCTAACCGATTATCTCTATCGATTCAAGTGTGGTTCAGCTAATTCCAATCTATTTTTAGCCATTATAAGTATAGATAATATATGGTTGTCTTAATTAACCGACTCATTTTTATTCATAGCTAAAAGCGTCAGCCACGCTCTTGCAGATTGTCTCTCTGACCCATTTATGGCCAGGTTCTTCATCATTTCTTTCATGCCACAGTAATACATAAGCCAATGGAATAAACTCGAATGGTAAGGCTAGCTCCACCAGGGGGTATAACTTTCTGGCGTGCCTGGCGAAACTAGAGGGTAAGGTGAAGATAAGGTTGCTATGGGCACATACGCTTGCGGCACCATAAAAATCAGATACCGTTGTGCTCAGTCGCCTTCTATGTCCGAGATCAGCGAGATGGTAGTCCAATACCCACCAATCATTACCTTCACAACGCACTTGCACATGGTACATCTCAAGGTAAACCTGCAGATCCCATTGCCCGGAAGCCACGAGGGCAATAATGGGGTGGTTTTCTCTGACAAGACATATCTGATGATCGGTAAACAGGGTCTGATGGGCGATACCAGCTGGTAAGTTATCTATTTGCAGAGCAGATTGTGGATGCAGATCCCTTCCTGAGATCCCAAAGTCTATCTGGCCTTTTTGGAGTGCTGTCATGGATTGCTCCATCCATCCATAAGTGTCCAGTTTGAGGTTTGGGGCATTATTGAGGATGGGACCAATAAAATAAGGCAGCAGTGTTTCATAAGCACTTTCGACCATGGCAAATGAAAACTGTCGGTTACTCGCTGCAGGAATAAAGCCTGGAGGCTGAGTGAGCTGGTATAACCCATGAAGCATTCCTGGTAACTTTTGACCTAACTGCATAGCATGTGCCGTAGGCTTTAATCCATGGGCGGTACGAATAAACAGTGGATCGCCGAGGGATTCTCGCAAGCGTTGAAGGCTCTTGCTCAAGGCTGACTGACTGACGTGAAGGCGACTTGCTGCTCGGGTAACACTTTGCTCTTCAAGTAGGACCTGTAGGATGACAAGCAGGTTAAGATCTATTCTAGCTAGATTATCTAAATTCATTAGATATTCCTAAAAGGAAATTCATTCCTGAAATTATACCATTTCTGTTCATAACACTGGTGAGCTAAAATCATCATATTGAATATTGTTCCATCTTGAGAGAAACCATGCGTCGTAATTTGTTACCAATCTTAATGTCTATGGTGGTATTAAGCCCTTTAGCCATTGATATTTATCTGCCTTCCATGCCTGTTATGGCGGCTGAATTTTCAGTTTCTGCCAGTGAAATACAGTCAACCTTAGTGCTTTTCCTTTTTGCCATGGGTATTGGCCAGATAGCGATAGGACCATTAGCAGATCGTTATGGCCGTCGTCCAATCGCGCTAGGCGGTATCTTGCTCTATATCGCTAGCAGCATACTGGCTGCGGTTGCCATGGAGTTTCATTGGTTGCAGATAGCGAGGGTCCTGCAGGGACTGGCGGCTTGTTCGACATCGATTGTTGTTTTTAGCGCAGTTAGAGACTGTTTTACGCCTAAAGAGAGTGCGCGCTATTATAGTTACCTCAATGGCGTTATTTGTGTTATCCCTGCTTTGGCACCGACACTAGGTGGCCTATTAGCGTTGCAGTTTGGTTGGCGTTCTACCTTCGTATTTATGACGCTGTACGCCATCATTATGATGATTGTTGTCGGGTATCGCTTACCGGAAACTCGTCCGGCTAATACGGTCATGACTGGACCGCTATATCGCTGGTCGCGTTATAAGCCTGTGCTTATCGAGCCACACTTTGTCTTTTATGCTCTTTGTTGTATGGCAGGCATGGCATCAATTTTAAGCTATGTTTCCTACGCCCCAGTTTGGCTTATCGATAACTTAGGTGTTTCTGAACTGACTTTTAGTGGACTGTTTGGTCTCAATGCCGTGGTGAATATCTTTGCCTGTTTCACCGCACCTATGGTGATTAATAGGATAGGTAATCGTCCTACTGTGATATTGGCACTCGCGACCATGCTGGTATCAGCCTTGGTACAAGTTTTGTTGCAAAGTGTAGGACCCACACAAGGTATGGCGGCAGCATTTAGCTTTATGTTACCTATGATGTTGCTGTGTATTGGTTTTGCTCTTTTACTTGGTCCTGCGACTAGCATGGCTTTGGCTGCTTTCGGCGAACGAGCAGGCACTGCGACGGCGATATTAGGTTTTATTCAGATGAGTGGTGCGTCACTTCTTGTTGGTCTAGTGCAGCAAACGGATCTAACGGCACCTTATGCGGTAGCGTTAGTGATGGGAGTCTTGATGACGAGTTTATTGGTTATGATGACCATGTCTCGCTTCGATCATTGGCATCAAGAGCAATATGTACATTGATTCTTAGATTTGATTAAACGGTTTTATAGCTCAACCAACACCCTTTGCCCGCTAACTGCTAACCACAGGTAGCGGGCTTTTTTATGTTTGAAAGTGTTCGAAATATATAGTTAGAAACGAGCGTTAGCAGAGATACCTATAAGTAAGCCATCAGGCAAGTTATCACCGTCTAAGCCAAATTGCTTTGCAACACTAAATTTAGCGGCAAAGTGCTGAGATATTTGCCACCAATAAGCGGTGGTGATGGAGTACTGGTTGCTGATGTCATCAAAACTATACTGATCATAACTATCTGCTGTAATATATTTGGAGTCAGTATCGTATTGACTCCAAATATAATTGGCACCTACAGACCAGGCTTTATTGATATACCAATCAGCTGAAAGGGTGACTATATTCTGGTTTGTTTTAGACATGCTCTTAAAATCATCATAGAGAGAGAAAGTGTTATTTGACTGATAGTCTTGATCGACGTAGCTCCAGCTTGCCAGTAAGTCTAGACCTGAGGAGGATGCGAGTGGGATAAAGCTGTGCATTGCTATTGAATACAGTTGATAATCTGAGTCATTGCTTGAGCTAAAAACATTCTCTGTAGAGGAACTAAATGATTGAGTATCAGATGTTGAGCTTGTTTGATATGAGAACGAAATTTCAGAAGCTGAATTAAAGAAGTACCCAATACGAGCCCCGTATTCCACGATGTCATCCACTGAGGAGTCAATGTAGAAGTTGTCATCATCTAAATCGACTCTGTTATAGCTCGCTCCAATAAACCAATTTGAGTGAAAAACATATATTCCATCAACTTGATAGGAAACGATATCTGTGACTACCCCCATTTGTGCGTATTGAGTACCAATATTCGATTCTTGTGCAAGAAACTCACTGAGTGCATAGGGGCCGTTTTCCATGTTCACAGGGTTGAAATAGTAACGATAATCTAGGTTCCATAAACCATCACCAAAATCGTCGGTATGGGTGCCTAACGTTACGTTACCCTCATGCTGGAATGTGTTACTTGGTGCCATTTCTGATGCTGCACTTGCATAAGGTATTGTAAGTCCAAATAGTACTGCGAGTGAGAGGGATTTACGGTTCATTACTCATCCTTGAAGTTAATCAGTTAATCAAGTTGTAACCAAAATAATGGTAACAATATGGTTACATATCTTTTGTGGAGTGTAATGCTATGAATGTTATTATGTAAAGTGCTAATTATTTAGACGTTCTCAGTTCCCTGCTTCATTGCTTTACCATAGTAATGTAAACTAACAGTACTACTAACTTGCTAAGTCATGCCTTGTGTCTCGTCCTCATTGCCCCAAGTGTCATTATCCTTTAACAGCTTGCTTGTGTTCGAATATCGAACCTATGAGTGTCTCAACGGAGCTGATCGTACTGCAAGATCCCAGTGAAGTGACTCATGCTAAGAACAGTGTTCGTTTGATGGCGTTAGTTATTCCTGAAACTCAGATCTATGTCGGTGAAACGCCGGATGATTTTAAGTCATTACGGCATTATCTTGAGGGCTGCAAGAAGCCTATCTATCTAGTCTATCCATCGGATATAAGTTCAGATGTTGCGGGGACCCAGTTTGATAAGAAAGTGGTGTTATTATTCCTTGATGGCACCTGGCGAAAAGCTTATAAGCTGCTGCAACTAAACCCTTGGTTACAAAATTACCCTGCATTGCATCTGGATTTAGAGTCCGCTTCCAATTACAAAATTCGTAAAGCCAGCAGAGCAGACAGTCTGTCGACCTTAGAAGCTGCAGCTATGATGTTGAGGTCTATTGAGCCAGAACTGAAAGTTACACCATTAACCAATGCTTTGGAGGCGATGGTTCAACAACGTATCCAGTCAATGCCAGTCGATGTGAGAAAACGTTATGAGTAACAGTTGTTGGTAATTGTGTTTTTTGTGAGATATATCTGCATGTTATGTGTTAAGTAATATTTGGATCACGATTTTTTTATACTAAATAGTTTTTAATAGAGTTAACCACCTGCTCTGCTGGTGGCGTGAAAGCTATGTTAGTTTACTGTCCATGCAGGGAGGCAGTGCCCATACATACCCAAATCACTTTTCAGCATGTTGAGAAGTCGTTAGGGTATATTTTTGATGGGTCTAACATGGCTTTCACTCTATTAAGCGAACGAATTAAGATGTTAGAGATTGTCAGACATGAATTTTGTTGCTTCTTTGGGGTGCCCGAAAAAGTAACCCTGGCCAAAGCCTTTACCCATCTGCTTTAATATCTCTTTTTGTTGTTGTGTTTCTATTCCTTCGACAACAAAGCTGATACTCAGCGCCTGGGCCAGCTGTATCATGGCCTGGTATAGCTCTTTACCATGGGGTTCACTCAACCTCTGAGCAAAACCTGCATCTATCTTTAAACTGTCTATGGGAAGGTTACCTAGCTTACTTAGCGATGACAGACCTGCACCGAAATTATCGAGGGCGATACTCACTCCAAGTTGTTTTAGTGACGATAATGTTTTTGTCACTGACTCCGGTTGTCTTAGTAGCGCAAGCTCAGTAATTTCTAACACTAAGGCTTCGGCGGGCAGTTGACTCTGCTTTAACGCCTGAGTGACCTGGTGAACAAAGTCATGATGTTCTAGCTGAATAGGGGAAACATTGACACATATCTTCAGATCTGGATTGTCTTGACGCCACAGTGCCATCTGGGTGCAAGCAAGTTCCAGTACCCATTGTCCTATTGCTATCAATAAACCCGTTTCTTCAAGTAACGGTACAAAATCACTAGCGTCTACTATTTTGCCATCGGGTCGGTGCCATCTGAGTAGGGCTTCTGCACCGATAACCGAATTACACTCAAGATTGACGATGACTTGGTAGGCGAGCTTAAACTGATCTAAATTGTGGGCATGGCGTAATTCGCTCAAGATATGAAGTTTTTGTTCGGCTTTCTGATGCATTATTTTATCGTAAAAGCGTAAGTGTGTGGAACTTGTTTTTGCGCTATACATGGCGGTGTCTGCAAGATCTAATAGCTTATTGGCTTGCACACTGTGCTCTGGAAATAGTGCAATTCCAATACTGGTTCCCAAATACAGTTTTTGGTCATCGATCTCGAAAGGAGTGTTAAACAGTGACATGATCTGCTTGGAGAGATCTTCTACCTCTGCTCGATTGTTGCATTTCTGGACGATGAGCGTGAATTCATCCCCTCCTAAGCGGGCAATATCGGCATTTTCAATACAACTGGCCTCTAATCGTGCCGAGACGAGTTGCAGTACTTTGTCGCCAGTGGCGTGACCGAAACAGTCGTTAATGTTTTTAAAACCATTAAGGTCGAGAAACATCACCGCTCCCAAGGTATCTGGGTGCATTTTAGTTTGCATGATGGCTTGGTTTAGCAGCTTTATCAGATGGAAACGATTGGGTAAGCCTGTGAGCTTGTCATACATAGCCTGCTCAGTCAGTTTGGCTTCTAATTGCTTTTTAGAGCTGATGTCGCTAAAAATAGTGACATAGTAAATCTTATTTTGAGTAGTAATTTTTCGGCAGCTTTTCCAAGCTGGAAATGTTGAACCATCGGATCTTTTTTTCCACACTTCACCCTGCCAACTTCCTCTTTCTTGAAGAGCTTTACTGAATTCATGCTCTTCATTGGGATTATTATTGATAAGATCTGTACTGCTATTGAGTAGCTGCTCCGTGCTGTATTCGCAAATGCGGCACATGGCTTTATTCACTGCAATAATCTGATGAGCAGCATCTGTAATATAAACGGCTTCGGCATTGTCTTCTAAGATCGTAGATATCAGCTCTTTAGGTAAGGAATCAAATCCATTACTTAATCGAGTTCTTGTGCGACTACGCCTATTTGTTGATTCAAATTGGGCTACAAGAACATCATGCTTACCAAGTTTGAAAGGAAATAGGGTCACTTTAGTCGGAAGGTCTTCTCCTTGTTGACTGATATATTGCCAATTGAATCCGGTTATCTCACCTTTCAAAGCTTGTTCAATCATCAGTCGTGTATATTCTATACTGTTGCGGCCAGATGATTGGATACGGGGGGAGAAGTCATTGGGGCTGGCTTGATTAAAGCTATCGCTTTGAGTTTGAAAATAAATTAATGCAGCAGGATTTGCGCCAATAAATAGGTGATCTTGAATCAAGGCTAAAGGAAATGAACACTCTTCTTGCTGCCAAGCATTAATTTGATACATTAAGCTTGGTTTATTTGAAGTTAGCTTAGACAATAAAGTGGGCCACGGTTGCATTCTAATACTTCCTAGTCACACGTTTTATTTTCAGTTTGCTGAAAACGTAGGATTGAACTTTGTAATAAATGTATCCTATTTATTACAATAAGATGGGGTTAGCGTTAAAAGTACTCTGATTTGTTCTGTATAACAAATCCCTTTTTAGTTTAAAAGTTTTCTAAGTTTAAGATTGTATTAGTATTTATGGGTGGTTGGAGTGTGAATGATGGCGTTTTCAATAAGTTATAGAATGACATTTGTCTCTGTTTTAATCTCTATAGGCGTATTATTTTCCAATTCGCTACAGGCTAAAGACGGGTTAAGTTTAAGTGAAAAAGCCGAGGCTGCAGATAAGCTATCTAAGACTCTGGAGCAAGAGCAGTTACAAAAGGCACGTGATGCAGCAGGGGAGACCTTAGCGCGTGAACGAAAGATATTAAAAAAGCAGCAAAATGGTGACTGGGAGTCAGAGCAGAGGGAGAAGGCGCAGAAACAGTTTAATGAACGTGAGTCACGGGAAGATAAATATCTTAGGCAAGCTAAAGAAGCAGCGGCTAAAGAGCGAAAAATCCCAAAACCTTAAACCCTAAATCATGAGCAGTTGGAAATATTTTGAGTCTATGTCCCCTATGTCAGTGTGATGCTCTGTCCCACTTTGATGAAGATAATAAAAGAGTGTATCTACGGTGCAGTCACTGTCACTTAGTGATGGTGCCACAAAGGTATCTACTTTCCGATAAAGATGAGAAAACCACTTACGATCAACACCGAAATGATCCAGACGATCTTAGATATCGACACTTTCTGGGAAGAGCGGTCAATCCGTTACTGGGACTGTTACCTAAACATGCCCAAGGGTTAGATTTTGGCTGTGGTTCAGGTCCTACTATCAGTGTGATGGCTGCTGAAGCTGGCATAGCGATGAATAATTATGATCTGTATTACCATAATGTCCCCAAAAACCTAGCGCGCAGTTACGATTTTATCACCATGACTGAGGTGATCGAGCATATTGCTGATGCACACTCTTTGCTGGAACAGTTGAACGCCTTGCTTAATGTGGGTGGTATTTTGGCGGTAATGACTAAACTGGTAGAGCCGAAGCAAGTGTTCAATCAGTGGTACTACAAAGGAGATCCAACTCATATCTGTTTCTACTCAATTAAAACCTTTGAATGGATAGCACAGCATTTTGATTGGCGATTAGAAGTGATCGATACCGACGTCGTATTTTTTCATAAACGTTAACTTTTTGGGCTCGCTTCTAGTCTGAGAGGTGTTTCGCTTACCTACCTCTCCATCCCTTCCACCCTAATACTAAGCTTCTTGCTGATGGTAAAAATTGTCAGTACTTGCTTACAAACTTATCTCAGCCTTTCCCTTGATTTTATCTCTTAGATACCATCTTATAGTGGTTGGAATTTTAACCAGTATTAGTTCTGACCATCTGTTGTGTAGAACTAGAGGCTTAACAATTCAACAATAATAACAATCATAAGGGATGAAAATGATGAATAAATCATACATGGCTAAAGCATCTAAGTGGATATTGGCAGGGGTTGTAGCCTCCTCATGTATGCTCGGTGCTCAAGCGGAGTCGAGTGTTGATGTTAAGCAGTTATCGCTAGATGTAGAGCAGAATGTCATCGACTGGAGGCGGGATCTGCATCAACACCCAGAGCTCTCGAATCGAGAATTTCGAACCAGCAAAGTTATTGAGCAGCATCTAGAGTCTTTAGGCTTAGAAGTGAGAACGGATATCGCTCATACTGGTGTTGTGGGGATCTTAAAGGGAGGCAAGCCAGGTCCGTTAATTGCGCTTCGTGCGGATATGGATGGCTTACCAGTTACAGAAGAGGTGGACCTGCCTTTTGCGTCTAAAGCGACGGACATCTATAGAGGACAAGAGGTTGGCGTTATGCATGCCTGTGGTCACGACACTCATGTCGCGATATTGATGGGCGTTGCTCAGAGCTTAGTTAAAGTGAAAGATCAGCTAAAAGGTGACGTGATGTTTATCTTCCAGCCAGCAGAAGAAGGGGCACCAGTTGGCGAAGAGGGCGGGGCTGAACTCATGCTAAAAGAGGGGCTTTTTGCCAACAGAAAGCCGGAAAAGATATTTGGTTTGCACGTTACCTCAAGTATGCCTACTGGAATGATTGGCTTACGATCGGGCCCCGCGATGGCAAGTGAAGACTCATTTACAATAACAGTGAGTGGTAAGCAGACTCACGGTTCTCGTCCCTGGAATGGGGTTGATCCTATTGTCGCCTCAGCGCAGATTATTAACGGAGTTCAGACCATTATCAGCCGCCAGGTTGATGTGACGGCAGCGCCTGCTGTTGTGAGCTTTGGTGCGATAAATGGTGGCATACGCTCAAATATTATCCCTGATGAAGTGGAGCTTATTGGCACCATACGCACGTTCGATCAAGATATGCGCGCAGACATTAAGTTAAGACTCGCTAACACGGCAACCTTGATTGCACAGAGCATGGGTGCTACTGCAACGACACAGATAGAGCAAGGTTATCCCGTTACCGTAAACGATGTGCAGCTGGTGGCCGAGATGAGACCTGTGTTAGCCGATATCGTCGGCAATAAGATGTTGATTGAGCCAGGACTCATTACAGGTGCAGAGGACTTCTCCTATTATGCTCTGGAAACTCCCGGGCTGTTTTTTTTCTTAGGTGTAACGCCAAAAGGAACCGATCATAAAACAGCTGCGAGTAACCATTCACCGCGTTTTTATGTCGATGAAAGCGCATTAGTTGTCGGGGTAGAGGCTTTGACACAGCTGGCAGTGACTTCGTTGCAATAAGCTTTTTTTGGGGGGATTAAGTATTTCATTGAAAATGTTGATTAATGTAGGGGAGAAACCGATGTTCAGTAGATTAACTGGGCTAGTGATGGCAACGGGGCTTATATTGGCCTCAACTGCCGCACAGGCAACTGAAGCCCATGATATATCCAGCTTTACGCTAGATAATGGTATGAAAATAATGGTATTGGAAGATGACTCAATCCCAAACGCGAACATGTATCTATTTTGGAAGGTGGGATCACGTAATGAGGTGCCGGGTATCACAGGTATCTCGCATTTCTTTGAGCATATGATGTTTAACGGATCCACTAAATATGGTCCTAAGATGTTTGATCGCACTATGGAAGCGGCTGGTGGTGCAAACAACGCCTATACTACTGAAAATTTGACGGTATATACCGACTGGTTTCCCTCAAATGCCATCGAAACTATTTTTGATCTCGAGGCGGATCGCATCGCTAATTTGGATATCGATGCCAAGATGGTAGCAAGTGAGCGCGGTGTTGTTGCATCAGAGCGTACCACGGGATTGGAAAACTCAAACTGGCGCACCTTGCAGGAGGAGCTAAAAGGTGCCGCATTTAGGGCGCATCCATACAGCTGGTCAGTTATTGGTCATGATTCTGACATTGCAGCCTGGAGTTTGGATGATCTGGTTCAATACCATAAAACTTACTACGCCCCGAATAATGCCGTTGTTGTTATTGCCGGTGATGTAAAGCTAGCGGAAGTGCAGGCTTTAGCCGATAAATACTTTGCTCCAATTCCAGCACAAGCCCCGCCAAAAACCGTTAAAACAGTTGAGCCGCCACAAAAAGGGGAGCGCCGCGTCTTTGTGCAAAAAGCGTCAGTGAGCACGCCTAATGTGATGCTGGCTTACCATGTGCCAGCCACATCCCACCAAGATTATTATGCACTGGACCTTCTCTCTACTATTTTGGCAACGGGCAATAGTTCTCGCCTCTATCAATCGCTCGTCGAGCAGCAACTCGCACTGGGAGTTGAAGCGTATTTGCCAATGACGTTAGATCCCAACCTCTTCTATGTGATGGGGGTGGCAAATCCAGGGGGGACTGCCAAGGAGTTAGAACTCAACTTGATTGCTGAAATCAATAACGTCGCCCGTGTAGGGGTAACCGAAAAGGAACTTGAGAAGGCACAGAATATTAAGTTAATGAATTTCTATCGTTCTATGGAGACGATTAACGGTAAGGCTAATACCATCGGTACCTATGAGCTCTATTTTGGTAGTTTCGATAAACTCTTTAATGCACCAGAGGCCTACAACAAGGTGACATCTGCTGATATTCAGCGCGTCGCACAAACTTACCTACGCCGTGCCAATCGTACCGTTGCCGTTTTAGCCGCCACTGAGGAAGCTGATGAATGAACACATTAACTCATCTATCTAATCGTTCAAATAAGCTGATGGCTACTATGGTCTTAGGTGGCGTGTTTATATTGTCAGCTTGTGCGAATATCGCTCCAAGTCAGGTGGTCGATACTGGCAGCTTTAGTGTTCCTACCTATGAACAGTATGTGCTCGATAATGGCTTAACCCTTTATCTCATGCCGCAAAAAGAGGTGCCATTAATTACCGTTAACGCAGTCGTAAGAGCCGGGGCCGTTAATGATACGACTGCCGGTGTGGCAAGTATGACGGCGCAAAGTTTGTTACTGGGGACTAAGGGGAAAAGTAAAACGGACATTGAGCTTATGGTTGATTTCTTAGGCGCTTCTATCAATGCAGATGCCGGAAAAGAGGGCAGCTACCTTGAGGCTGATTTTATGGCTAAAGACAGCGATATTATGCTGCCATTAGTGCAAAGTCTGTTGTTGTCTCCGGATTTTGATAAAGGGGAGTTTGATAAGCTTCGCCAACGTGAAATCGCAGGTTTAGCTCAGGCTAAAGAGAGCCCACGCTCTGTTATCAACCGTTATTTTGATAAGCTGATATTTGGGAAGCATCCCTACGGTAATGCCAGCTCTGGTAACAGCCGTTCTTTAGCCGCACTTGAGGCTTCTCAATTAAGGGCTTTTCATCAGCGTTACTATCAACCGTCCAATACAGCGATAACCTTGGTGGGCGATTTCGATGTGCCTCAAATGAAGGCTAAATTAGAGCAGTTATTTGGTCAATGGAAAAATGTTGAACCGATAGTTAAGGCTGATCTTAAGTCGGCGCCGCCTACGTTAGATTCGAGCAAGGTGCTATTAGTCGATAAAAGTGATGCCATAGAAACAACGTTTCTTATCGGAGGCAAAGGGATCGCCAGAGACAATCCTGATTATGTTGGCTTACAGGTGATTAATACCATTTTAGGGGGCAGATTTACCTCCTGGTTAAATGATGAGTTAAGAGTGAATGCGGGTCTAACCTATGGTGCCCGCTCTGGATTTATCGCTTACTCAGAAGGTGGCGTATTTAGGATCAGTACGTTTACTAAATCAGAAACGACTAAGGAGACCATAGCGCTGGCATTAAAAACCTACGCTAGATTATGGGAAGTCGGCATAGATCAAGTGACATTAGATTCAGCTAAAGCCTATGTGAAAGGTCAGTTTCCACCTAAGTATGAAACCAGTGGTCAGCTAGCGGGTTTACTTTCTGACATGTATTTATATGGTTTTGATGATCGTTTCATCAATGACTTCCAATCAAATGTTGATGGTTTGTCTTTAGCAGAAACTAAAAGACTAATTGGTAACTACTTTCCACAGAAAAATCTGCAGTTTGTCTTGATTGGTAATGCAGAAAAAATCGCTGAAGTGGCAAGTGAATATGGAGAAGTGACTCAGGTTGATATACAGGGCATAGGCTTCGGAGGCTGAGCTCAATTTAGCCGTTTAACAGGCAATAAAAGTTAAGGCTTTAAGTCGTATCTAAGGCATGACTTAAAGCCTATTTATTTTTACGTTTTTACCTCTTTAGCATCTTCAACTTCCTTTCATTTTTGCTTTGCTGTTCTACACTTGATTCAAAGAGATAAAGGACTGGAGAGAGGCGTGGTAACTAAGAGCTCAGAAAGCATGTTCGAGAACATGCATGATTTTGAGGGGGATGATACTGTAGATTGGTGTCATATCCGTGAAAGCATAAAGGTATTGATACTAGCCATGGCGCAGATAGAGCTGTCATTAACGGACGGCGAACACAATGTTACCAGTCTGGGCGCACTGTTTACCGATATGGCAGAACACTTAGGTGAGGTGAATGACTTCTTATCTTTGCAGAGCAATGCCCCTGACGAAGTGATCGTGCATGGTACTTTTTTATCCGATAAAGTGAACGAGGGAGTGGTCGCTTTTCAGTTCTATGATCGTATTTCACAGCGTCTACAGCATGTGATCATGGGATTAGCCTTGATGGAAGAGGTATTGAGTAGTAAAGAGCATCGGGTTTCCCCTGAAGCGTGGAAGAAGCTGCAAGAGGGAATTCAAGATAGCTATTCTCTTGATTGTGAAAGACAGATGTTTGATCTTCTGCTGCAAGGAATTCCTGTTCATGAAGCATTGAAGTTGTACAAAGAGGAGCACCAAAACGCAACAGAGGATGATATTGAGCTGTTTTAAGTATGGCGTGTATTTGTGTCTTTTTTTACCTTTTTTTACATGGGCCGAGAGAGGCCATTTTAATGAATTCTGCAGTGCACTCGATGGTCAATGGCAGGGGAGTTCAGCTAAGTTAAAGCAAAAGCCGATGCCAACTCATGTGAATGCAATCTGTTCTGATGATAAAAGGCAGCTGATCTTAACCGTGAATCCAAGTGCAAAACATCCCTTAAGTGAGACATGGTGGTTTAGATCCCGTGGAGATTCAATTTTCCTGATCTATTTCGATGGTATTGATGAGGATAAGACTCAGGAGTTTAGTCTTTATCATCACCAAGGTAGTTATTCGTTACTCGGAGAAGGTGAGTTAAATGGACGGCCCGCACTTATTCAGCTCAGGTTGGATCGTAAAGAGCTTGGTTGGCTTTGGCTGCAAAATATCCAATACCTGGATGACGATACTGACCATTATCTCTTCTATAGAGGGATCGAGATGATCCCAGTAGCAAAGTAGTATGTAGAGTAAGAGGTTATACCGCCCCTTCAAATCCTATTTGTCTCCACGCTTCATAACTGATAATCGCAACCGCATTGGACAAATTTAAACTGCGGCTCGTTGGCGTCATAGGAATTTTTAGCCGTTGGCTGGTGGGTAAAGATTCGATAATCTCAATGGGTAGACCACGGGTTTCAGGCCCAAAGAGTAATACATCATCCTTCTTAAAACTCAGTTCCGTGTGTGGACGGCTGCCCTTAGTCGTGCAAGCCATAATGCGTTTGCCCTCCATCGCTTCAAGGAAAGCCTCGAAGTTTTTATGATGGGTAACATTGGCTAAGTCGGCATAGTCTAACCCTGCACGGCGCAGCTTTTTATCTTCTAAATCGAAACCCAATGGCTCAATCAAATGCAGTTTGCAGCCGTTATTAGCGATTAATCGGATGATATTGCCGGTATTCGGGGCGATTTCGGGTTCGTAAAGCGCGATATGAAACATGCTGGCCTGCCTAAAGAATAATGAGCCGTGATTATACGGCAAAAATGAAGCTGCGGAAAACTTCAGTGAGGCGGGTCGTGATTATGGGGCTTAGCAATATACCGCATCGATATTTACATCTATATTCCAGTTTATGAATACAGCAGTCGTTAACAGGCAGTCTTATGGATCTTGCTAAACTCTCTCGGATCAGCATGAAGCATCTGATCACTCTACATGTGATGTTAGATACCTTAAGTGTGACCGCAAGTGCAGAGCGCTTATGTTTCAGTCCCTCCTCGGTGAGTAAAACGCTATCACAGTTGCGGCTCAGTCTGAATGATGAACTCTTTTATCGCCATGGCAACAAGCTGGTGGCAACAGCTTTAGCTCGTCACCTAGGTCCGAGTGTGCATCAGATCATTAATGATATGAATCAGATCATAACCCAAGAGGCCTTTAATCCTGCTCGATATGAAGGGCGTTTCTCGTTAGCCATGCGTGAGAGTACCTTTGAACTACTGGCGGTAAAACTGAGTGCTCATGTATTGAGTTTAGCCCCCAATATTCGCTTAGATATCTGCGCTAAAGACAGCATAGGGTTCGATGGTTTAGTAAAGGGGGCGTTAGACTTCATCATATTGCCTCATGATCTCAGTCAGCCACCTATTGCCCGTAGCGAGCTGGTATGGGAAACCTTGATTAATGATGAGATGATCTGCTTGATGAACCCAAGGCACCCGTTGGCGCAACAGTCGCAGATCTCTATTGATGATTACCTCAGTTATAGTCACATTGGTATAAGTGATACAGACCTGAATACGCCGTTTTTTGAGATGCAGTTAGCCCAGCAAGCCCGCAACCGCGCTGTGCCAATTTCTGTCGCGGATTTTGGCTGCGCAGCCCTGATGTGTCACCACAGTGAGCTGCTATTTACCTGTTCCCGCCGCTGGGCTGAAACAGCTTTTCAGGCTCAAGGTTTAGTAACTAAAGCGTTACCGCTTGATTATGGTGAGGTGGCCTATAGTCTTGTGTGGCACAGACAGAGTATGAATGACCCCGCATTGCGTTGGCTACATGAACAGATAACAGCGTTTACTGCAGTGGAGTTTGGCGCCTTTGAATGAAGTCTGATTACATGTTTTTATTTAGCTTCTGGCTGGTTTGTCATTTGGAAATGTGTTTGAAGGTCCTACCTTCATAGTTGTTTATCGCTTCCCAGCGGGGAATGTGCAGTTACTTCTGTGACACGACACAAGTATATCCCTATAGTCTCGGCCGTGACGTCCATGTCACGGACGGTCACAGCCGCATCTACACTTGTTCATCTATCTCTTCGATTTGACTTCATTGTTGGAGTTTCGTAACTCACTCTTGCCCCAAAGTTAGCTAGCCTTCGAATGAAGGCTGAATACATTTTCTGATTTGGTTCATTTGGCTAAGTTGGAATTGGGGCTGATTATTGAAGATCTTGCCTTCACTGCTATCCATTGCCTGCCGCAGGCTTATGTGTAGTTACTTCTACGAGACGCCGCAAGCACGTCCTTGTGGGCTCTACCAAAACATCCATGTTTTGGAAGCTCGCAGCCGCACCTACACCCGTTTATCTATCTCTTCGATTAAAGTTTTTCGGACTCTGCACTAACACGGAAATGCCCCAAAACGTTTTAATTAGAACAGTCTAGTCAGCTCAATCAAGTTAATATGGCTTTACATTTACCTCTATGGATAGCAGCTCCCAAAACTGCATATATGACAGTTATAAGCTGAGTCTTACCAAATGCCAAAATGGATATTACTTCACTGACGTGATACTAATAACTTGCTAAAATAATTAGAAATATTTTGATTTATCAACATGTGAGGTGACTCTCAGCAGAGTATTTAACTCTTATAAGAAAGGAGAACAATTTGGGAAGTATAGGTATTTTTCAATTACTGATAATTTTGGTTTTATTACCATTGGTATTTTTACCAACTATTATCGCCATCAAGAAAAAACATCCACACAGGATACCGATTATTTTAGTTAATGTATTTGGTGGCTTAGTGGCGGGGAGCGGCTGGCTTATTGCATTAATTTGGTGTTTCATTGAGCCGAGTAAAACATCAACAATTGATGTGGCCTCTCAAATCGAAAAGCTTCACGAATTGAAAGAGAAAGGAATCCTAACTCAAGATGAGTTTGACATGAAAAAGAAAGCGTTACTTTAAATTTCCAGATTTACAAAATGAAATTATAACCTTAAAAAAGCCTCAAAATTGTTTTTTGATGTTGTTTGCCCTAGCGGTAGTGGTTTCTGAGATCTACATTTAGGGAAATGAATTCAATCATGCTTATTGACTACAGTAGTTCAGCGATTACAAATATTTAAGAAATACAAAATGTATTGATCAGCGTAAGAGAATAAGGCTCATAACAAGGTCCTATATGTTTATCTGATTGCAGTCTTTTCCTAATGCCATGGTCATTACCAGAGCTTAAGCTCTAATACGTTTCTGTCCAAAAATTAGCTGAAATCAACAACTTCTATCATTAGAAGTTGAATCGAAGAGATAAACACTCAGGTGTAGGTACGGCAGTGAGCTTCGATGACAGGGATGTCATTGTAGAGACTACAGGGATTGTACTTGCGTCGTCTCACTGAAGTATCTGCACATCAGCCTGCTGCAAGCAATAAATACCAACTCAGTTCTGGTATTCAGCAAATAAACTAAATACCAATCTCGCCCAATGAAACCAACCACAAAGATATTTGAAACTTGCTATCTGGCAAGGATCAATAACTATGCAACCTAAAAGCTTTGGACCACGGAGAACACAGAGGGACACAGAGGATAGCAAAGATTAATAGCCGTACCTTTAAATCTCCAGCTGTTCTCCGTGAATTCCGTGTAGCGAAGCACAAACGTCCCTATTTAACAGCCAGTTCTACAACTCCTGTATCTCGTTCATAAGCTTATGGCTTCGTCATATTCACCGTGGTGAGAATGGCTTCTGAACAAAGGGATCGTAGTCAATTTACTCAAATCGAAGAGATGACAACTGGGTGTGAATGCGGCTGTGACCTTCGGTTTCAAGGATGAAACCGTAGAGCGTATAGGGACATATTTACAGCGAGTCACAGAAGTATTTACACATGCAGCCTGCTGCAAGCAATAAACAACAATGAAGCTGTGGCCTCCTATCAATAAACTAAGTACTCATGCAACCCAATGAACCCAACTCTAGAAAGAGACTTAGAACTTGTTATCTGACAAGTTAAAGATAAATACTAGGTAAAACTAAGTTACCCACACCCCGTTGGGATAATGCAGAAGCTAACAGTTTCATCTGCTCCTCACTGCAAGTGCCCCATTGGCGGGCTTCGCCTGTTACTCCGTGGTGTTGAAAGGCGTTGAGTTTGACTCGAACGCTGTTAGGTAACTGCTTAAGGTAGGTTGCGACGGCTTCTATCTCTGAGTCGAAGTCACTGATCCCCGGGATATGTAACAGGCGTACTTCGTACAGCTTTCCGTGTTCGGCTAAGAGTCTGAGTGATTGAAATACTCTGTGGTGGTCACGCCCCGTGATATATCGATGTGTTTCCTCCTGCCAAGCTTTTAGATCGATCATCGCGCTATCAAGATAAGGGAGCAATTTATGCCAGCCATTGATGCTTAAGCTGCCATTAGTATCGAGCATACAAGTAAGATGACTTAACTCTTTATTGGATTTAATAGCTTTAAATAGTTCTATAATAAAGGCAAGCTGCAGACTTGCTTCGCCGCCACTGATTGTGATGCCGTTGATAAAGTGTCGTTGGTTGTGGATCAGAACTAAGAGGTCTTCAACACTGTACTGACGTGTTTTGGGGCTCGACTGCTTTGGGCAAACCGATAAACAGGTGTCACATTGAGTGCAAGGTTCACTATCCCAGTCTATTCGAGACGTACCTTCTGTCGTCACTAACGTCAGTGCCTGTGTTGGGCAAGTGGGAACACAGTCGCCACAATGATCACACAGATCTATGGTGTGAGGGTTGTGGCAGTTCTTACAGTTGTAATTGCACCCTTGCAGGAAGATAACGAGCCTGCTGCCAGGCCCGTCAACACAAGAGAAGGGCTGTATCTGACTGACGGTTGCCAGTTTATTTTGCATAGTTAGGGGATAACTCTTGGGCTACAACTCTAGGTTTACGGTTCAACATGCCAGTATTTGCAGCCGCTTCGGCGCCTAACCCCGTGGTATTGGTACGAGATCCTTGCTGTTTAAAGGCTGCGATATCGGAGAGCTTGATCATGTAACCCGTTACTCGGACCAGATCGTTGGATGCGACGTTAGCGGTAAACTCTCGGAACCCTAAGCTTAATGCGCCTTTGCAAAGTTGGAACATGGCTTGTGGATTGGATTTGACTGTTTCATCAATGGTGAGAATGTCACTGATCCCTGAGGTGTAATATTGATGATGTTCGGCTAAGGCTTGAATGTGGGCTATCGGGTTGGGCTCTGATCCGTAAGGAATACGAACGCCGGGAGTGACATCTTTATCTAAACTAATTCCACCTTGTGAATGTAGCAAGGCGCGACCATGATAGCCGTAGGTGACTGGCGTCGACTTAATTATCGTATCCAGCGCTTTAGAGATGCGGTGCCCAAGCTTATTTGCGGCTTGATTGTGACCATAGTATTGACTCGGTTTATCTAAGCTGTCTTCGGTTATTTCTGGGTTGCCTTGCAGGATATTGACCGCTTCTGCCATACCATAAATACCAAACATAGGTGCGAAACGGGACTCTTCGATTAACCCCTCTTTGACTAAAAAGCTATTGAAAAAATTGGACTCTTCATGGAGGAACCTTGCCCGAGACTCTATCAATTCATAGGTTAATTGACAGTAGTGAGGCAAGGTGTTGGCGAAGAAGTCTTCTATATTCAGCGCCTTTAATGCCACTTGTTTGAGGTTGAGACGGACTAACGTGTTTGCACCTCCAGCTAAGGGCAGTGAGTTATAACAGCTGACAATACCGAAGCCTTGGCCATCATAAGCGTTGGCGTGAATAGGGTAGTTGGCGATGTGAGGTTTGCTGCATTCACAAATGTTGCTTGCGGCAATCTGCAGCAATTCATCTGGGGTAATATCAGGATCGTACATAAAAGTTAGGTTTGGTGCGATCTGCTTGAGCTCAGCATCAATTCGTAAAATCGTACGACAGATAATGTTATCGCTTGGGCCAATGTTTACGTGCATAAAAGCGTCTGAAAGGGTTCTATCTAACATTATCCAGAAAAGCTTGAGCTTACGGTAAATACTTTCGGCGTCAATGCCATCAGTGTAAGGCAGTAAGATGTCATCTAATTGACCTAGGTAAACCGGAATGCTAGTTACCGAGGGGACATGGTGATAAATGATGGTTAATGCGTTAAGGGCTTCATCAAAGTCTTGTACTGGGCTTAGTTCTAAATATTGTGAACCTTGCTGCAGGAATTTCACGTAATCAGGCAGCACATATCGAGGTTTAAAAGGTGCGTGTCCTTCAAACATATCACAGATAATGCCAGCCTCCTTTGCTTGGTTGACCGCTATAGAGATGGACAAATAAGGTAAGCTAGCTTCCGCTGCTAACGCTAAATAGTTTGATTTTTGTTTTGGGGATAGATTTGGGTCGCTAATGATCTGAACTAGGTTATCTTGAAAAGCCATCAGGCAATGTCCATTAAAATAGTATGGTTAATTTTACTCGCTAATAAATGCTTTCATAAAGTGAAAAACAGTTAAGTCTACTTTTCGAAAAGGGAAATCCCTAGGGGGAAATCTCATTTATGTTCGAGTCGAGTGTTAAGAGCAAACTTTTTAGTTGCATAGTCAAAGCGAGGGGTATCTTCACTATCTTATGTTATAAATTCAAATGTGCAGCTTTATAATATGCATTGTACGCATTAACTTAATGCACATAATGCACTTCAGTCATAACCATTGTTCCATTATCATGTCACTTCATCATTTTAGAGAGGTTCACCATGTTCAACGCACTTATATTAACCCAAGAGGGTAAATCTACCCTGGCAAATGTTGGTCAACTTCAGGTATCAGATCTGCCAGAAGGTGAGGTGTTGGTGGATGTTTCATGCTCATCACTGAACTACAAAGATGGCCTAGCGGTGACCGGCATTGGTAGGATTATACGTAATTTCCCTATGGTGCCGGGTATCGATTTTGCTGGTGTTGTCATTGAATCTTCTGATCTTCGCTATAAGGCGGGCGATCGAGTGATTCTTACAGGTTGGGGAGTGGGAGAAAACCATTGGGGCGGCATGGCTGAGAAAGCCCGCGTAAACGCAGATTGGTTAGTGCCGATGCCTGAAGCTTGTGACGCCGAAAAGGCGATGATGATAGGCACTGCTGGCTTAACAGCTATGCTATGTGTACAGGCGCTTCAGGAGGCTAATGTTAAACCTGAATCAGGTGATATATTGGTAACAGGAGCCAGTGGTGGTGTGGGATCTGTGGCCGTTACCTTATTGGCACGACTTGGTTATAAGGTCGTTGCTTGTACTGGTCGAGTTGAAGAAAACAGCGAACTACTTCGTTCACTGGGTGCTTCAGAGGTGATAGAGCGTAGCGAGTTAGAACAAGATGCTCGACCGCTTGAAAAGCAACGTTGGGCAGGTGTGGTTGATACTGTGGGTAATAAAGTGCTCGCTACAGCTTTAGCACAAATGAACTATGGCGGCGCTGCTGCAATATGCGGTCTTGCTGGTGGCTTTGCACTACCAACGACTGTGATGCCATTTATTCTCCGTGGCGTACGCTTATTGGGTGTTGATTCTGTTTCTTGTCCGTTTGAAAAACGCCAAGCAGCTTGGAAACAAGTATTAGACTTGCTACCTGAAAGCTACTACCAACAAGCTGGCCAAACGATCACGCTTGATCAAGTGCCTGAGTTTGCAAGTAAGATAGTTAAAGGCCAAGTGACTGGTCGAGTATTAGTAAAGCTTTAATACCAATCAGAGTAAATATCTGCTCACGCTTACTGAAGCCCTGCCATCTAGTGGGGCTTTTTTGTATAGGTATATACTTATCCCCGAACACCATGGATGGTGTAGGAGGGGGCTTGTGTCTGGAATTCTTATGCCTATTTAAGCCTTAAGTAGCCTGCGTATTGAGCGACAGATCTCACCTCTTAACCACTGCTGTGCTTTATCTAATTCAGTTCTTGAATGCCAAAACAGGTTGTAATCTAACGCTGGAATATCAAAAGGGAGGGGTTTGATTCTTAACTTATGTTTAGTGGCGGCAAGTTCGGCCATACCCGCTGGTAGGGTGATAATAGCTGGGTGAAACAGTAATAGGGCTAATGCGCTATCAAAGTGTGGGGTACGCAATAGCTCATCTCTTGGTGGGTAACTAGCAATGGCTGCGTCGAGTAAGGCTTTTACTCCATCGCTTATTGCTATTGTTGCATGAGGAAAATGCAGATAATCCTCTAAGGTTAAAATTTGGTTGGCAAGTGGATGCTCTGAAGATAGTAGGCAGCTGACGCCGACTTTTCCCAGAAACTCTTGATTCAGTTGTTGTGTTTGCCCTATGGCACGGCAGATCGCCATATCAGCACCTTGAACACTAAGCTGCGATTGTAGCTCTCTATGTTGTACCGGGATGATCTCCAATTTGATATTCGGTGCCTTGGAATAGATATCTGGCAGAATGAAAGGGATAAGTGCTTGCATCGCATAATCTGTCACTGCAATGGTAAAGTGCTGATGGCATTCGTTGGGAACGAAAGCTCGCGGACTGAGCATCTCGATCAACAGCCCCGTTGGTTGTTGCAGTTGTTGGTAACAATCTAGGGCAAATTGTGTCGGTACTAATTTTTGTCCTACGCGGGAAAACAGTGGGTCATCAAGCATTTCACGTAGACGAGACAAAATACGGCTGGTGGCCGATTGACTTAAATGTAAGCGCTTAGCAGCCTGAGTGACACTGCACTCTTCAACCAAAATCTGTAGTGCGATAAGCAAGCTTAAGTCTTGCCGATAGATATCTTCTAGTTCCATATCCAATTGGTCATTTTTAGATAATTCAATACCCACAGTTTATCAGTTCTTGCCTGAACCATGCTTGTTTTCCATGACCCTTAGTCTGCATCCAATTTTGGAATTCATTCCTATATGCTACTAAAGTAGTGAAGTTGGAGTATTTTAGACTTAACTTCAATTTATTAAATCTAATCGTTTTCATTAAATGAAATTGGTGTCGTATTCCCATTTTGGAATTCATTCCAGCTCTATAATTTTTAGGTCAAATAAAATAACAAGGGTGATGACAGATGAGTACAAATAATCTGCTTGGGCGCCGTAATTTCATTAAAGGAATAGGAGCGGCTGCTGGTGTAGCTATTGCCGCACCTGCTATGGCTCTTTCTGAAAAAGCGGACGGCATTAAATGGGACAAAGAAGTTGAAGTCCTTATTGTAGGATCAGGTTTTGCGGGTTTAGCGGCGGCGATAGAAGCCACGCGTAAAGGCGCAAAAGATGTACACGTTTTCGAGAAAATGTCTTACTTTGGTGGTAACTCTGTCATCAACGGTGGTCTGTTTGCCGCCCCTGAGACACCAATGCAAAAGAAAGAAGGCGTGGTCGATTCAGTAGAAGCTATGGTTCAGGATCAAGTGAATGCCGGTCGTGGTATTGCTTATGTGGAGCTGTTACGCCACATAGCGGGACACGCCATGGAAGCATTACAGATGACCTTAGATGTGGGATCTGAATACCACCCGTATCTACAGCAGTTAGGTGGGCACTCTGTTGCTCGTACTTACCAGACAACAGTAAGCTGTGGCGCGGGTATTATTCAGCCATTGTTGAAAGAGTGCCGTAAAATTGGTGTTCACACCCATAACCGCACCAAGTTTGAAGGCTTCATCCAAGATGAAAAGAGTGCTGTTATCGGCGTGCAAATGCGTGATAACTACTATTTCGATGGAGATCAACCAGGTAAAGTTATCAACATTCGCGTGAAGCGTGGTGTGATTATGGCGACTGGTGGTTTTGCGCAGAACATAGACTTACGTATGGCACAAGATCCTACCTTAACGGCTGAAGTTGGCTGTACTAATGCTCCTGGTGCAACGGGTGAAGGTATGTACCAGATGTTCCGTTTGGGCGCTATCCCAGTACATTTGGCTCATATCCAGTCAGGTCCTTGGGCGTCGCCAGATGAAGGTGGTTTTGGCTATGTGTCTAACTACTCAATTTTCAATTTCCCTCATTCAGTAGCGATTGACCGTTTAACCGGCAAGCGTTTTATGAACGAAATTGCTGATCGTAAGACACGTGCCGATGCGGAATTAAACTGTCGTGATGCCAATGGTGACGCACTGCCACCTATTATGATCACCAGCTACAAACATTCGAAGAAGCATCCGAATACTAAGAAAGTTATTAAGTACAATGTCGGTTGGAAGTTTGACTCTATCGAAGAGTTAGCCAAGCATTTCGATGTGCCGCTAAAGCCGCTGAAAGCACAGATCGCTGAGTACAACAGCTATGTGAAATCAGGTGTTGATCCGCAGTTCGGTAAGATCATGACGGAAGCTAAAGATAAGTATATCGAAGCACCATTTACCGTGGTTCGACTATGGCCGAAAGTGCATTACTGTCAAGGTGGTGTTCAGATCAATACTAAAGCTGAAGTCCAAGACAGTCTGACTGGTAAGCCAATTAAAGGCTTATACGCTGCGGGTGAAGTGACTGGTGGTATTCATGGTATGAGCCGTTTAGGAAGTTGCTCTATTCCAGAATGTATGGTTATGGGTATGACTGCAGCACGCAGCATCATGAAAGCCTAAATCAGCCAGTTAATAAGAGGAATGAGTAATGATTAAATTAAAAGCTGTATTAGCGTTAGCATTTGGTTGCTTATTAACGCTATCTGCTCAGGCGGTTGAGCAACGTGACTATCATAAAGAAGTGATTGGCAAGGATTGTAAGGCGTGCCATGACAATGGCATTAAGCAGTTCCCTTCAGATCAAGCTTGTTTACAATGTCATGATGTTGATGACTTAGCCGAGCAAACTGCTCGTAGTGAAGAGGACAAGTGGCAGAATCCACACAACAACCTACATTACGGCAAAGAGCTACCTTGTGTAGAGTGTCATGGTGAACATGTAGCTAAGAAGCCTATCTGTAGTGACTGTCATACATTTAAGTATGATAAGCATCAAGAGTAGTCTTATACATGTTAGTACATGGTGATGTTTTTATTCTCTCAATGTCTGCGGCAATCAATTTTGCAAAATAGATTGTGAATTTTAACATAATGATATTGTTGTTTCTTACTCCCTGCAAAGAATAGTTTGCAACAATGTGATGCTTAGTGAATAGACCTCCTTATTTATTTGGGAGGTTTTTTATTTATTCAGTTGAAACGTTTTATTGTTAATTAGCAAAATAAAATTCAAATGAGATATTAACTCCAACTTTAAAGCATAAGAATTTGTTTATATTGACATTTAATGTTCAATTGTTATTTATCTATTCTAGCTGGTTATCTGTACCTATATTTCTTTGTGCAGTGCTTCTGTCTAATAATTATCTTGATATTATCAATAATAATACAGGGTAATTGTTAATACTTTCTTGTGTGAAATTTGGTGGTAATATGAGTAAAAAGATATTGTTAACTGCATTGTTTTTCTCTAGTGGTGTTGTTGCAACTGATATTCCGGACTTTCTTGATCCGAGTGAAATAAATGGAGCCGAATTTAAATGTTTAGGTGAAGAACCTAAATACAGTGAGGGTGACCAAAAGTATATTGATACCTTATGGGATGAGACCTTAACGTATCTCAAAGCCTATGCTATTGCATTGACGAATGATGAAGGTAGTGATTGCTTGAATTCAGATGTCGCATTGGTTGATTCAACCGAAGGCGGTCAAAGCATATGTGTTATGGATCGACGTGACATGAAGTTGGTGGTGAAAAACATCCATCAAGTGCTCAATAATGCTGATAAAGCGAAAAAGTGTTTCGGAGCTCGCGAAGAGGTTAACTGGATTTATAGTCCTGGAGGGGAATTAACTGAGAATTCTCCAGTTGCTCAATGGATTAACCGTACCACCTTTACCGAGTTTTTTGATAAGAAAGTGACCGACACCGATGTGAAGCAATACGGTAATCGTTTTACTGAAAACTTCTACAAAATGGTGACGGGCAACGAAATCAAGATGCCAGTTGTTTTCCCCTATGATATTAGTGCTAATTCATTACCTAACCTTTGGGCATCGGCGGGCTGGTTCCCAATGTATGCAGAAGAGAGTAAGCGTAATGATAAGAACTTTGACAATATTCGTGGTGGCTATGCTTATGCAGAAATTTTCGGTCACTGGGGCTTACTGCGTGTTGATGCAATCAATGGCGAGAAAGTGGGTGCTGAAGTCGGTATGACAGTACAAGTGGTTGATACTTTATATCCATTCCATAATCATGCTATTTCTGAGATGTATTACAACATGCGTGTGCCTGCATGTACTAATCAATTCAAAACGATGGCAATTCGTGAAGATTCTCCATTGGTGAAAACGATTAAAGAAGATGACAAGATGCGTCGAGTTCAGTTTGATGCCGGTCAACATAACTCACAAACCATGTGGTTATCAGGCAGCGTAGAACAAGATCCTCTGATCTACTTCCATCAAAATACGATCCACGCATTTGATGTGGATGGCAGCTGTGAAGCCAAACCGGAAGAGCGGGCAATAGTGTCAGTTTGGGTACGTAGTAATGCACATGATACCCGCAATGATTACGGCAACACATTATTATGTGAATCAGCAAAGAATCCAGGCACTCCTGCAAAGCGCGGTGAAGTTATTCAATGTGATTTAACCAAGGTTAAATGGTAATAGTTGGATAGATACAGATGACAGGTGCTCTCCCTGTCATCTGAGTCTAAAACTGTTTTGTTGCGTTAATTTTTGTTTTGTACTGCTAACTCTTCCACATTGGCTTTTATTAAGGTGACTAACTGTAATGTGGTTTCAGTTTGCGTATCAGGGTTAAAATATAATGATTCATTGAACACTGGTAATACAGGTAAATCATGTTCAACGGGATCCAGTATTTGCATTTTGTTGTTAATACGAAACTCAGCAATGGGAGCTATTGCTAGATCATTTTCCACCGCCATACATAGCGCCTGAGGTGATGGAGTTGATAGTAATACATTAATGGGTCTCATAGACAGTTGATGGTTTGCAAAAACCTGAGCGCGTATGGGGCAATTTTCTGGGTAAAGAGCCATAGGAATTGTGTCACGCAGATGAGCGTTGCCATGTTTAGCTGCTACCCAATGAAAACGGCGTTCAAACAGTAGCTCTCCTTTCGTTGGAGGTTGCCAGTGTGTCGCGACAATAAGATCAAACTCCCCTTGATGAAGACGTTTATACAAGTTGCCACTGACATCTGTGTCGATAACGAGCTCAATGCAGGTGAACTCACGAATAAACTCAATTAAACAACTGCTTAAGTAACGAGATATGTAATCTGTGGGTACCCCCAATCGTATTACTTTACGATTTTGACATACTTTAAGCTCATCAATGGCTTGAGAGCTTAGTTGCATCATCTTATAGGCGTAGTTTAGCAGTGTTCTTCCTGAATCGGTTAACGTCACACCTTTATTATCTCTCAATAGCAAAGATTGGCCGACAATATCTTCTAATTTTTTGATTTGTAGGCTTACTGCTGATTGTGTTCGGTGTAGCCTCTCTGCAGCCTTAGAGAGGTTTCCACACTCAACAATGGCAATAAAACTCTCTAACAGTTCAATTTTTAACATGGGCTATTACATTAATTCATAGTGATATCATTATTACTCAATATCCCGTCGCTTGATAACTTGATATTTTATGAGTGTGAAGTCGAATTAATATTAATGTTGAAAGTGTGAAGAGGTCGATATGAGTAATTGGATGCAGCGAGAACGTTATTTAACTGAGGTTGCTGAGCGTTGTCTACGTGGGCATAAGAGTTTTGATTTATGCCGTTCGCACTTAGTTAATGCTAGTCAGATTTCGAAAGGGACGATTTATAATCACTTTCCTACAGAAGCTGATCTAGTGGTGTCTGTTGCCACTGCTCATTATCATCGATGGCTTGCAAGAACTGAGATTGACCAAATAGAACAGACAGATCCTCTAATGCGCTTCCTAATGCATCATTGCTGGTGTTTAAGGGATGATTTGTTGTATCAAAGATTCATTATTGCCCGTGTGATGCCAAATACTGAACTACACGAGCTAGCTACTTTAGCAAACCGTGTTTCGTTTGAAGATGTGTATCAAACATATAAGAATTGGAACAATGAATTGATCAAAGAAATAGGAGTCGTCCAAGGTTTTGATCGAGGAGAGTTAGTTGCAAATTATCTGCGTGGTGCTCAGATTAACTGTGATGATGCGGGCAAGGATTATGACGATGCAAACCTTTATTATCAGTTTAGTTATGCGTTAACTCACTTGATGGGACATTCTGATAAACGTATTCCAGATCAAGCCTATTTTGAACAGTGGTTATTAAACCTTGATGAGCAGGACGTCGTTAAGGCGGCATAACTAGATCGTGGGTAAATTTATGGTTACTTTCAGTCCATGAGGTAGGATGTTACTCGCTGAAATCTGACCTTGATGAGCTAAAATAGCCGCTTCGGCAATAGCTAACCCTAGTCCCCAGCCTCCTGACTCTCGCTCTCGAGCACTTTGAGGGCGATAAAAAGGTTTAAAAATAGCCTTTAGATCTTGTTCATTCTCTATCCCTGGGCCATCGTCAATGATCTTAATACTCACTTTACCTTGAGTTTCAATTACTTGAATGAAAACACTGGAATTAGAATAACGGATCGCATTTCGAAGTAAGTTTTCAATGGCTCTTGATAAAGGTCTTGGGTAGAGTGGCAGTTCAATCTCTTCACTGATATCGATCGACAGGCTCTTCTGTTGCTGCTCCGCCTCGAACTCTGCATCATCTAAAACTTGGCCCAATGTTTCTGCTAAGCCAAGATGCTTTTTATTCTCGTTAGCATTGAGTTTGACCTTAGATAATTCCAATAACTCAGCAATCATCTTCTCAAGTAGCTCAGCTTCATAACCTATACGATCGATCTCAGCTGACTCATGGCCTTTTTTACGTGAGAGTGCTAATGCAAGCTGTAAGCGAGTCAAAGGAGTTCGAAGCTCATGTGAAATGTCGCTAATCAGCCTCTGTTGGTTATTAACCATATTTTCAACAGAATCAGCCATGCTATTAAATGCCTGAGCGAGCTGACCTATTTCGTCTTTCCGCTTGGTTGTTCCCTTGTCAACTCTGCTGGTTAAGTTGCCATTTGCTAAGGCATTGGCACTCAGCTTCAAGGTTCGTAAGGGTTTACCTAGATGCCAGGCAAGCAAGCCACAAAGTAAGCCCGATAATGTTATTGCTAAAGCTAAGGTGAGCAGTTTGTTCTCAGCAAGAAAAAAGAACCAAGGCCTAGGATGGTGATCATCAAATCGTCCATAAAGAGAGTATTGCTCCCCGGAGACTTCAAAGTTATAAGGACCGAAGAGGAGCTCGTTCTTAAACTGATGACTGATAGGTTGATTTGCTTCTTCAGCCATCAACATAAAGCGGCGCATACTGCGAGAGACCTTGTTGGTATTGAGTACACGACCTTGATTATTGACTAAATATAAGCGGACGGGTTTACCCTTAAAATCTCGACGATGATTCAGACGTTTAAGGTTAGATGTTTTAAGTAGGTTAGGCTCATTACTAATACGATTCGCTAGCCTTGCAAGCAGATCTTCTAAATGTGGTGGCAGAGGCGCACGGTCGTGATTTTGTTGTAATAACGGTAGTAAGCCAACCGCGGCTATAATAATCGAGCTGCAAAGCCAAAATCCAAGCAGTAACTTAATGAATATTCGATTAGGGATTCTATCCTGTGACATTATGGAAGCCAAATGTAGCCTTTACCTCTAATGGTTTTGACCCTAGGACGCCCATCTGCACGTTCAGGTAGCTTTTTTCGTAAGTTAGAAAGGTGCATATCTAAACTGCGATCGAAGGGCATTAGCTTTTTGCCCAATACTTTCTCACTTAACATCTCTTTACTGATGAGTTCACCACCATTTTGCAGCATCTCAAACAGCAGACCAAATTCGGTGCCAGTTAAAATCAGCAACATGTCTTGGCAATAAACTTCTAGTCTGCTGGGATCTAGCTTAATATCGCCATATTCGTGAATACTAGATTGGATCTCATCGGCTTGTATATTGGTACGACGAATAATGGCCTTAATGCGAGCAACAAGTTCTCTGTCATTAAATGGTTTTGGCAGATAATCATCAGCCCCTATCTCGAGCCCTACGACGCGATCAATCTCATCACCTCTAGCAGTTAACATAAGGACTGGGGTTTGCTTTTTGCTTCTTAAGGCTTTTAACACCTCGAATCCATTGAGTTTAGGTAGCATCACATCGAGCAAAATCAGATCGAATTTCTGCTCGAGGGCTAATGTTAAGCCTGCTTCGCCATCATGGGCTAAGGTCAACTGAAAACCTTCGAGTTCTAAAAGTTGTCCTAACAATTCCGATAAGCCTAAATCATCATCAATCAATAAAATATGGTTCATTGCTAACTTTGCCCTCACATTGGATGCATTCAGGACGAGTATACCCCTTTAGATGTCAATTGCAGTTTATCAATGTAAGTCTAGGTAAATACCGCTTATTTAGGATAAAGAAATAGGTCTATACATTATATTTACAGTGTTTTACGAAACTAGAACCTTGCCTTACATTGAGCTCGTTACACTAGGTTGTGAAAATGGCGAGAGCGTTCTCCCCTTAAATTGATGAGGTTAAATGATGAAAAACAATACTTTCAAGGCAGGATTACTTGCCATATTAGCAAGTACAGCATTAATGACATCAACTGTATACGCTGGAGATGCTCACGAGCATAAAGAGCGAGCACACCACATGAAGAATGAACGTATGGGGCATCATGGTGACATTCGTAAGATGTTTAGAGGATTAGATCTCACTGATGGTCAAAAAGCAGAGATCAAGACATTAATAAAAGATCAAAGAACATCCATGGTAGGAGATCGCCCTTCTAAAGATGATCGTAAACAACATAAAGCAGAGTTTTTGGCTCTGATCAGTGCCGATAACTTTGATGAAGCAAAGGCGCGAGAGCTTATTGAACAGAAGCAGCAAAACCGTCAAGCTAAAGGTGTTGCTATGTTGAAAGTACAGAATGCGATATATCAACTGCTGACACCTGAGCAGAAAGTAAAATTTCAAAATAAGCTTGAAAGTAGACATCATAAGAAAGGCGAAGATAAAGCTGCTCACTAAGGGTCGGCTTTTCTCTATGATTTACGATACACTTAGGATCAACTTCCTCCCTGCTATTAGATAGTAATAAGTTAGTAGTAATGTGATTCTATGACCCAAACTTCCCAATACGATTTCTGGGTCAAGTTAGCGAGCCGCGCTGCTGTGGCAACTGCCTTGACCCTTGTTATTATAAAAATGGCTGCCTGGCTTTATTCTGGCTCTGCCAGTATGTTAGCTTCTTTGATTGACTCTTTTGCTGATGGACTTGCTTCATTAGTTAATTTTGTGGCTATCCGTTATGCAATCGTTCCGGCTGATCACGATCATCGTTATGGTCACGGTAAAGCTGAGCCCTTAGCTGCCTTAGCACAATCAGCATTTATTTTAGGTTCAGCTTTTTTACTTCTGTTTCATGGTGGGGATCGTTTAATTAATCCTACACCAATCGATCATGCCATGGTCGGTGTCTTGGTTTCCATTATTGCAATATTGCTGACTCTTGCATTAGTTCTTTTGCAGAAGAAGGCGGTGGCGGCAACATCGAGCACAGTGATCGAAGCAGATGCATTGCACTATAAGTCAGATCTTTTCCTCAACGCAGCAGTTCTTCTTGCGCTTGTTCTTGCTCAATATGGTTGGTGGTGGGCTGATGGTCTGTTTGCCGTCCTTATTGCTATTTTCATTGGACAACAAGCATTAGGGTTAGGGTATCGCTCAATACAGTCATTGCTGGATCGTGAATTAGATAATGATACTCGTTTAAAAATTATAGAAATAATGCAAGAGGATCCCCAAGTAAGAGGAATACACGATCTTAGGACTCGAGAATCAGGTAAGACTACCTTTATACAATGTCACTTAGAGCTCGAAGGTTCTTTGAGCTTAAGAGAAGCACATACCATTGCCGATAAAGCAGAAGAAAGGATCCGGACAGTATTCGATGATGTCGAAGTCATTATCCATCAGGACCCGGTATAAAGCGCATAAATATTCACTTATTACTTACCGTTTGTGGATAAGTCAGGGGGTAAGTAGTGGGTATGATGTGTCTAATGAAAGTATCTCGTAAAACAGAGTTTTTTAGTAAAAAAACTCTTGTACTCTGAGTTGATATCCCTATAATGCGCATCCACTGACACGACATCGCCAGTCAGGGTAGAGAGTGGCAAGTTAATTGCTACTTTTAAATCATCATTTATTATGCATCGCAAAGTAAATGATGATTTAAAAGTCTTTTTTAAAAGCGCTTGACGCCAACTACGGAGCGTATATAATACGTCTCCCAAGCCAACGACCTAGCGTCTTACGGCAGTATCTGAAAGATTGATGCTAACGCTCTTTAACAATTCAAAACAAGAAATCTGTGTGGGCACTCACAGGTGTTGAGTTATTCGAAATTGTCTCTTTTGAGGCAATCAAAAATTTACTCAATGAACCACTGAGTGACCATAGCAACGGACTTCAACTTCTTTCGGGAAAATGAGGTTACGGAGCAATAATATGTGAACTTCATGAATCTTCGGGTTTGTGAAAAACAGTATAATTCGTTGAGCCGTTTTACTTCTAACGGAGTAGAACAAAAAACTTTAATTGAAGAGTTTGATCATGGCTCAGATTGAACGCTGGCGGCAGGCCTAACACATGCAAGTCGAGCGGAAACAGGAGAGTAGCTTGCTACTTTTGCTGTCGAGCGGCGGACGGGTGAGTAATGCCTAGATATCTGCCTAGTCGTGGGGGATAACAGTTGGAAACGACTGCTAATACCGCATACGCCCTACGGGGGAAAGGAGGGGACGCACTTTCGAGAGCGCCTTTCGCGATTAGATGAGTCTAGGTGGGATTAGCTAGTAGGTGAGGTAATGGCTCACCTAGGCGACGATCCCTAGCTGGTCTGAGAGGATGATCAGCCACACTGGAACTGAGACACGGTCCAGACTCCTACGGGAGGCAGCAGTGGGGAATATTGCACAATGGGCGAAAGCCTGATGCAGCCATGCCGCGTGTGTGAAGAAGGCCTTCGGGTTGTAAAGCACTTTCAGCGAGGAGGAAAGGTTGTCGTTTAATAAACGACAGCTGTGACGTTACTCGCAGAAGAAGCACCGGCTAACTTCGTGCCAGCAGCCGCGGTAATACGAGGGGTGCAAGCGTTAATCGGAATTACTGGGCGTAAAGCGTACGCAGGCGGTCTGTTAAGCCAGATGTGAAAGCCCCGGCTCAACCTGGGAATTGCATTTGGAACTGACAGACTAGAGTCTTGTAGAGGGGGGTAGAATTTCAGGTGTAGCGGTGAAATGCGTAGAGATCTGAAGGAATACCGGTGGCGAAGGCGGCCCCCTGGACAAAGACTGACGCTCAGGTACGAAAGCGTGGGGAGCAAACAGGATTAGATACCCTGGTAGTCCACGCCGTAAACGATGTCTACTCGGAGTTTGGTAACTTAGTTACTGGGCTCCCAAGCTAACGCATTAAGTAGACCGCCTGGGGAGTACGGCCGCAAGGTTAAAACTCAAATGAATTGACGGGGGCCCGCACAAGCGGTGGAGCATGTGGTTTAATTCGATGCAACGCGAAGAACCTTACCTACTCTTGACATCCACAGAACTTACCAGAGATGGTTTGGTGCCTTCGGGAACTGTGAGACAGGTGCTGCATGGCTGTCGTCAGCTCGTGTTGTGAAATGTTGGGTTAAGTCCCGCAACGAGCGCAACCCTTATCCTTATTTGCCAGCGAGTTATGTCGGGAACTTTAGGAGACTGCCGGTGATAAACCGGAGGAAGGTGGGGACGACGTCAAGTCATCATGGCCCTTACGAGTAGGGCTACACACGTGCTACAATGGTCGGTACAGAGGGTCGCAACGCCGCGAGGTCAAGCTAATCCCACAAAGCCGGTCGTAGTCCGGATCGGAGTCTGCAACTCGACTCCGTGAAGTCGGAATCGCTAGTAATCGTAGATCAGAATGCTACGGTGAATACGTTCCCGGGCCTTGTACACACCGCCCGTCACACCATGGGAGTGGGCTGCACCAGAAGTAGATAGCTTAACCCTTCGGGGAGGGCGTTTACCACGGTGTGGTTCATGACTGGGGTGAAGTCGTAACAAGGTAGCCCTAGGGGAACCTGGGGCTGGATCACCTCCTTACCTATACGACTAACTTAATATTTGTTGAGTGTTCACACAGATAACTTGTTCTTGTTAGAGCGAGAAACACGCCTTTACGGTGATGTTTGTTCTTTAAAAATTTGGAAAGCTGATAGTGTTAATGTGAAAGGGACAGTAAATATCTTATTTGTAAGTGATTTATTGTTAATAGCATTAGCGCGAAAAATAAATAATTGAGTTCTCAAACACTTAAATCAAGTGCCGAAGCATCGACCTTTTATTAGGGAAGTGTTTCAAGAGTATTCTTTTGGCGAAAGTAAACACCATTAGTTGCGATACATCTCGTTCAGACTTACCCGTTTGAACAATAGATAACATTAGCGCAGTCAATGTGATGCTAAGCAAGGCGATAAGGCAAACGAGGAAGGCGTGTAGTTTACTACATAACTGACGAGTGCGACTTATGAACGCAGCATAGTGGCTCAGTGGCAAGCGAAAGAAAACCTATGTGGGTTGTATGGTTAAGTGACTAAGCGTATACGGTGGATGCCTTGGCAGTCAGAGGCGATGAAGGACGTAGTAACTTGCGATAAGCGTTGGCGAGCTAGTAACAAGCAATTGAGCTAACGATGTCCGAATGGGGAAACCCACATGCATAAGCATGTATCATTAACTGAATACATAGGTTAATGAGGCAAACCCGGGGAACTGAAACATCTAAGTACCCGGAGGAAAAGAAATCAACCGA
>NZ_CP085636.1:5737500-5787500 GCF_027571385.1 Shewanella sp. MTB7 | reverse complement strand
GCCCGGTAGCTACGTTCGGAATCGATAACCGCTGAAAGCATCTAAGCGGGAAGCGAGTCCTAAGATGAGTCATCCCTAGAGATTAAATCTCTTTAAAGAGCCGTTCGAGACTAGGACGTTGATAGGCAAGGTGTGTAAGCGTTGTGAGGCGTTGAGCTAACTTGTACTAATGACTCGTAAGGCTTAACCATACAACCCAGATGGGTTTTATGTAGCTAGGTGATACTTAGCGACAAAAGAATACGAACTTGATTTAAGTTGGTCATAAAATGCTTCTGCATTTATGACATACAGTACATCCGTGTACTAAACCCAATTATTTAGAATTATCTTGCGAATGTGAGATAACAGCTTTCGAAATTATTTACCTTTAGCTTTTTAAACGCTGAAAGTAATAGCAAATTTGTCTGGAAACCATAGCATTGTGGCCCCACCTGATCCCATCCCGAACTCAGAAGTGAAACGCAATCGCGCCGATGGTAGTGTGGGGTCTCCCCATGTGAGAGTAGGTCATTTCCAGACGCCTATTTATTCTCGAAAGAGAAGCGATAAAGCCCGTTGCTTATGCAACGGGCTTTTTTCGTTTTGATTGGAAACAATTTGTCCGTTTCCTAGTGCACTCCTCATTTATACCAATCGGTATAAAGATGTGATCTAATCTGAACAGTTAATTTTAATGATTAGGTTACATATGGAAAAGCTTAATACCACTGACTTTCGCTCTCTGGCACGACGAGAGAAAAATGCACAAAAGCGGATCCGTCTTTTGGCATTAGCACATTTCAGTGAAGGGCATAACCGCATTGAGATCACGAGTATTCTTAAGGTGAGTCGTACCAGTGTAAACAAATGGGTAAGTGATTTCTTAACCGACGGTTTAGCGAGCCTTGAGCACAAAACATCACCTGGTCGACCTCCATCTTTAAACAAGACTCAATCTAAACAACTCGCAACATTCATTGAGCAGCAAAGTTTATCTGAAGAAGGCGGCAGACTATCGGGTGCTGATATTAATGAATATATTTCTCAGCACTTTGGTATCAATTATGAACCATCAAGTGTCTATAGAGTATTAAAGCGGCTAGGTTTTTCTTGGATAACGAGTAGGTCAAAACATCCTAAACAATCCCAAAAAGCACAAGAAGCTTTTAAAAAACTTCCGCTTGGAAACGATCCTTAACATCCCCGGTCATATTGCCCTGGCTCAAGTTGATGTTTGGTTTCAAGATGAAGCTCGTATAGGGCAACAAAACACGACGACACGCTTATGGGCAAAAAAAGGAAGTCGTCCAAGAGTCGTTCGACAACAACAGTTTGAGTACGCTTATGTTTTTGGGGCGGTATGTCCGTCGAATGGAAATACCGAAGCGTTGATCACTCCATGGGTAGATAAAAGGTTCATGCGGCAACACCTAAAGTTAATTTCTGAAGCAACTCTTCCAGATCGCCACGCTGTCGTGATCATGGATGGTGCCGGTTGGCATACAAAAGATCTAGATGATGAATTCGATAATCTAACCATGATTAAACTACCTCCCTATTCACCAGAGCTTAATCCTATCGAACAAGTTTGGGGATGGATAAGACAGCGCCTTTAGCCAATAGGTGTTTTGCCAATTATGAGGACATTGTCGAGCAATGCACGCAAGCTTGGAATAGCTTTATTAGTGACATTGATACTGTAAAGAATCTATGCAATCGTTCATGGATAAACCTGACCAGATGATTATACCGATTGGTATGATATTAATTTCAAGTGTTCATGCATACATTCACTATTAGCAAATGGAGCAATGATGGCTTCTGTTGTGCCAGCTGCAGGACAGACTGCGCCAAATAAATATGCTGATTCAAACTGCTGTTGACGAACTGCCCGTGGGCGAGTTCCTTTGGTGGCCCAAAGCCGTGTAGTGGTGTTCTGTTGGCCAAATCTCGCTTCATCTTGGAACCACACATCAACGCGATCAAGTGGTTATTCAGGAGAAGCCTTGTTGATGCAATAATCGATAGAGATTACTTTGCTGAAACTCAACGCCAAACTCCATTTTTATAAAGGATGCTACATCTTGGGCGTTTATACGACCTCCTTTCTCTCTACGGAAGTGAGTCATGCAAGCTTAATATAGTTGAAGCGTTTCTAGTGGCTGTAGCTTTATTGCCCTTGCAGTTTCAATTCATCAGTTAGGTATTTTGGTAGATCGGTGAGTGATACTAATTGCTTGTGGGCGATAATCCACTTCGACTCGTGTTGCTGCTCAATGGCAGGTATGGCAATAGTTTGCATGCTTGCAGCTCTAGCTGCTATGAGACCGTTTAATGAGTCTTCGATTGCAATACATTGTGTGGGGTTGATATTTAAGTCGTGAGCGCAATTAAGGTAAACTTCTGGGTGTGGTTTTCCAAAGGCTAAATACTCAGCCGAGTTAATCGAATCAAAAAAATGCTTTATATTGAGTTTGGCTAACGTAGCTTTAACTATGGCATGAGATGAAGAGGTTGTTAAACCAATTTTTAAACCATTTTCTCGGCAAAAATCTAATGCCTGTATGACTCCATTCATAGGTCTACCACTGGTTAAAATCTGTTTGAGGACCTGATCTACAATTAGCTTTGATGTTTGCTCGTTATCATAGTTATCCCATGGGAAATTCTGATACCAATAGCTGACTACTTGATCGATTCTAAGGCCGGTAGTTTGTAAAATGTCGCTATGATTGAGGTTTAGTCCAAGGTTTGTAAGAACTTCATATTCAGCAGTTTGCCACATAGGTTCTGAATCAATCAATATGCCATCCATGTCGAAAATTACGGCCTTAAGTGAGAGTGATGTCATCGTGTTCCAGTATGTTCAGTATAATTAAGGTGAATAGTACTGCATTATTATGGTTTTTATTAGCAATGTAGAAAGATAAATAGTCTGTGTTTGTTAGTTTGTTTTCTGATTGCTTTTACAGATTTTATCAAACTAATTACAATGTAACTGTTTGTTGACAATGACATTAACTATATTTTTAAACTATGGTCTAATTACATTGATGGTGCTGATGGAATAAATTACAGTGCATCGTGAGTTATGTTGTGGATCTAGTTCTGGTTTGCTAACCACAAGAGTGTGATCTGATTCAAACTTTTTTAAAGCTGTAGTATAATACGGCCAGAAATAAGGGTCGAGCCTGCTTAACTGTGAGCTTTATTTATGAAGCAGTGCAGTTTCATTGTAAGAACGCCAAACAAAGAGGAATATTGCCGTGCTAGAAGCATATCGTAAACACGTCGCAGAGCGTGCTTCAGAGGGCGTAGTCCCTAAGCCACTAGATGCCCAACAAGTGGCAGAATTAGTTGAGTTAGTTAAAAACCCACCCGTAGGTGAAGAGGCACTTCTCCTCGATCTACTTGAGAACAGAATTCCACCAGGAGTAGATGAAGCAGCGTATGTAAAAGCTGGTTTCCTGGATGCTTTAGCTAAAGGTGATGTTAGTTCACCTATATTGTCATCTGCGCGTGCGGTTGAACTGCTAGGTACTATGCAAGGGGGTTACAACATTGACCCTTTGATTGCTCAGTTGGATGATGATGTACAAGCTCCGTTAGCTGTTACTGCTTTATCAAAAACCTTGCTGATGTTTGATTCTTTCCATGATGTAGTAGAAAAGATGCAAGCTGGTAATGCTTATGCCAAACAAGTTGTTGAATCCTGGGCTAATGCCGATTGGTTCCTGAACCGTCCAAAGCTTGAAGATAAAATTTCCTTGACAGTATTTAAAGTCACTGGTGAGACTAACACGGATGATTTGTCACCAGCACCAGATGCTTGGTCTCGTCCAGATATCCCATTACATGCTTTAGCTATGTTAAAAAATGCTCGTGAAGGTATTGTACCTGATGAAGCGGGTGCTGTTGGTCCAATCAAAGAGATTGAGCAACTTAAAACTAAGGGCTTCCCGTTAGTTTATGTTGGTGATGTTGTTGGTACTGGCTCTTCTCGTAAGTCAGCGACTAACTCTGTGTTGTGGTTCATGGGCGATGATATTCCTAATGTTCCTAATAAGCGCGGCGGTGGTTTTTGTCTAGGTGGTAAGATCGCTCCAATCTTTTTCAACACAATGGAAGATGCTGGTGCATTGCCAATTGAATTAGATGTTAGCAAGATGAATATGGGGGATGTCATTGATATCTATCCATATCAAGGCGTAGTTAAGCGTCATGATAGCGACGAGGTGATCTCTGAGTTTGCACTTAAAACAGCAGTACTTATGGATGAGGTTCGTGCCGGTGGTCGTATCCCATTAATTATCGGTCGTGGCTTAACTACTCGTGCTCGAGAAGTGTTAAAACTTAAGGAGTCTACTGTATTCGTATTGCCACAAGATGTGGCTGATACGGGTAAAGGTTACACGTTGGCACAGAAGATGGTGGGTAAAGCTTGTGGTGTGACAGGTGTTCGTCCCGGTCAATATTGTGAGCCTAAGATGGCCTCTGTTGGCTCGCAAGACACGACTGGCCCTATGACTCGCGATGAGCTTAAAGATCTCGCTTGTCTTGGTTTTAGTGCCGACTTGACGATGCAATCTTTCTGTCATACTGCAGCTTATCCTAAGCCAGTTGATGTAAATACTCACCATACTCTTCCCGATTTCATTATGAATCGTGGTGGTATTTCATTGCGTCCTGGTGATGGTGTTATTCATTCTTGGCTAAACCGTATGTTACTTCCTGATACCGTAGGTACAGGTGGTGACTCTCATACTCGTTTTCCTATTGGAATCTCTTTCCCTGCGGGTTCTGGCTTGGTGGCATTTGCCGCTGCAACGGGTGTAATGCCACTGGATATGCCTGAGTCTGTTTTAGTGCGCTTTAAAGGTGAAATGCAACCTGGTATCACACTACGTGATCTTGTTCATGCTATTCCGCTTAAAGCGATCGAGATGGGTCTATTGACCGTTGAGAAGAAAGGTAAAGTTAACTTTTTCTCTGGTCGCGTACTTGAAATCGAAGGCTTGGAAAGTTTGAAAGTGGAGCAGGCCTTTGAGCTTTCTGATGCTTCTGCTGAGCGTAGTGCTGCTGGTTGTAGTATCAAGCTAGATAAAGAGCCTATCATCGAATATCTAAACTCAAACATCGTGATGTTGAAATGGATGATTGCTGAAGGTTATGGCGATCGCCGTACTATTGAGCGCCGTATTATCGCCATGCAGGATTGGTTAGCTAACCCTGAATTAATGGCTGCCGATGCTGATGCTGAATATGCTGCCGTTATCGAAATCGATTTGAATGACATTAAAGAACCCATTCTTTGTGCCCCCAATGATCCCGATGACGCGGTACTGCTTTCAGCTGTTAAAGACACTAAGATTGATGAGGTTTTTGTCGGTTCTTGTATGACTAATATTGGTCATTTCCGTGCTACGGGTAAGATGCTTGATAAGTTTGCCACTTCACTGCCAACTCGTTTGTGGATCGCGCCTCCAACAAAGATGGATCGCGATCAATTAACTGAAGAGGGTTATTACGCAATCTTCGGTCGTGTTGGTGCTCGTATCGAGATCCCAGGTTGTTCTCTATGTATGGGCAATCAGGCACGTGTTGCTGAAGGTGCGACGGTTGTTTCTACATCGACGCGTAATTTCCCTAACCGTTTAGGAACGGGGGCAAATGTTTACTTAGCCTCTGCTGAGTTAGCGGCTGTAGCTGCATTGCTAGGTCGTCTACCTTCTGCAGAAGAGTATCAGAGCTATGCGAAGGAGTTAGATGCCACAGCAGCTGATACCTATCGTTACCTGAACTTTGATCAGATCGCATCTTATACAGAAAAAGCTGGCGAAGTAATCTTTCAGTCTGCAGTTTAATCTCTCATTTATTCGAGTGATATAAACGTAAGAAGGCCAGCTTGTTAGCTGGCCTTCTTGTATCTGTCTTTAAAAATAATAAGCGTTAAATGGATAGTTTACATCTAGGGAGAACCATAAAAATTTGTTCGGCAATCTAATTGAATACTCACCATAAATCGTTCAACTAGGAGTGTTTTGCATGTAATACTTCCAATAGCTTATCTTCCAGTTCGAAACGAGTTTCCATCGCATGGCCTAAAGATGACAGATCTTTATCGAGCTGAAATAACACATTATCATCTACCAATTCTGTGTATTTATCATTGAAATCAAGGGCTGAATCTGTTGTTTCGCTGATTCGAGGCACTAGATTTTGCGCTAGTGTTTTACTCGATATTCCATTTTTTTCGCATGCAGTAACAACTTGATCATAAACTTCAAAATGTCCTTCAGAAACATAGTCCATCAATAGATCACAAAACTCTTTGACTAAGATTACAGGAGGAAGAGATTTCTCTGTTGAATCGTAAGGAGGTATACCTGCAATTTTGCAGTAATTAATCAGCAGTTTACGACGGTTATTTAGCCAATGATCGATTAGGCTGTTTGCACCACCCCATCTTTGTTCGACTTTTTCCAGTTGTTTTAACATGATAGTTCTCGATTCTGAGTTCTTCCCTGACTTCTAATGTAGGTGACAACTAGGGTATTAATCAACCATTATTCGACTATTTGATGAGATAAAGTAAATTAGTGCTTTGGGTTGGTTTTTATACTTGGATATTGATGGGGATTAGGAAATTGGATCGTCTAAAATAAAATGCCCAGCGATGAAAAATTATCGCTGGGCGAGTATTGGTTTTTCAGGCTCGATAGAACGAGCTTCTTGATTGTTCTTGCTAGCGCAGACTTTTTATACCAAAGGCTTGAGGTGTGTGCAACTTTTTTTTGTCATATTGGGAACATTAACACGAATTAATTATCCGGCCATATCATCTGGTTACTATTTACTCGGCTAGGTTAAGCATGTTCATCTTGATTATTTTTATATGTAGTGGTGTTTGTCACATAAATGATCTGAGAGAGGATATTCTACTCTCGTAAATGCTAAACTACGCGCAGCGGAAATCAATAAGTCTAGGAATAGAGCCAAATGGCAGAATTAAAAAATGATCGTTATTTACGCGCTTTACTAAAACAACCTGTTGACAGAACTCCTGTCTGGATGATGCGTCAAGCTGGCCGTTACCTACCAGAATATAAAGCAACCCGTGCAGAAGCCGGTGACTTTATGTCTTTGTGTAAGAATCAGGATTTAGCGTGTGAAGTAACGCTTCAGCCACTTCGCCGATATGATCTTGATGCTGCTATCCTGTTTTCTGATATTTTGACTGTACCGGATGCAATGGGCCTAGGCTTATACTTTGAAACTGGTGAAGGTCCTCGTTTTGAGCGTCCGACCGATACTATCGATGCGATCAAGAAGCTTTCAATCCCTGATCCTGAAGATGAACTTGGTTATGTGATGCGTGCTGTAAGCACTATTCGTCGCGAGCTTAAAGGTGAAGTTCCATTGATCGGTTTCTCTGGTTCTCCTTGGACATTGGCAACTTACATGGTTGAAGGTGGCTCGAGTAAGACTTTCGAGAAAATTAAGAAGATGGCATACGAAGAGCCTAAGACTCTACACATGTTACTCGATAAGTTAGCTGACTCAGTGATCTTGTACTTAAATGCACAAGTTGCCAATGGTGCACAATCTTTGATGATTTTCGATTCATGGGGTGGAGCACTCTCACACCACGCTTATCGTGAATTTTCACTGCGTTATATGCAGAAGATTATCGATGGCTTGACTCGCTATGCCGATGGACGTCAAGTTCCTGTGACCTTATTTACTAAAGGTGGCGGTCTATGGTTAGAAGCGATGGCTGAAACCGGCTGTGATGCACTAGGACTAGATTGGACTGTCGATATTGGTGATGCACGTCGCCGTGTGGGTCATAAAGTTGCGCTACAGGGTAATATGGATCCTTCAGTACTTTATGCATCTCCTGAGCGTATTCATCAAGAGGTTGGTCAAATATTATCTAGCTATGGTGAAGGTACTGGACATGTATTCAACTTAGGTCATGGTATCCATCAACATGTTGATCCTGAGCACGCAGGTGCATTTATCAACTCAGTACATGAGTTATCAGGTCAATATCATAAGTAATTAGATTTACATGTTCACATGAAGCCTGTCATTTGATGGGCTTTTTTATGTGCTAAATTCAATTTTTATTCTGCAAGTCGTAATTCTATGTGAAATTGACTGCCCTCTCCAGGAGTGCTCTCGATATCGATATTACACCTTAATAGCCCTAATAACTGCCTAACGATGGCCAGTCCTACACCTAACTGAGGTAAAACTTCGTCACGTTTAAATTTGGGCTTATTCTTTAAATGTTGTAGCGCTTGTAACTCATGTTTGTGCATCCCAGAACCATTATCAGAAACGCATAGCCAAATGGCGGTATTATCTTCATTGAACTGACCCTCGGTTAAATGGGAAGTCGGTTTTATGGTGATACTGCCACCCGCTGGCGTGTAGCGGATGGCGTTATCAATAAGGTTACTTAAAACACGCATCAAAATTTGTGGATCGGTTAGGATAATTATGTTTGAAGGTAGATCGAAATTTAGCACTACTTTTTGTTGTTTGGCTCTAGGGGCAAAAATAAGTGTTAATTCATGTAAGAGTGGTGCTAATTCAACTCGTTTAAACTCTGGCGTTATCTGTCCGTTTTCTAATGCGGCAAGCTCTAACATTTGGCTTAATAACTGCTGAATGTACCTTCCTGAGTTTGCAGCTATTTCAATTAAATCACTACTACGCTCATTTGCAGGCATTAGTAACCAAGTATCTATGTAGCCCTGTAGTGATGTGAGCGGGGTTTTTAAATCATGAGATAGGTGTAGCATGAAATCGTGTCTCGCTTGTTGCTGGCGATTAATCGCTTGATGTTGTTGACGGATTCTTTCCAGAAGTTGATTGATATGTAAACTGAGTCCGTGGATCTCACTACTGCCTCTATATTCATCGGGAAGGGTTAAACCTTCATTTAGGTTCTGTGACTCTAACTTTCCTAAGTCTTGCTCCAATTTTGAGAGGGGGAGGGTTAAATATTTTGCTAAAAGGGCAAATAGAGTCAGCGCAAACACAATTGAAGCTAAAACTACACCAATCCAGAATCTAGGGGCTTGATGTTCACTGACTAAGGATTGCCACATATCGAAATCTTCACCGCCTATTATTACGTATAAATAGCCAGTGTTTTTTCCATTGGAATTTTGTAAATATGCTGCTGAAAATATCTTTTTACTGTGTAATGATCTGGGATCTAGCCCTTTTATGGGCAATTGAGCACCATTTATAAAAGCTCTTAACGCTGGCGTATCGACCCTTAAGCGTTTTATTTTCTCGGTTTTTGCATCATAGGCGACCACATTACCTAAGGTATCTAAAGTGTATATCTCGAAACTTGGGCCTAATAGCATGAAGTCATGAAACGCTTCCTTTAACGCAGCACTGGATGTGATCCCTTGTGATAAGAGAGGATTAATATGGGCCATGTGGAGTGCGAGATCTCGATGCAGAGATTGCTGAAGCTGATCTCGGCTAAAGTCTTGGTTAAATTGAAACCATTGCCATAAAGCGATAATTAAGATAAAGACGATTAAACTGGCTGACAGTAATAATCGACTAAATAGACTATTCATTAGTGGGGGCGGCTCTCTGGAGGCGAAAATTTATAACCCACTCCCCATACCGTTTTCACTAACTCGGCAGCAGGAGTACAGGAAGATAATTTAGCGCGTAGGCGATTAATATGGCTATTAACAGTGTGTTCATAACCAGAATATGAGTAGCCCCATACAGCCTCTAACAATTGCAGCCGACTAAAGACTTGTTTAGGATGTTTCGCCATGAAAAGTAGTAGATCAAATTCTCTGGCAGTTAATGCTAACAGGGTATCGAAAGCGATCACTTCACGGGTATCACAGTTAATTGTAATACCATTGAAATCAAGCTGCTGCTCCTCTTGTTCAGTTTGATGTCCTCGTCTTAAAAGCGCTTTAACTCTTGCTCTTAGTTCAAGTACGCTAAACGGTTTTGTCAGATAATCATCGGCACCAGATTCTAAACCGAGTACGATATCGGCTTCAGAATCTTTAGCGGTTAGCATCATGCAAGGTGTTTCTTTTCCTGCATGACGAAGTTGCTGACACAACATAAGTCCATCTCCGTCTGGGAGTGTACGATCGATTAAAACAAGGTCAAAACTTTTGAGATCTAACTGTTGATTTGCTTGTTTTATAGTCGAACATTGAATGACATCAAAATTGAGAGTATTGAGATTAAGCTTAACTAAGTTAGCGAGATCTGGTTCATCTTCAACCAGTAAAATCTTATGACTATAATGATTATTCGCTGTACGTGTTCCTTTCATTTTGTGTGTCTCGAAGCGGATCCGTAAATAGTAGACCCGCGTCGAGTGTTTTTTATTTCACCAATAATGGATAAAGCTACCGCTATTGAGTTCGTTCTATCTTGATAGTAAGTACAGGGTTGTCGAATCTATGAGATGCAGAGAGTACTGAATCTGCCAGGCCGTCATCTTGACTAATTACACCAGGGTGAGCGTGAACTCTATCTACATCATCACGAAGCGCATTAAACCCTTCTCCACCATCGGCAGGACCAGGAAATGTGCCTTTGGCTTCAGAGTTTGCTTCAGTACCTGCATCATAGGCGATAGATCTAAAGCTCATCACTTGATTAATTGCTAGAGAATCTAATGAAAAGTCATTGAGACCAGCAAATGCATCATTGGTATTGACCAGCATGGTTAGTATTGATAGAGAATCTACATCATCAGGCATCAGGCTCAGTTCGATACTTTCTGACATCCCAGGTGGTAAAATCCCTTGGCCTACGGTTACACTATCGACATTATCCATTGATGAGAAAAGTGAGCCATCACCAGATTCTGCTATGGTTTCTAACGCTAAACTTGCAGGAGCACCAACTTGCCAAGTTGAAATGTCATCATGAGCAATAAGCGTAATCGGTGACATCGGTTGATTTGCCGTTAAGTTTGTCACCGTCACGGTGTAGACTTGATTGACTATTGGAGCCGGAGGTGTGGGAGGCACGACTTCAGGTTTATCATCATTATCAGAGCAAGCGCTGAGTAATAAACTTGCTGAGATGGCTGACACGAGAAGGAGCTTATTTCGTGATAAAGTTTTGTATGTATTCATCTGGGTACCACCTATTTAACTACGACAACGACTCTTGCTACAGGATTGAGCCATCTGTGAATACGGCTATCAAGATCACTCATGCCGCCTGCTATATCTGTATCGCCCAATACACCAGGGTGAATATGTACTTTATCGTTACCACTCGTATCACTGACTCCTGTACCATTTTCTCCGCCATTCATCCCTGGAGCAACTGGAATACCTGGCGTGCCTGACATGCCGCCGCCATTGATGATTTCATCATTAGCCTCTGTACCTGCATCATAGGCATTAACATTTATAGTGTAAGTACCAGATGTTGTTGGGATCTCCCAGGCATCAAGGCCAATAAAGGCATCATTTGTTGGTAATACCATCGCGACAATAGACAGGTGGGTCATGGTTGTAGTGTCTAACATTATGTTATCTACTTTACCGCCAGCCGCTAATAGTCCTTCTGCTGGGTTGGCAACTATGGGGTAATTGTTACCTGTTGCAGCGGCCATTAAGTCTGCAATGCTTCCCCCTTCCGCCATTTTCTGTAGTGCGGGAGTCGCCATCTCTCCCGATTGAAATTGGTGGCTAGTATTGTCATGAGCGGTGATAAGTATTGGCGTAAAGTGGTTACCATGGGTTAGATTCGTGATGCTAATTTCAAGTTCAGCTGCCATTGTTGGTGCTAACATTAATCCATTTAATACTAAAATCATGCTTACTTTGTTCAGGTTCATTTTCTCTCTCCATATTTATGTATATGTTGAGTGTGGCAAGATGAGTTCACTGGGGTATCGCGTGTTAATCACATTTTTCGTTTAAAAGTATCACAAAAGATTCACAAAGCAGGCTGGCTTGAATGTTTAGCTCCCCAAATAGAGTAAAACATAATATTTACAGAAGGTTTTGTGTGCTAAATCAAAGTCAGAGTTCATCGTTCTATGCATCCTATTGATAATAATGGCAACGAGAAAGATTAAACGAGTATTATCTGGCTTCTAAATGCGTTACTTTGCACGGTGAAGTTAACGTTCTAGTTAACTTAGTTTTTGAACTGATGTTGATGTTTAGTGAATAATTGCAGTGAGACAAAATGCATATAGGCAAGAAATTAATCATTTTTGTTGTCGGTTTCTGCCTTCCGGCAGTCATTGCTGTTTCTTATTGTTTAAGCATGTGGTTTGAACATCGAGTAGACAGATTAAGAAAAGATGCAGTTAGCTCTGAATTAGTGGCTATTAAGGCACAACTGAATAATGATATTAAGCAATTAACTCTTCTGGCTGATGTTTATGCTGTGCCAATTACAGATCTCAGTCCGTTGTCTAGGCTTGCTTTAGATGAAGCATGGCGTAGCAGTGCACTCTCGAATAAGTTCAGTCTGTTTTATTTGAATCAGGGTGAGTTAGCGCCCTTCTCTCCATTCTATGACGATACCCTCTCTTTCGAGTTTGATAAGTTACCTAGGGAGTTTTTGGCGAGCACAAAGGTGAGAAGTGGGGTATATATTAAAGATGATAATGGCTTTATTGTCAGTCTAGTGCCTGTTACAAAGCAGAAGTCGGTGCTTGTTGTGAGACAATTGACGGAAAATTTATTATCGGGTTATGGATTAAATAGCTTTGTTCAGAAAATTGATTTTTCGCCAGGTCCTGCTGGTGAACATTACATCGTTGATGGAACAAAATACATCGTAGATCTTGATGTCCCCAGCATATTTCCACAACAACAGTCTCACCTAGAGGTTCATTTTTCCACCGATATATTCAATAAGCTGTGGTTAAAATATGATCTGGCCACATTTGCTAGCGTCGGCTTAGGTTTATTCATTGTTATCATCGGTTATATCTGGCTCAAACTAGGCCTTATTCGTCCTTTCCATCGTTTGATGGTGCAATTGGCTGAGATCGATCCTAATGCTCAAACTTATAAACCGATTGAAGGAACTGGATGTTCTGAATTTGTGGTGATGGCTGATCAAGTTAATACCTTGTTAGAGCGTATTATTCAGCAAAAAGAACGGGCTAAAATAACCTTAGAGTCGATTGCAGAAGCAGTTATCTTAACGGATACATTTGCTAAGGTGGTCTATCTGAACCCGCAAGCCGAATGTATGTTAGATCTGAAAGGAGATGAAGCGATAGGTATCTCTATAGACTCTTTGCTTAAAGCTGATAAAAGTATTAGAAGTGTACTCTTTAGTGTCATGGCAAATCAGGTGCAGCAGACAGTATTGAATAAGCATATGTTCAAAACTGAAAACGCTAGAGTGATGGAGCGTAGCATTAGTAACTTACTCAATCATAAGCAAGAGGTGATTGGTTCGGTTATTGTGCTCAGAGATATTACTCAAGAAGAAAAGTTAACGCGACAACTTAGACTGAGAGCAAACTTTGATCCTATCACCTCTTTGTTAAATCGCAGAGCTTTCGAAGAGGCATTGGCAGGGTTTAGCCAGAACGCTCAGTCTCTTGCTATCTGTTATTTCGATCTAGAACAATTTAAGTTGATCAATGATTCCTGTGGTCACAGTGCTGGAGATCAGATGTTGGCTATGGTTGCTAAGGCGATTCAATCTTGTCTCAATCAAGAGGATTTATTGGCTAGATTAGGCGGTGATGAATTTGGTTTGGCGATCAGAAATCTGAGTGCTGTGGAGGTCGCAAAGATAGTGAAGCGTGTGATTTCCAGAGTTTCACTGCAGGTTTTACATCACAATGGTTGTAATTATCGTGTTGGTATCAGTGCGGGAATAGCGATTGCACGTCCTCCTTACATAATATCAAAAGAATTAGTAAAAGACGCTGACATTGCCTGTTTAGCAGCGAAGCGTAAAGGAAGCAATCAGATTCATTTTTATGATAATAAAGATAAAGAGTCTATCTACCAACGTAATGCACCTATGTGGGCTGTTAGGATTAGCCAAGCGATTGAACATAATGAGTTGTTGCTCTATTACCAAGAGATTAAAGGTATGGGGAAGGAGGGGAAACGTCAGCGTATGGAGATTTTGCTGCGAGTGCAAGAACCTAATGGACGTATCTTAGCCCCTGCCCAGTTCATCGAAGCCGCAGAGCGTTTTAAACTGATGAATGATGTTGATAAAGAGGTTATTCGAAAGGCATTCCTATGGTTGTCTCTTAATGAGGATATTTGGGATGATCACTGTATCTCGATCAACCTTTCTGGTAACAGTTTAGGTGCAGAGGGAATGGTGGAGTATATCGCTGAGCAATTTGAACGTTTCGAGATCCCGAGTCAGTGTATCTGTTTTGAAATAACTGAAACGAGTGCGATTCAGAATCGCAATCGTGCCATGGATATGATTAATCATTTGCGCAAGCTAGGTTTCTCGTTTGCCTTAGATGATTTTGGTAGTGGTTTCGCGTCCTATGGTTATCTTAAAGAGTTACCCGTTGATTATGTGAAAATTGATGGCTGTTTTATCAAAAATTTAGCGACTAATGCTAAAGATTTTGCCATCGTCAAATCGATTCATGATGTTTGTGGTGTGATGGGCATAGAGACGGTCGCTGAATTTGTCGAAAACCAAGATATTATTGATAAGCTGGAGATGATCGGTATTAACTATGCTCAAGGGTATGCGATAGGTAGACCTAAGCCATTAAGTAGCTATGTTTACAGCAGACTTAGTCAAACCGCGAAACAAGGATCTGAAATTCGCCGTTTAAGTGCGTAAGCTCTGTCGCTATAGTGTAGATTTGAATTTATAAGTATTATCCAAGGAGTGGATATGGATGGGTTATTTGGCTGTGTAGAAGTATAAGTAAGAAAACAAAAGTATAAAAAAACCGGTTCAAGACCGGTTTTTAATTTAGATAAATGAATTAACTTTCCCTAGATATCGCTCGGTAAGCGATATCTGTACGAAAATACACATCATCCCAATGGATCTTATCCACCAATTGATAAGCAGATTGTTGAGCCTCCGTGACGGTATTGCCCAGTGCCGTTGCACACAGAACACGACCGCCATTGGTAACGACATGGCCATCGATCATGCTCGTTCCCGCATGAAACACTTTGGCGTCATGGTTACCTAGGTCTAAACCAACGATAACATCATGCTTACGGTAGGTGTCAGGATAACCTCCTGCGGCCAGTACAACACCAACAGCTGCGCGGCTATCAAATTCAGCCGTGACCTTATCTAGCTCACCGCGGGTAGCAGCCAAGCATAACTCGACGATATCCGATTGTAGACGCATCATAATAGGTTGGGTTTCAGGGTCACCAAAACGACAGTTATACTCAAGTACTTTAGCGCTACCGTCTGGTGCGATCATCAAACCAGCATATAGAAAGCCAGTGTAAACATTGCCTTCTGCTGCCATGCCATCAACCGTTGGGCGGATAACATGGTTGATCGTCCAGTCATGTATAGCTTGGGTTACAACTGGAGCGGGTGAATAAGCACCCATACCACCGGTATTAGGGCCATTATCGCCATTGTCACGCGCTTTATGATCTTGGCTGGTAGCCATCGCGAGAATATTTTTGCCATCTACCATTACGATAAAACTAGCTTCTTCGCCTTTTAGAAATTCTTCGATAACGACGCGAGAACCTGCCTCTCCAAACTTATTACCTGCCAGCATGTCATCGATAGCGGCGTTAGCTTGAACCTGATCTTCTGCTATGATGACGCCTTTACCTGCGGCTAAACCATCAGCCTTGATCACAATCGGAAAGCCTGTGGTCGCGGTCATTTCAGTGACGTAAGCTTTAGCGGGAGCAATTTCGGTAAAGTTTGAATAGGCAGCAGTTGGAATATTATGGCGAGCCAAGAAGTCTTTAGTGAAGGCCTTAGATGATTCTAATTGAGCTGCACCTTGGGTTGGCCCAAAAATAGGCAAACCTACGTCATTGAATGCATCAACAACCCCTAGCGCCAGTGGTACTTCAGGTCCGACAATAGTGATCTCGATGTTAGACTCTTGTGCAAAAGTAACGAGTGATGCAATGTCTTCGACATTAATAGCTACATTTTCTAATTTAGGCTCTAATGAAGTGCCAGCATTTCCCGGAGCAACAAAGACTTTTTTGACTTGTGCTGATTGGGCTGCTTTCCATGCCAATGCATGTTCGCGACCGCCACCACCAATAATAAGTATATTCATTTTTTTACCCTTAAATAAGTTCCTAGGTTCTAGGTTAGAGTTCCTAGGAGCTAAACCCTAGAACCTTAATTCTTCTTATTATTAATGTCGGAAATGGCGCATTCCGGTGAATACCATTGCCATGCCGTGCTCATCTGCTGCGGCAATAATCTCTTCATCACGAATAGAACCACCGGGCTGAATGATACAGCTGATACCAGCCGCTGCGGCAGCATCAATGCCGTCACGGAATGGGAAGAAGGCATCAGAGGCCATCACAGAGTCTTGCACTTCTAGACCTTCGTCAGCGGCTTTAATACCTGCTACTTTTGCGCTGTATACCCGACTCATCTGGCCAGCGCCAACACCGATTGTCATGCTGTTTTTGGCATAAACAATCGCGTTAGATTTAACGAATTTAGCCACTTTCCAGCAAAACATGAGATCTTTCATTTCGGCTGCAGTAGGCTGACGTTTAGAGACTACTTTTACATCATCCAGTCCAACCATACCTTGATCTCGGTCCTGAAGTAGCAAGCCACCGTTAACACGTTTGTAATCTAGGCTGGTGGTTTTAGTGCCCCATTCGCCACACTCAAGAAGGCGGACGTTAGCTTTGGCCGCAACAATATCTCGAGCGGCTTGGCTGACTTTTGGTGCGATAATTACTTCAACAAACTGACGCTCAACAATAGCACTGGCTGTTGCTGCATCAAGCTCACGGTTGAAGGCGATAATGCCGCCAAATGCCGATGTTGGATCCGTTTGATATGCTCGGTTATAGGCTTCGAGAAGGTCTGAACCTATGGCAACACCACAAGGATTTGCGTGCTTAACGATAACGCAAGCTGGTTCGCTGAACTCTTTGACACACTCAAGCGCAGAGTCAGTATCGGCGATATTGTTGTAAGAGAGCGCCTTTCCTTGAAGTTGAACAGCGGTTGCAACAGAAGCTTCATCTAAGTTGATATCAACATAGAAAGCCGCCGTTTGATGGCTGTTTTCGCCATAACGCAGGTCTTGCTTCTTGATAAGCTGAGTGTTGTAAGTGCGTGGGAACTTAGAGTCTTCGTGGCACTCATCATGACTATGGGCTGGAACCATGGTGCCGAAGTAATTAGCGATCATGCCGTCGTAAGCTGCTGTGTGTTCAAAAGCTGCAATGGCTAAATCAAAACGAGTCTCAAGCGTTGTGCTGCCTTCGTTGGCTTGCATCTCTGCAATAACGCGGTCGTAATCTTGAGCGTTCACTATGATGGTCGTATCTTTGTGATTTTTAGCAGTAGAGCGAACCATAGTCGGGCCGCCAATATCGATATTTTCGACAGCGTCAGCAAGAGTACAACCCTCTTTTGCTACGGTTTCTGCAAATGGATACAGATTGACCGCAACCAGATCAATGGGCTTGATATTGTGTTGTTCCATGACGAGTTCGTCGATACCGCGACGTGCTAAGATGCCGCCATGCACTTTAGGGTGCAAGGTTTTAACACGACCATCCATAATTTCGGGATGTCCGGTATGATCCGATACTTCAATGACTGGCACACCATTATCTGCCAAAAGGCGGGCGGTACCACCAGTAGACAGTAGTTCTACGCCTTGAGCGTGTAGAGATTTAGCAAACTCAAGTATTCCGGTTTTATCTGAAACGCTCAATAGCGCGCGACGAATAGGTCTGGCATTTTTCATTTTGGGTACAGTGTCCAGTAGTTATTTTAAGGATCTTTCGGAAAATAGAACGGTGTCATTAATGGTGATAACCATTCTGTTTTCCAAAAGTCCCTCAATGCTAGCTTCTTTTACTTACCCCATCCTGCGCGCGTATTTTAACGTAAAAGTATCCTTTACGCTTTTTTTATGTGTGATATCACAATATGCCTGAGCGAACAAAGACCTAGGTAATTATGAGATTTAAGGTCAATTTATCGCAGTTATGGTTAGTTTTTGTTGTTCTTCACACTCTAGCGAATAAATAGATGCCCTTGACGCTAATTTATAGCACTATAACTCTTGACCTTTGATTTAACTCCAAGGTTTATACTCTATAATATTAAAGACTCATTTCGAACATAGATAAGGGTGACCGATGTACCGAATTGGCGAGCTGGCTAAGCAATGTGAAGTGAAAGCTGACACATTAAGGTTTTATGAAAAACACGGTTTGTTGGCACCTTCATCACGCAGTGATTCGGGCTACCGCTTATACAATGAAAAGGATGCGGAGCGATTACGCTTTATATTAAGAGCCAAGGCAGTAGGCTTTACTTTAGCGGAGATCGCTGAACTACTCTCTATTGAGCTGGATAAATCTAACTGGGCTTGTGCTGACGTTAAGGGTTTAGTGGACAGTAAATTAACGCAAGTGAATGAAAGGCTCTCTGAACTTAATCATTTTCAATTGTCACTTCAGCGTTTATCTGATGCATGTTGTGGAGGCCCTGAGAGCGCCGAACATTGTTCTATTTTAGAAGCGTTAGAGTCAAATACCGATAACATCAAGTGTGAAAATCATGGGCATCACCATGATGAGTTTCAATATACAAAAAATTGTCAGAGTAAGGGATAATCTATGTTGTTCACGAATTTTATTGATCTATTTTTAGATTCAGCCCCTTGGTTACTCTTGGGTTTGTTTTTAGCCGGTATGTTGAAGATGTTTGTGCCTATGGCGTGGATGCAGAAACAGCTTGGCGGCCATGGTTTTAAAACCGTGGTTAAGGCTGCTGTGATAGGGGCACCTCTTCCTCTATGTTCATGTGGGGTTATTCCAGCAGCGGTAGGATTACGACGTTCAGGAGCCTCGAAAGCTGCGACGACCTCTTTTCTGGTTTCAACGCCAGAGACGGGGGTCGACTCTGTGGCTGTATCATATGTACTACTCGGTCCATTTATGGCTGTTGTAAGGCCTATTGCTGCCGTTATCAGTGCCATTGTTGCCGGACTTCTAGTTGGACGCGATGATTCTGATGAGCCTGCAGTAAAAAGTGGAGCAATAAAGTCTGAGAATCAAGCTACAGCATCATCGGCATCATGCTGTAGTAATAAAGAGACGACTAAAGTTCAAAAAGCTCCAGAGAAGACTAGCTCTTGTTGCAGCAGTAAGGCTAATGAAGAGGTTATGGAGCAAACTCCTAAAGCCTCTTGTTGTGGCTCATCAAAGAATGAACAAGTTTCTCTTAGTCACAACCACAGCAACACTGAGAGCGAATCATGTTGTGAGTCGACACAAGATATCGCGACAGAACTGAAAGGGACTTCAGTAATAAGCCGTATCGGCAAGGGATTACATTTTGCAGCGACAGATCTGGTACGCGATACGACTGTTTGGTTATTGGTTGGTTTGTTTTTTGCCGCTTTAGTGCAGACCTATGTTCCGACCGATTTCATGGCTAAGTGGGGCGATGGAATACTCGCTATGCTCGTCATGGTAGTGATATCAGTGCCTATGTACATCTGTGCAACGGCATCGACACCTATCGCAGCAGGCTTACTGCTCGCTGGTGTATCACCTGGTGCTGTATTGGTGTTTATGTTGGCAGGGCCAGCGACGAATATAGCCACGCTAGGTGTTGTGGTTAAGGAGATGGGAAAGCGAGCACTCTTTGGTTATCTCGGTGGCGTGTTGGGTGTAGCTTTAATTTCAGGCATTTTGGTTAATTACTTGGTTGACACTTTTGGTTTTGAAGTAATGCCTCAAATCGGTGAGCAGCATAATTTATTACCGAGCGCTATCGTATATAGTTCTGGTGTGGTGCTCGCGATATTGATGCTTAAAGTGTTATTTGAAAAGTTGCCAAAGAATTGGTGGCGCAGAGATTGTTGCTCTTAATTTAACTCGCGACTTAGATTAAGCCAGTTGGTTACCCCGACTGGCTTTTTGTTAATAATGATATGACGTTTAGGATAATAGAGCTTATTTCTAATGAGCTAAAATTCTATCAATAATTGGCTTGTTGGCTTCTGGGAAATCATAATTTACTAAATTTTCTTTTGCTACCCAGCAGATCTCTTGATCTTCTAATCCTTTAGCTTCACCATCAAAATGAGAGACGAGATGAATATCTAGTAAAACTTGTTTATCCGAGTAATCATGGCTAATTTGCATCAGTGGAGTCGTAGCCGAGACATCTAAGTTGACCTCTTCTTTTAACTCACGAATAAGAGCCTCTGTAACCGTTTCACCTTGCTCTACTTTACCTCCTGGGAATTCCCATTTTCCACCTTGATGCAGATGTTGTGGACGTTTTGCGAGTAAAACCTCTTGGTTATAATTAATAATAACGCCAACTGCAACATGTACTCTCTTTACCGCTAATTCAGGCATGGGCTAACTCTCTTTGAAAAAGTCAGCTTCGTCATAACCTACATTATCTAAGCCATCCACATCGAATTCGGATTTGACAGGGATAGCGTGTTTTTCAGAGGCCCAATCACCTAGATCGATGAGTTTGCAGCGATCGCTACAAAAGGGTTTGAATGTAGACTCGGCATTCCAGATAACTTCAGTCTGGCAGGTAGGGCATTTTACACTTGTAGGCATGAGAAAGCTCAATTACTGAGTTTAGTGACCTTGTGCCACTAAAGATTAGATAATGAGTTAACTATACTGATTTTAAGCACAGGTGGCTAATTGGAATTCTATCGTTTGATCTGAGTGTTTCTGTTGGTCAAACTGAACGAAGTGAATAGCGTAGCGGTTTTTGTGTCCGCTGATGGTGGGATAGCAACCCTGTTGAGAATCAATTTTAACTCTAATCATAGAGAGTGCTTGATTGCTATTTCCTTGAAAAAACCCAGCCTTAGCAATTGTTTCGCAGTATTGTGTTGTTAGTCTAGTTAGTTCAAGTAATAAATTGATTGGATACAAAAGAGCGGTAAAACTATCGACCCATTGTAAATATTCTTGCTGGCGAACATCCCAAGGCTTGGCTAACCAGTAATGAAGTTGAGGTAGATCGAAGTTACAGCATGCTCCGGGCATATTAAACCTCTGCCTCAAGGCGGCGAGAAAGCGATCTTGTTTAAGTTTTGCACCAGGTCGGTCACTGGCTAGCAGGTGTTCTTTGGCTGTCACCAGACGATTTAAAAAGGCTTCAACTTGAATGGTGTCTATGTGAGGAAGGGATTGCCAGTTAGATAGCTTGATTATTTTTTTATCGAGGTCTTGTAACACTTCACCTCGATAGTCACAGCGCTCCGTCAATTCACATAGAGAAAACAGCGGATAGAAACATCTGTGTTGATGATCCTGATCTACATTGGTCTGAAGCTGCTGAGATAAATACTCTAAGCGAAGAAAGCTTCTGGTCTTTTCATTTAAAGGTTGTTCATAGATCAATTTTGTCATGGTATCAGCTAAGCGTTATTGGACAATTTTAAATAGTTATTATGTAGTGCAATTATTTTGCTTCTAAGTGCCGATATCTCTCCATGATTGTCGATGACATCATCAGCTTTTGACAGTTTATCTTCTCTTGAGGCTTGGCTGTCAATTATACGCTGTACCTGTATTGCGGGCACAGAATCCCTAAACATAGTTCTATTTCGTTGTTGCTCTGGTGAAATATCAATCAAAAGTGTTCGATTTACTAACCTATCTAATCCGTTCTCAAATAGCAAGGGAGCAATCAAAATGGTATAGGGAGAGTTAGTCTTATCGAGTTGTATTAGCATCTCTGTGCGTATTATCGGATGCAGCAAAGCATTCAACCATTCTCGGTCAGTTGGCTCAGAAAAAATCCGCTGCCTTAACTGGGCTCTGTTTAGGCTGGCATCAGAGTTTAAAATCTCATCTCCAAAGCGTTCTACAATTTGCGCTAAGCCATATGTGCCTTTTGCCACAACTTCACGGGCGACGACATCGGCGTCGACGAGTTCAATACCTAACTCTGCAAATATATTAGCAACGGTAGTTTTTCCGCTACCGATCCCCCCTGTTAATCCTATTACTAGCTTTGTCATATTCTAGGTACCTATTTAGTGAGACTGGTATGATGCTAAAGAGTTGAAAGGTACCAAGTATTGATGCTGGAGCCCCATATCATGGCAATCCAACCCGCTATAGCTATATAAGGTCCGAAAGGAATGGGATTCGATGAATTCATTTTCTTAGTTAGCATTAATCCTATACCAATAACCGCGCCCACTAATGAAGAGAGTAAAATAATGATGGGGAGTACCTGCCAGCCAAGCCAGGCACCAAAAACGGCTAAGAGTTTGAAATCACCATAACCCATCCCCTCCTTACCCGTTAATAATTTAAAGGCCCAGAATACACTCCAGAGACTCAAGTAGCCGGCCGCAGCCCCAATAACGGCATCAGTTGGACTGGTAAACGTGCTATTCAAGTTGATGATTAATCCCAGCCAAAGCAGAGGTAGAGTGATTTGATCGGGAAGTAACATCTCGTCGAGGTCGATACCAGTTAAAATGATCAAACCGAAGGTCAATGTTGTTGCAAGTGCAAACTCAAGCGTTGGACCGAAGTGGAGTGCGAGAAAAGCAACCGCTAGCCCTGAAAATAGCTCTACAACGGGATATCTTGCCGATATTTGGCTTTTACATTGAGCACATTTACCTTTGAGCATTAGCCAACCTAAAATAGGCAGGTTATGCCAAGGCTTAATATGGCTGCCACATTTAGGACAGGATGAATGTGGTACGATTAAATTGTATGTCTCAGGATAATCGTCAATGGGTTTAGCTAACTTTTTGGCGATAGGGGCAACAAGCTTTTCATGATATTCATTCAAATACTGATCACACTCCTGTTGCCACTCTCGCTTCATCATTACAGGCAAACGATGGATCACTACATTAAGAAAGCTACCAATAACGCTTGCAAAAACAAAGCTTATAATAGCAAAGAGCCACAAGTTTTGACTCATGGTTGAGATGAATTCCGACATGATTTCCACGTTTTTTTGATATTGTTAACCAGTATTCTAACTGACGATCTTATCCATTTGGAAACTATCTGTTAGATACATGGTTATTGATGGCCTTAACTCACAATCTTACCTATTTGGACATTATCCGTAAGGTACATGGCTTTTATGGTGGCTCAACTAACAATCTTACCCATCAGGAATTTATTCGTAAGGTACATAGGCTTTATAATGGTTCAACTCACAATCTTACCCATTGGAATTTATTCGTAAGGTACATGGGCTTTATGGTGGTTCAACTCACAATCTTACCCATTTGGAATATCGGCAGGTACATAGCAACAATCAATCCACCCACTAATGTACCAATCACCACCATCATGATGGGTTCTATCAGGCTCGATAGGCCATCAACGGCATCATCCACCTGCATCTCGTAGATGTTGGCGACTTTGTTAAGCATATTATCCAGTGAACCAGATTCTTCACCTATCATCACCATCTGAATTAGCATGTCAGGGAAGAGACCTGTGGTTCTCATGGCAACGTTCATCTGCATTCCTGCCATGACTTCAGAACGCACTTTAATTACGGCGTTACGGTAAACAGCATTGCCGGAGGCTCCAGCTGCAGATTCCAGTCCATCGATAAGGGGGACACCGGCGGCGAAAGTTGTCGCGAGTGTGCGCGCAAAACGGGCCATGGCGGCTTTATGGAGAATAGGACCAACAATGGGTATTTTTAAAACTAACGTATCGACCTTATCTCTAAAGGTCTGCGAGTGAAGGTGGGCTCGTTTAAATAGAAAAGCCGCAATAATAATCGCCACGGCAAAGATATACCAAGAAGCCTGTAAGGCTTCAGATATGCCGATGACAAATTGAGTAAATGCGGGCAGTTCGGCGCCAAAACCTGCAAAAATTTCCTGAAATTGTGGCACCACAAAAAGAAGTAGTAGTGTAGTCACACCTACGGCGACGACGACGACGGCAGCTGGATAGAACATGGCTTTTTTTATTTTAGATTTTAATGCTTCAGCTTTCTCTTTATAGAGGGCTACTCGCTCAAAAACCTGATCTAGCGAACCGGAATGCTCACCCGCAGCAACCAAATCGACATAGAGGTCATCAAAATATTGCCTGTGTGGGCGCAGTGCATCTGAAAGTGGGATACCTGATTGTATCTCAGAAACAATAGTCCCTAGCAGTTCGCGCATCTTAACTTTCTCATGACCACGCCCGAGCATCTCGATGGTGGTGACTAAGGGAACTCCAGCCTGAAGCATGGTGGCTATCTGGCGGGTCATCATAGCGATATCCATGGCTGATATTTTGGGTTCGCCTAGCTTAAAAAGCGAGGGAGCTTTTTTCTTGACTGATTTTGGTGAGACTCCTTGGGATTTAAGCTGGCTCTTTATCTCAGCAATCGTTGCCCCACGCAACTCCCCGGAGGTTTTTGCTCCATTGCGATTAAGACCTTTCCACTCGAAGGTATGAACTTTAGTTTGGGCTTTAGCTTTTTTAGTTGATTTAACTTTTTTAGTCGCTGTTGCCATGGCTATAGCTTATCCTTGTTTTTGTTCGATACTCGCTATTTGGTAGTCGCAATTTAGGTAACAACTCCTTAGTTATAGCACTACTTTCGTTATAGCGTTAGAAGCTAGTGACGCGATTGATCTCGGTGATACTGGTCACACCTTGAATGACCTTCAATAGGCCTGAAGCGCGCAGATCTCGCATTCCTTGCTCTTTGGCTTGAGTGGCTATCTGTAGAGAGTTGCCTCCCTCCATAATGGTCCTTGCTATCTCATCCGACATCTTCATCACCTCATAGATACCGACTCGCCCCTTGTAACCGCCGGAACATAAGTCGCAACCTATGGGTTTGAATAGGGTTAGATCTTCGTCAATCTGCGTTTGTTTAAAACCGAGACGTAATAGCTCATGTTCGGGGACCTCTTCATGTTGCTTACACTCAGGACACAATCGACGTGCTAATCGCTGGGCTATGATAAGGTTGACTGAGCTGGCGATGTTGTAGCCAGGCACGCCCATGTTGATCAAGCGGGTGAGTGTTTCAGCCGCTGAATTAGTGTGCAGGGTGGAGAGCACTAAGTGACCGGTTTGAGCAGCTTTAATGGCGATTTCGGCGGTTTCTAAATCGCGAATTTCACCGACCATGACTACATCTGGGTCTTGACGCAGGAAAGATCTAAGTGCGGCAGGGAAGGTCAGCCCAGCCTTAAGATTGATGTGAACCTGATTAACCCCTTCTAAGTTAATCTCTACCGGATCTTCAGCAGTGGAAATATTGCGCTCTTCAGTGTTGAGGATATTGAGACCAGTATACAGCGAGACGGTTTTACCTGAACCCGTTGGTCCAGTGACTAGAATCATGCCTTGGGGTTTAGCCAGCATCTCTTCGTAGAGTTGCCGTTGATCATCTTCATAGCCTAATTTCTCGATGCCAAGCTGCGCCGAAGAGGAATCTAGAATACGCATCACAATCTTCTCTCCCCAGATAGTAGGGAGCGTACTGACACGGAAATCAATCGACTTAGTGCGTGACAGTTTCATCTTGATACGGCCATCTTGTGGCACTCGGCGTTCGGCGATATCAAGTTTTGACATCACCTTTAATCGTGCGGATATACGATTAGATAAGTTAACCGGAGGCTCGGAGACTTCGTGCAGTATGCCATCGATACGAAAGCGAATACGATAGCGTTTTTCATAGGGCTCAAAATGCAGATCCGAGGCACCTTTACGAATAGCATCGGTGAGAATCTTATTAATGTAGATAACAATGGGCGCATCGTCACTACTTTCACCCGCCGTATCCTCAACGCGTTTACTGGTATCTTCAACTTCAATGCCGGCTAGAGTCTCTTCATCTATGCCGCTGATGTCTAAGCCCGATATATCATCTTCTAGTATTTTATCTAATGCTTTGGTGAGTTTATCATCTTCGACCAATATAGCTTCAGCATGCAGACCTGCACTGAATTGAAAATCTTCCAGAGCTGAAATGTTGGTGGGATCAGAAGTGCCGATATAGAGGCGATTACCTCGCTTAAACAGGGGCAAGCATTTATGTTTCTCGATCAGTTTTTTATTAAGAAAATCTTCAGGAATACTGGCGACATCAAATTCATCCAAGTCCAGCAGTGGCGTGCCATATTCCTCATAGCAAAGCTCAGCGATTTCACGGGCTGAGATCAGTTTTTCTGAGATGATAGTTGAAACGAGCGATTGTGTGCTTTGTCTGGATTTGGTGATGGCAGAGGCTATCTGCTCTTCACTTAGCAGATTTTTACGAATAAAAAGTGTAGATAGACCTAGGTGTAGCCCTGTTGTTGGCATATGTTACCTTGATAATTAAAAACCTAAAAGAGAGCTAAAGCTCTCTTTTAGCACAATTTGCTACTTGATTTAAGGTGCTGATGTAACGTTGCTACCTGCGCCATCAGCACATTGTGCTGCTGTTGTTGCACCACCCGCTCCAGCTAGAGTTGCTACATATGTAACTGTTCCAACATCTGCAATTGTTGCTGTAATCACACATGTTCCGTCAGAGTAAGCAACAGTACCACCGTTTTCTTCGTCCCAAGAACCAGCACCAGCATTAGCCGCAGCAGGGGTAATGGTTAATGCGGCAACAGCTCCAGCATCATCAACGATGGCTTGACAACCTACACCTGATTGTACACAGGCAATAGCTTTGGATGTGTAGGCTCCAGTCCCCTTCATTGCGGCACCACCATGGGCTGCTGCAACATAATCTCTATACGCAGGCAGTGCAACTGCGGCGAGAATACCGATAATTGCCACAACGATCATTAATTCAATTAGGGTGAAACCCTTAGCATTCTTGTTTAAGCTGTTTCTAAAATTAGTGCCTTTCATTATATCTCTCCGTCGACAAACATAGATCATAACTGGTACATTTAGTATAGATCACTTAGCTGGGTGCTCCTGCGCTAGCTGTTTCATCCTGAATCAATCGAGCTTATAAATAGGTCTATAAAATCGGTTGGTACCTAAGTGTTAAAATGTGCTTTATTATAGTGTCTCTGTTTCCTGTCAATCTGCTAACTGTTGTAAGAGTGTTACACCTTGTGGTGTAGATTCATTGTTGCTCTATTCCGGCAAACCGCACCTTGTTTTCTCCTCCTGTTCAATACCGATTGCTATCCAGTTTCGAAAGGTTGAGCGGCTCTTTTAAAATGAAATTAAAGTGAGCTTAAGGTGAGGCAAACCGAAGGGGCCATCTCGCCTAGGTTCAAAGTTAGTATAAAGTTAATGAGATTGGAATGCATATTTGCAATAAAGTGTTAATTTGATGATAAATTAGTCTGCTGGTGTGTTTTTAATGTTAAAAAGGTTCTAGCGTTTTTTTGTCGCTGTATGAAAAAGTGACGTTTACCTTTGTTTGTCAATTTTTTGTCACTTATATGGATGCAGTATTCTTGTTATATTGTTAGTTGAAGTCTTCATTTAAACTGGATGTTGCTCAAATGTTGATCGCTTGCATGTGTGTGGGGGACCGTTGCCGTTATGATAAATGAGCCCGCCTTCGACATTAAGGGGATAAGTTTTCATCTTGTGCTAATAGCTAATTTGGCTTGTTTAGTGTTTGTGGTGGCTTAGTTGGTTATTAGCCTGCAGCTCTTTACAGATTTACAGGCTAATATTTTATGGATTTAATTTGGAAGCTGAGTTAATTCTTAAGCCTGAGAGAGAGATCTAACGCTCGAACATGCTTTGTCAAAGCACCGACAGAGATATAGTCGACACCGGTTTTAGCAAAATGACCTATGGTGTCAAGGGTCACATTACCTGATACCTCCAGCTTAGCTTGTTGGGCATCTGGTAGACGCTTATTCAATTCAACCGCTTCAATCATCATAGTTACATCGAAGTTGTCGAGCATGATGACATCAGCGCCCGCTTCTAACGCTTGCTGAAACTCTAAAATATTTTCGACCTCCACTTCTACTAGCTTATCAGCGTAGAGCTCGCGAGCTTTTGATATTGCCTGAGCGATACCGCCACAAGCCATAATGTGGTTCTCCTTGATAAGAAAAGCATCGAATAAGCCAATACGGTGATTTTTGCCACCGCCACATGTGACGGCATATTTCTGAGCGGTTCTTAATCCTGGAATGGTCTTCCTGGTATCAAGCAGTTTGGTGTTTGTCGCTGAGATTTTGTCTGTGTACTGTTTCGTTATGGTGGCGACACCAGAAAGTGTTTGAATAAAATTCATCGCAGTACGTTCACCGGTCAGAATAGCTCTAGCTGGACCGGACAGTTCACAAAGAAGCTGATTGGGGACCAAAAGATCGCCATCATCCACAAGCCAATGGAGGGCGACTTCGCTGCCTAACTGGTTAAAAACTTGCTCAGCCCATGCTTTTCCACAAAACACGCCCTCTTCACGGGTGATTAAGTTGGCTTGAGCATATCTATCTGCTGGTATTAGTTGTGCGGTTATATCTGCTGAAGCTCTATCTAGAATACGTTCTTTGTTGGAGGCGCTCTCATCCTGATAGCCTAAGTCCTCTTCGAGTGCGATTTTAACGGCAATTCTTATGTCATTTTCAAACATGATCTATGTCCTTGAACTACTACAACTGAACAGATTAAAAGTCTGGGATTGTTCCTAACTACTACGAATGACATAGCAGAAGCTAGTGGAGATATGATAACAAAATTGACGAAGAAAGTAGAGTCAGCAAGGTAGGTAAGCGCTAGGGATGAATATTTACCTATCTTGGATCAACGTGTGGCAGATAGGTTGGACTTTGTTGGTTATTAGTTTGCTGTTTATCCTCACTACAAGCTAGTTAACAATTACTGCTATATTTGTCTGCATAATCAAGGCTCTTTTCAGTTGCTTATCTAGCTGATAAAGTATTAGTCATTAAGGTCTGGGTATTAAAGGCTAACTCGTTGTCGATAACTACAAAAATACCAATAAAATTAACTTCTGGTTGGATTCAAGAAGGCGCTAGAGAATGTATATCTCCCTATTTTAACGCCCGCCCTGAAAATGAGGTGAGTTTGCTGGTGATCCATAATATTAGTTTGCCTGCAGGCTGTTTCGGAACGCCTTATGTTGATCAACTCTTTCAAGGTTGCTTAGATATGGAAGCTAATAGCAGTTTTGTTGACTTGAAGGGTTTAGAGGTGTCGGCTCATTTCATGATCCGTAGAGATGGAGAGATAGTGCAATATGTTTCCTGTGATAAACGTGCGTGGCATGCTGGAGTTTCTGATCACCAAGGGCGTCAAGGCTGTAATGATTTTGCGATAGGTGTAGAGTTGGAAGGCACTGACTTTATGCCTTATACCTGTATACAATATCAAGAGTTAACTAGACTGACTCTTGCCTTGTTCGCTGCATATCCTATGCTCAATATGGATAAGTTAGTCGGCCATAGTGATATTGCCCCCGGGCGAAAAACGGATCCAGGTGATAGTTTTGATTGGGCGAAGTATAGGAATGGTTTAAGTAACGCGTTGAGCAGATCATCGGGTGCCGTTTAGGTTACATTTCTGATGTGCGTTTAGGTATAAACAATAGAATTTAAGGAATAAACCATGGCACTTTTTTCATTACTGGTGGCGATCTTGATAGAGAGGCTAAAGCTTCTGCCTCAATCTTGGCAACTTGATTCAATGCTTAATCTCTATTCTAAGACTCTGTTTGGAAATAAACAGCTTAATTCTGATGTCATGATGGCACTGGCATTGATTCTCCCTGCGATTGCAGTGCAAGTGATCATGTGGGCTGTTAATGGCCTTTTATGGGGCGGTGTGAGTCTTATTTTATGGGTTGGGATCTCCATTTTATGTTTTAGTCATCTGAAGCAGAGGCAATTGTTTAAACACTATATGCTCGCTGCCTGCCGAGGAGATTCTCAAGCTTGTTACCATTTTGCTGAAGCGCTCGATCCTAGTGCTTCATTAGAAGCCGTTTCTGAACAAGAGCTAGGAGCTAAGGTAGGGCAAAGTGCAGCCTGGCTCAATTATCGTTTTTATGGCGCTGTGGCAATTTTCTTGATTTTTCTGGGGCCTGCTGGCGCTGTTTTTTATTGTACGGCTCGTTATTTCTCCGATAAAAGCCAGGCGCACAAACTTGAATTACCACTAGTTGAAGATGTGTTGATGTTACTTGATTGGTTGCCTAGTCGTATTTTTGCTTTTGGCTACTTACTTAGCGGACAATTCTCACAGGCTTTTACTCGCTGGGGACAGTATGCTTTTAATATTCGCAGCTCAGCAAGAGATATCGTGACCCAAGTGGCTTTAGCCGCTGAACCGCAAGCAGAGTCGTCGACGATGCCTATCTGTACTCAAGCAACATTAGCTTTACTACAGTTAAGTAAACGAAATTTTATTCTTTTACTTATTTGTTTGTCGATATTGACGATATTTGGCGTTGTAGCATAGGTTGGGCTTGTTTGAGGAGATCCTACATAGGGTCTTCTTTAGCTAAATTGTTTAATTTTTACTTTTCATCTTTTTACTTTTCAATGTCCGTGTACCTACATAGCTAATTCTTAGCACATACCCATAATAAAATTCAAATTTGGTGACAATGGTCTGACCGCTAATGAGGCAATTTTCGGCTATGCTCACACATCAGTCGTTTACATGATTGCGATCACAAGCTAGACATTTAAAATGTGATTTGATAAAGTGCGCGCAGTCGACTAAATTGGTAAGACCAATTTACAATAGCAGCTGAGGGCCCCATGGCTTATAGCAAAATAAACCAGCCAAAAATATCCGATGTCATTATGGGACAGTTGGAGCAGATGATCCTTGAAGGAAGTCTTCAACCAGGCCAAAAACTACCAGCGGAACGTGAACTTGCTCTTCAATTTGAAGTGTCACGACCATCATTACGCGAAGCAATTCAAAAGCTTGAAGCGAAAGGTTTGCTTATGCGTCGTCAAGGTGGTGGAACTTATGTCAAAGAGCAGTTATGGCAGAGCTTAGCTGATCCCATCGTGGAACTGATGCACAGTGATTCTGAGAGTCAATATGATCTGCTCGAGTTTCGTCATGCGACAGAGGGCATGATGGCTTATTTTGCTGCACTTCGTGGAACCGATGCTGATATGCAAAATATCAAGCGCACTATTATGGACGTTGAGGCTGCTAACGAGATTGAACAGCAAGCTAAAGCGATTGTGTGCTTCTACCGAGCCATTGCAGAGGCATCACATAACGTTGCTATGCTTCATCTCGTATTAAGTTTATCTCCTGTGCTGCATAAGAACGTGGCACAGAACTTGGAGCTTCTAGATCGGAGAGAGGAAGCTTCCACTACGGCGAATGAACACAGACGAGCCCTACTCGCAGCTATCGTTCGTCGTGATCCTGATGCAGCACGAGAAGCCTCAAATGAACATTTAAGTTACATTGAGGAAGTCATGTTGTCTGTACGGGAAGAAGATAGTCGGTTGCAGCGAAGTCTGCGCCGTTTAAAAAGCGGTGCTTAAGACCTGACAGCAGGTAAGCACCAGACCATATTCTGAAAATCCAAATTTCATAACGTATATAGGGAAGGACAGCCAAATGTCTGAACATATGCTACAAGACGTAGATCCACTAGAAACAAACGAGTGGTTGTCTGCTCTAGAATCAGTTGTACGCGAAGAAGGCGTTGAACGTGCTCAATTCTTACTTGAGCAAGTACTTGATAAAGCCCGTCTAGACGGTGTTGATATGGCTACGGGTATCACCACTAATTACATCAACACAATCCCTACCACCCAAGAACCTGCATATCCTGGTAACACGACGATAGAGCGTCGTATTCGTTCTATCATTCGCTGGAACGCGATCATGATCGTGCTACGTGCGTCTAAAAAAGATTTAGACCTCGGTGGCCACATGGCTTCATTCCAGTCAGCGGCTTCATTTTATGAAGTCTGTTTTAACCACTTCTTCCGTGCACCAAACGAAGTCGATGGTGGTGATTTAGTTTATTATCAAGGGCATATATCTCCTGGTATCTACTCTCGTGCATTTGTTGAAGGTCGATTAACTGAGGACCAATTAGATAACTTCCGTCAAGAAGTTGATGGTAAAGGTCTTCCTTCATACCCTCATCCAAAGCTAATGCCTGAATTCTGGCAATTCCCAACGGTATCTATGGGTCTGGGTCCGATGTCAGCTATTTATCAAGCACGGTTCCTTAAGTACTTAGATGGTCGCGGCTTGAAAGACACCTCTGCACAGCGTGTGTATGCTTTCCTTGGTGACGGTGAGATGGATGAACCGGAATCACGTGGTGCTATCTCTTTTGCTTCTCGTGAAAAGCTAGATAACCTCTGCTTCTTGATCAACTGTAACCTACAGCGCCTTGATGGTCCTGTGATGGGCAACGGTAGCATCATCCAAGAGCTTGAAGGCTTATTCAGAGGTGCTGGTTGGAATGTGGTTAAAGTGATCTGGGGCAACAACTGGGATTCACTATTAGCAAAAGACACCACCGGCAAACTACTGCAGTTGATGAATGAGACTGTCGATGGCGATTACCAGACATTTAAGTCAAAAGATGGCGCTTACGTACGTGAACACTTCTTTGGTAAGTACCCTGAAACTGCCGCGCTTGTATCTGATATGACAGATGTTGAGATCTTTGCGCTTAAGCGTGGTGGTCATGATTCATCTAAGTTGTATGCTGCATTTAAGAATGCACAAGATACCAAAGGTAAGCCAACTGTTATTCTTGCTAAAACGGTAAAAGGTTACGGCATGGGTGAGGCCGCAGAAGGCAAGAACATTGCTCACGGCGTGAAGAAGATGGACATGACACACGTACTTCAGTTACGTAATCGTCTGGGTCTTGAAGACTTGTTAACCGATGAGAAAGTATCTGAACTTCCCTACCTTAAGTTAGAGGAAGGCTCGGCTGAATATGAATATTTACATGCTCGTCGTCAAGCACTACATGGTTATACTCCACAGCGTCTGCCTAACTTTACTAAGCCGTTAGAGATACCAACAGTTGAAGAGTTTACTCCTTTACTTGTTGAGCAAAAACGTGAAATATCTACCACAATGGCATTTGTGCGTACATTGAACATCTTGTTAAAGAACAAGGGTATTGGTAAGAATATCGTTCCTATTATTGCCGATGAAGCGCGTACCTTTGGTATGGAAGGCTTGTTCCGTCAAATCGGTATCTACAATCCACATGGTCAGGAATATACGCCTGAAGATCGCAGTGTTGTTTCTTACTACAAAGAAGCGACGTCGGGTCAAGTATTGCAAGAAGGTATCAATGAGTTAGGTGCTATGTCTTCATGGGTTGCAGCAGCAACGTCATACAGCACTAACGATTTGCCAATGATTCCATTCTACATCTACTATTCTATGTTCGGTTTCCAGCGTGTTGGTGACATGGCGTGGATGGCGGGTGATCAACAAGCTCGTGGTTTCCTATTAGGTGCTACAGCGGGTCGTACAACATTGAACGGTGAAGGTTTGCAGCACGAAGATGGCCACAGCCATATTCAGGCGAACACTATTCCTAACTGTATCTCTTATGATCCTACTTTCGCTTATGAATTAGCAGTCATTATGCAGGACGGTATCCGTCGCATGTATGGCGATCAAGAGAATGTGTTCTACTACTTAACGCTAATGAATGAAAACTACGCGATGCCAGCGATGCCAGCAGGCAGTGAAGAGGGTATTCGTAAAGGTATCTATAAGCTTGAGTCTTATAAAGGTAGTCATAAGGTTCAGCTAATGAGCTCTGGTACTATCATGAATGAAGTACGTAAAGCGGCCCAAATTTTGAGTGATGAATACGATGTTGCTTCTGATGTTTACTCAGTGACCTCTTTCAACGAGTTAACTCGTGAAGGTCAAGATGTTGAGCGTTTCAATATGCTGCATCCTGAAGCTGAGCCAAAGCAAGCTTACATTACTCAAGTTATGGGCAGCGAGCCAGCCATTGCAGCGACTGATTACATGAAGAACTATGCAGAGCAAGTTCGCGCTTTCGTACCTGCTGAGTCATTTAAAGTACTCGGTACTGATGGCTTCGGCCGTTCAGATAGCCGTGAGAATTTACGTCGTCACTTTGAAGTGAACGCTGGTTACGTTGTAGTAGCAGCATTGAGTGAACTCGCTAAACGTGGCGATATTGAAAAGTCAGTGGTTGCAAAAGCCATTGCTAAATTCAACATCGACGCTGACAAGACAAATCCGCTATACGCGTAAGAGGCAATACAAAATGACAATCGAAATTAATGTACCAGATATCGGTGCCGATGAGGTTGAAGTGACTGAGATCCTTGTTAGCGTAGGCGACAAGGTTGAAGAAGAGCAGTCGCTGATCTCTGTTGAAGGCGATAAAGCTTCGATGGAAGTTCCTGCATCGCAAGCGGGTATAGTGAAAGAGATTAGAGTTGCTGTCGGCGATAAAGTCTCTACAGACTCATTGATTATGATCTTTGAATCAGATGCAGTTCAGGCTGCACCCGTTGTGGAGTCAGCTCCTGTAGCGGCACCAGCGGCATCTGCTGAGCTAAAAGAAGTTCATGTGCCTGATATTGGCGATGACGAAGTCGAAGTTACTGAGATTTTAGTTAACGTAGGCGACAGCATAGCTGAAGAGCAATCACTGTTAAGTGTTGAAGGTGATAAAGCCTCAATGGAAGTACCTGCTCCCTTTGCTGGTATTTTGAAAGAGATTAAAATAGTGGTAGGCGACAAGGTATCAACAGGTAGCTTGGTCATGGTGTTTGAAGTTGCAGGTTCTGCAACTGCAGCACCAGTAGTCGCGCCTATTGCAGCTCCGACTCCTTCAGCAGCCCCATCAGTACAAGATATCTTTGTACCTGATATTGGTGGTGATGAAGTTGAAGTGACTGAAATTATGGTCAACGTCGGCGATATGGTCACTGAAGAGCAATCTCTTATCAGTGTTGAAGGTGATAAGGCTTCTATGGAAGTACCTGCACCTTTTGCCGGTAAAGTGACCGCGATTAAGATTAGTCAAGGTGATAAAGTGTCTACAGGGTCGTTAATCATGACCTTTGAAGTTGTTGGTAGCGCTTCTGTAGCGACTCCTGTATCTGCTGCACCAGCTCAAGCTGCTCCAGTAGCCGCCCCTGTTGCAATGGCCGCAGCATCGGCACCAGCGAAAGAAGATTTTGTTGCTAATAAGGCTTATGCCCACGCATCTCCTGTTATCCGTCGTCTTGCACGTGAGTTGGGTGTGAACCTAGCGAATGTAAAAGGCACTGGCCGCAAAAATCGTATCGTTAAAGATGATGTATACAGCTACGTTAAAGCAGCTGTTAAGCAGGTCGAATCTGGTACTGTTAGCGCTGGCAAAGGTGGTAATAGTGATTTAGATTTACTGCCATGGCCGAAAATTGATTTCAGCAAGTTTGGTGAGACTGAAGTTAAGCCTCTGTCACGTATTCAGAAGATCTCTGGTGCCAATCTGCATAGAAACTGGGTGAAAATCCCCCATGTGACTCAGTGGGATAATGCTGATATCACTGAGCTCGAAGTGTTCCGTAAAGCACAAAATGCTGCGGAAGCTAAGAAAGACTCAGGTATGAAAATAACGCCACTTGTGTTCATCATGAAAGCGGTTGCTAAAGCGCTTGAAGCTTTCCCAACATTTAACTCCTCTCTTTCTGATGACGGCGCAAGCTTGATCATGAAGAAGTATGTCAATGTGGGTATTGCTGTTGATACGCCAAATGGTCTAGTTGTTCCTGTCTTTAAAGATGTGAACAAGAAAGGCATTCACGAATTGTCTGATGAGCTTAAGGTTATCTCTAAAAAAGCGCGCGGCGGAAAATTAACTTCTGCTGACATGCAAGGTGGTTGTTTCACGATTTCAAGCTTAGGCGGAATTGGTGGTACAGCATTTACGCCTATCGTCAATGCGCCAGAAGTTGGTATTCTAGGTGTGTCTAAGTCTGAAATGAAGCCAGTCTGGAACGGTAAAGAATTCGAGCCTCGCTTGATGCTGCCTTTATCACTGTCGTATGACCATCGTGTTGTTGATGGCGCGGAAGGTGCGCGTTTCATCACTTACTTGAATAACTGTTTATCAGATATTCGCACGCTGGTTTTATAATATTGAAGGCTGCTTAGTATAAGTAGCCTTTTTCTATTTCGCATGTAAGTGAATGATTGTTATCTGTGCCAAACACAGGTTAAAATGCAGCCACCTACAGAACATTGATGTTCAATTAGCTGACTCTTAACCGTTTTACGATTGATCCGTCAGCGCTATGATTAGAAAAATAGAGGAAGAGATGAGTAACGAAATCAAAACTCAGGTAGTAGTACTAGGTGCAGGCCCTGCAGGATATTCAGCAGCTTTCCGTGCGGCAGATTTAGGTTTAGATGTAATTATTATTGAGCGTTTTAATACACTTGGCGGTGTATGTTTAAATGTGGGCTGTATTCCTTCAAAGGCACTATTACACGTAGCTAAAGTGATTGAAGATGCTAAAACAATCTCCTCTCACGGTGTTGTTTTTGGTGAGCCTAAAATAGATTTAGCTAAACTTCGTGAATATAAAACATCTGTGATCGATCAGCTTACAGGCGGATTGGGCGGAATGTCCAAGATGCGTAAGGTTGATGTGGTCCATGGTCTAGGTAAATTCACTGGTCCAAATACGATTGAAGTGACTGGTGAAGATGGCGTTGTTAAAGTCGTTCGCTTTGAAAATGCTATCATCGCTGCGGGTTCGCGCCCAATCAAGTTGCCATTCATCCCACATGAAGACCCACGTATTTGGGATTCAACCGATGCGCTAGAGCTTAATGAAGTACCTGATAAACTACTCGTTATGGGTGGCGGTATTATCGGTCTGGAAATGGGAACGGTTTATTATTCTTTAGGCAGTCAGATTGACGTGGTTGAGATGTTTGACCAAGTGATTCCAGCAGCGGATAAAGATGTAGTTCGCGTTTATACCAAGAAGATTAAGAAGAAATTCAATCTTATCCTCGAAACAAAAGTGACAGCCGTTGAAGCAAAAGAAGACGGTATTTATGTGACGATGGAAGGCAAGAAAGCCCCTGCTGAGCCTGTTCGTTATGATGCTGTATTAGTTGCCATTGGTCGTTCACCTAACGGTAAGCTGCTTGAAGCTGAGAAAGCGGGTGTTAATGTTGATGAGCGTGGCTTTATCAATGTTGATAAGCAGATGCGTACCAATGTACCACACATCTATGCTATCGGTGATATCGTTGGTCAACCTATGCTGGCACATAAAGGTGTGCATGAAGGTCACGTTGCTGCAGAAGTTATTTCTGGTCTTAAGCACTTCTTCGATCCAAAAGTTATTCCATCAATTGCATACACAGATCCAGAAGTTGCATGGGTTGGTCTAACTGAGAAAGAAGCTAAAGAGCAAGGTATTGCTTATGAAACCGCGACTTTCCCTTGGGCTGCTAGTGGTCGTGCAATTGCATCAGATTGTAGCGATGGTATGACTAAGCTAATCTTTGATAAAGAGACTCATCGCGTTATCGGTGGTGCTATTGTAGGTGTCAACGGTGGTGAGCTACTGGGTGAGATTGGTCTTGCTATTGAGATGGATTGTGATGCTGAAGATTTAGCGTTAACTATCCATGCACATCCGACTCTGCATGAGTCTGTAGGTCTTGCTGCTGAGATGTACGAAGGTTCAATTACTGATTTGCCAAACCCAAAGGCAAAGAAAAAGAAGTAATTTGAGTTTTGTTGCAACAGTAAAAGGCGCTCAATGAGCGTCTTTTTTATGACCAAATAAATTAATCTGCTTGTACTGCATATCTCTAGCAATATATCCTGAAATTTAAGCATAAACTAAAATTAAATGAGTTCAATTTGGACTAAGCAGGTGAATTCAATGTGTTGAACTGTTACATTCAATATAAGTTTATGAGTTAGTTGCCTAATGATAAATAGAATCAATCATTTTACTCTGCTATTCACAGTGATGTTAATTACCAGCCTTGTACCAGTGAAGGCGAGTGATATTGTGCAGCGTGTATTTACTGAACGAGATGGTCTAGTTAATGCCACTATTAGTGATATCAGTTTCGATAGTTACGGCTTCACTTGGCTAGCGACAGAAGAGGGACTTTACCGGGTTAGTAATACTAAAGTCAGAAGAGTTGATAAAAAAGGGTTTAATACCCGACTATCCGATGAATATATTAATATTGTGGAGCCATTAAGTAAAAGACATCTGCTCGTCAGTAATTATTTCGACACCTATCTATATGATATATTACAAGATAACTTTGTTCGCTTTGGTAGTGCTCAGCTATTTCCTGATTATAAGAGCTCAGGGCTCTACGCCTTTGCTAAACGAGAGGATGGTGATTACAGTTTTTTGAGCAAACAAGGTGAACTGCTTACTTTTTCCTATTCAAATATGACTCTTAAAACCGTTAGTGCACTTCCTTATAATCCAGATGATCCATGGTCAATGTTGCTAGCCCTCGATGATAATCGCTTATTAGTGGGATCTCCATTTCAGCTGCAATTAAGAGATCAGACTGGAGCGTTGCTCAATGACTTAGATTGGCAAGACGATATGGGTAAGATAAAGGGGATTGTAGAGGACGCTTCTGGGCGTCTTTGGTTAAGTAGCAGCTATGGTTTGTATGAAATAATTAAAGATGATTTTAAGGTTAAGAAAGTTCCACAACTTCCTTTTTTCATCACTAAAGCAGTTGAAGATAGCAAAGGTGCTTTATGGTTAGCAAGCTGGGAAGGTTTAATAAAGTGGAGTGCTAATCGTACCGAGATAGAGATCTATAGGGAGGATATTAAGCAAGCTGCAGATATTGATTACATTTTCGACATTGAAGTTGATCGTAATGACGTCATTTGGGTTGGTAGCTCTGGAGATGGACTTGCTGTGTTGGCTGAAACTCCTGACTTCATGCTTGAACGTTTCACTCAAGCCCCTCCATATCTCATTTCTAATGAGATGATATGGTCAATTTTTACCGAGAAAAACAATGTTTGGTTAGGTAGCGACAAAGGTTTAGTTGTTATAAATAGAGACTCCCAAAGTAGCACGACAGTGTTACCAGCAGAACTAATCTTAAACGGTAGTATCTATAAAATAGATGAACTTGATGACTCTCATCTTTTACTCTCAACCACGAATGGTCTCTTTGTCGTGAATAAAAATACTTTTCAATCTCAGCGTTTTGCTCGGTGGACCCATGGTGAATATTCTTTAGAAAATAAATTTGTTTTTTCAAGTTATCAAGATCCTGAAATAGAAGGGCGCTGGTGGTTTGCTACAGGAAGCGGGTTATTTTTTTGGGAACAGGGTTTATCTAACCCTCAAGAACTTTTGATTAAGGGATTAGATAATGGCAATAAGAAACCTGAGTTGCGCATTATCTACCGTAGTCTCGATGGTACGTTATGGCTTGCTGGAGACAAAATATTTGGATATATAGATAACGTGGGAAGCTTTCATTCAACATTAGGTATTTTTGATGATGAAACAAGGTTACCCACTATTAGTTATATTAAAGAAGTTTCTTCTGGAATATTGTGGTTGGGTAGCTCTGCTGGGTTAATCGAGTATGAATTTGCAACTGGGGTAACCCGTTCGTTAACTAATGACTGGAAGGTGGATTGTTCCTCAATTTATTTTATTCATGAAATTAACCAATATAGGGTATTAGGTTGTTTGAGTTCAATTATTCGTCAAGACATGGACTCCGACGAGATAATAGTCATAGAGTATGAAGATGGATTGATAAGTAAAGAGCTTAACGATGGCGCTTCATTTTATGATCCTGATGCAGGCCTCTATGTAGGGACTCCTGATGGTGCAATGTTGCTCGATGTTGCTCGACGTTGCTCGATTAAAAAATCGAATTCAACAAGATGGAATTTTACTAGAGTCTGTGTCAGTTTTTTATGACAACCATACAGAGATAAACTTGGTTCCAGAGCAAAGCAGTATTATTGAACCTGGCGCTAGAATGATCAATTTTCAGTTAACCAGCCTCGATTACTTAGTCGATACATCTCTCACGTTACAATATCGTATACGTGCTAAGAGTGAGTCAGCTAATGTTAATTATTTATTCTTATCAGATCAGTCGCTTGTCAGTGTTTCAGGTTTACATGCTGGGGATTACGTGCTTGAAATACTCAGTTTACAAAATGGTATATGGTCGAGTGAGCCCTATTCCTATGAATTTAAAGTGCAGGAATTTTGGTGGGAAAACAGTTGGTTCAAAAGTTTCTTTGTGATGGCTTTATTATTTATTGGAATCATCATTTTAATTGGCTGGCAACGCCAAGTCACAGCGTTTAAAAGTGTTAATAAGGCGCTGGTTGAAAGTGAAGATAGGTTACGTCAGTCATTGAAAGGCAGTGATTCAGAGTTATGGGAATGGCGCTATGATACACAAATGTTTAATTTGGAAAATAAAGGAGCCGCACCGGCGGGTGGTAGTGCAAACCTGCTGTTAACACTGGAAGACTTTCCGGTTCATCGTGATGAGAAGAAAGGGGTGTTGGCGTGTTGGAATAGTATGATCGATGGTGATAGCGATAGGTTTGAAGTGGAGTATCGCTCCCGTCGTGAGGACAAATCCTGGGGATGGACACGTGTTTGCGGTCGTCCAGTTGATTTTGATCCTGAAACCGGGAGAATCACTCGAGTTGCGGGGATATATTCAGATATTACCGCTCAGCGCCAGTTAGAAGATGATGTGAAACTACTCGCTCAAGCATTCGAGAATACGTCAGAAGGGGTGTTGATTTTAGACGCTAATGAGCGGGTTAAAGTATCTAATAAAGCGGCTCAAGTTATCCTTAGATTAGGTGTTGAACAGTTAAACTATTGTGCATTTTCGACTATTGTCGTGGCAAAAGAGGGGCGTTTAGATGAGATCGCAAAATTATTAGATGAAGGAGATACTTGGACGGGTGAGAGGGAGTTTATCTGCTCTGATGGTACAAGTTGTCCAGTGTGGCTAAATGTATCAACCATGCTTGGGAAAAAGGGCGGTATCATTCACTATGTCGCAGTATTTTCTGATATTACAGAGAGAAAACGCTCAGAAGCTGAACTACGTCGTTTAGCAAATTATGATGTACTCACCGGTCTACCCAATCGTTCACTGTTTTCGACTCGCCTAGCTCAGTCCATTTACCGTGCCAATCACACTGGTGAGAAGCTTGCGTTAGTGTTCCTCGATTTAGATAGATTTAAACATGTTAATGATTCGTATGGTCATAGTATGGGGGATGCACTTCTTGTCGAGGCTGCGAACAGATTGCAGTCCTGTATTCCTGAACAACATACTATGTGCAGGTTTGGTGGCGATGAATTCTTGATTTTACTCAAAAATGCCAATGATGTTGATATGATTAATCATATCTGCACCAAGTTGCTAAAGCAGATAGAAATGCCGTTTGAACTTTATGGCCGAGAGTTCTTTATTTCGACCAGTATTGGCGTGAGTTTGTGGCCTGATGATACGACTGAACCTGAAATATTGATTAAAAATGCAGATCAAGCTAAAGAGGAAGGAAAGGGTAACTTTCAATACTATTCTTCAGAGCGTAACTTAGAGGCCTTGTACCATCTGCATCTGGAAGCTGAGCTGCGTCGTGCGATTGAACGTAATGAATTTGAATTACATTATCAACCACAAGTTGATATTCTGAAAAATGACAAATTGGTCGGCATGGAAGCATTAATACGTTGGCGTCATCACAGTGAAGGTTTAATACGAACTGATACCTTTATCAAAGTGGCAGAGTCTTGTGGTTTAATCATAGATATCGATCGCTGGGTCTTGCGCCAAGTTTGTATCCAAGGAGCCTACTGGTCTCGTATATATGGTGAGACCTTTAAACTGTCGGTGAATATTTCAGCGGTTCATTTCCGTCAACCTGATTTTGTTGAAAGTATAAAAATCATTCTTAAGAAGACTGCTATTCCAACTTCAGTACTCGGTTTTGAGATCACTGAAGGAGTATTGATGAAGGAGTTAAATACTGCAAAATCACATCTCAAAGAGTTAAGACGTTTAGGGATAAAGGTCGCTATCGATGATTTTGGCACGGGTTACTCATCGTTAGCTTACTTACGACATTTTGATGTGGATACTTTGAAAATTGATCGTTCTTTTCTCATCGATATAGCAACGAATGAATCAGATCAGGCGATAGCGAGTAGTATTATAGAGCTTGCTAGAAACTTAAAACTTAGTGTGATTGCCGAAGGCGTAGAAACTAAAGCACAATTAGAGCAGGTTTTCAGTCGAGGCTGTTATGTTATCCAAGGATATTATTTCTCAAAGCCTTTAATCGAAAGTGATATGAATGCTTATATGGAACGTAATAAATTAGATTCTTGAACTGAGCATTATGTTTTAAATTGTTATCCCTTGTGTTTTTACCATGTTGTGTTTTTTTTGATACTATACATCAGTCTTGTATAAGAAAATTATAAGAAATAACATTCAATGATACGTTCAACTGCACTATTTTTATTACTATTTTTTACCATTTTCTCTACTCTGGCAGAAGTCAGACCTAAAATAGGTTTAGTACTGAGTGGTGGTGGGGCTAAAGGTGCGGCTCATATTGGCGTCCTCAAAGTATTGGAAGCGAATAGAGTACCTGTCGATTATATTGCAGGTACAAGTATAGGAGCCTATGTCGCTGGTATGTACGCCCTTGGATACTCTGCCTCAGAGATCGAGCAGATCATGATGAATGAATCATGGTCCGATGGTTATTCAGATACCATTCCTAGAGAATCACTGAGTTACCGTGATAAGCAGCAGAGAGACCGTTTTAATATTCCAGTCAATATGGGTTATAGCGATGAAACGGTTAAGTTACCTAACGGTTTACTTCGTGGACAAACCATGTCTCAGCTTCTGCAAAGATCCACTGGTTTAGTTCATCAATTTGGCAATTTTGATGAACTTGCTATCCCTTACCGTGCGGTCGCGACCGATCTAGAAACCAGTAAACCGGTTATTCTCTCCCAAGGCAGTATTATCAAAGCGATGCAAGCATCGGCAACCGTGCCAGGGGCATTGCAGCCAATTAAGTATGATGGAAAACTGTTGGTGGACGGTGGCATCGCCAATAACATGCCCGTAGATGTGGTCAAGGCGCTGGGGGCCGATATAGTCATTGCTGTCGATATAGGCTCGTCTCTGGTAAAGAAGGAGGAACTAGATAGTACCGTTGCTGTGCTTAACCAGTTATCAACCATGTTGACGAATGCGAGCACAGAGCGGCAAAAGTTATTGCTCAGTGAGGATGATATCCTTATTCGCCCAAATGTGGGAAATATGAGCACTACTGATTTTGAGATTATGCCCCAAGCTTATGCTTTAGGTGAAAAGGCCGCGCTTGAACATGTGTTAAGTCTTAAGGGACTGAGTGTAGGGGAGGCTGAATACGCTGTATATAAGAATAATAAACACAGATTGAGTCAGCGCTGGCAGAATAATGTACAACTTCCCATTATACAAATCGTGTTTAATAATGATTCTAAAGTGAGTGAGTCGTTGTTGAGGGAAACGTTTGACCTTCATGTGGGTGAAGTTGTCACAACAGAAGTATTAGAACAAGCAATTGCTAATGTTTATTCTCTTGATAAATTTGAGCGGGTCAATGCTGAGTTTGTCGATACAGATAAAGGGCGTGTGCTGACCTTAAACACCAGGTCTAAGTCATGGGGGCCTAATTATTTTGGTTTAGGTTTTAGCTGGGAGGATGACCTTACAGAGGACTCAAGTATGTCATTGGATTTCTCCTATACGATGACTGACTTGACTGATACCGGTGGTGAGTGGCGCAATGAATTACGAATAGGCTTTGAAAAATTAGTTTCAACCGAGTTTTATCTACCGCTGGATTATGATCAAGGCTTTTATGCTAGAACAGAATTGGCTTATGAACTTAAAAGTTTTGATATATATGAGAGTAATTCTAAGTTTATTGAGTTTTCTCAAACCGTGTATCGAGCGGATATAGGAATAGGTTATAACTATACGCTGGAAGGGTTAATTGAACTGGGATTCACCAATGAGAAAGGTGAGTTTGAGTTTCTGAAGGACCACAATCATTATCATTCTTATGGTGGTTACTTGAAATTAGGTTTCGATAATCTTAATAGTATGAACTTTCCGACTACGGGTAACCGTTTCACCTTGAGTATGTACTATAGAAGAGATGACAACGACCAATCTTTCGAATATGAAAGTTCAGGTTACTCCTTTCAAGTAGAAGCAGATTGGCGAGGGGCGCTAAGCTTAGGAAATCATGCTTTAGTAGGTATTGCTTCTTTAGCGACTATTGATACTGAAGATCCTTTCAATCCTCACTTGGCTGAGCTTGGGGGCTTTCTTAACTTGTCTGGTTACCATAAGAACTCTCTGGTTGGTGCTCACAAAATTTTTGGTGCCTTCGTATATCAATATGATCTCGGCCGTGATGTTCTCGGAATGACAGAGTATCCACTGTATCTTGGTGGAAGTTTAGAGGCGGGTAACGTGTGGCAGAACAGAGATAATATAGACCTAAACGATCTTATATATTCAGGCAGCGTGTTCTTCGGTACTGATACCACCATGGGGCCTGCAGCATTAGGTTTCGGCTGGGCTGATGATGGTGAAATGACACTGTTTCTATTTTTAGGTAAAAGTTGGTAAGTCATAGAAGGTTACAAAAACTGGCTATAGCGCTTTCAGGCTCAATGATAAAGTGAACCCAAACTAAATAAGCTCCGTGCTAGAGAGCTTATTAGCTAAATCATAATAATAACGGGGATGATAATGAAAAGAGTAAGTAAGCTGGCAATCAGTATTGCCTTAAGTTTAGGGCTGACAGCGTGCAGTAACAATGAAGCTAATGTGCCAACGGTGCAGGTTAAAACTAAGGTTTCAGGTGTCGAGAAAGCTAACTTTGATCCCTCAGTACGTCATCAAGATGACTTTTTTTACAGTGTCAATGGCCACTGGCTGGCCAATACTCCTATCCCGGATGATAAATCTAATTATGGTGCTTTTTCCGTTCTTTATGAGCAGAGCCAAAATGCGCTAAAAAAAATCATTGATGACGCGGCTTCAAAGCCAAATAAACTAAATGGTTCAAGTGAACAAAAGGTCGGTGATTTCTATGCTAGCTATATGAATACCGACATTGTAGAGCAATTAGGTGTTTCACCATTGAATGAACAACTCTCTGATATCTCGCTAGCAAAAGATCATGCTGACATTGCGAGCTTAATGGGAAGCTTGTTATTAAGTGGTGTACAGATCCCATTTGGTTTCTATGTTAATAACGATGCTAAGAACTCTACTCAATACGCTGTCTATTTATATCAATCTGGCCTTACCCTGCCAGATCGTGACTATTACTTGAAAGATGACGACAAATTTGTTGCCAATAGAGTAGCACTAAACGCCTACGTGACAGATATCATGATCCTGTCTGGCAGCAAAGATGCTAAGCGGGTTGCGATGAGTGTCGCCAAAATTGAACTCTTTATTGCCCAGAGCCAATGGAGTCGTGTTGAATCTCGTGATGTGAATAAGAGTTATAACAAGATGAATAGAGCTGAACTGCAGGCAAATACGCCAGAGTTTGATTTTGTGCAATTTGCTGCGAGTGCTGATATCAGTGAAGTGAAAGAGGTGATTGTTCGTCAAAAATCCTATTTTGAAAAATTCGGCGCTCATTTCGATGACTTTAGCGTTGAGGAGTGGCAGGACTACTTATCATTTCATTTAGTCGATAGTTATGCAGAACTCCTAAGTCAGAACTTTGTGGATCTGTATTTTGACTTTCACAGTAAAACCTTGATGGGAATTGAAGCTCAGAAGCCGCGATGGAAAAGAGCCGTTGATTCAGCGGATCAAGTTATTGGTGAGCTGGTGGGTAAAGAATATGTGAAGGAGCACTTTCAGCCTGAAGCGAAAGAGAAGATGGAATTACTTATCCAAGATCTGATTAAAGGTTTTGAGGTGAGCATCAATGAGCTTGAGTGGATGACTCCAGAAACTAAGATAGCAGCGCAAGAAAAGCTATCTAAGTTTACCTATAAAATTGGCTATCCCGATAAATGGAGAGACTACACAGAGCTAACCATTAAACCTGATGAGCTGGTGGGTAACTATCAACGTTATGCCAAATTCGAATACAAGACCATGTTGGATAAGCTGGGTAAGCCTATCGATCGAACCGAATGGCATATGACACCACAAACGGTGAATGCATATTACAATCCTGTCATGAATGAAATTGTATTTCCAGCCGCCATCCTTCAACCGCCATTTTTCAATATGGATGCCGATGATGCGATTAACTTTGGTGGGATTGGCGCGGTGATTGGCCACGAGATTAGTCATGGTTTTGATGATCAAGGTGCAAAATATGATGGGGATGGTAACTTACGTGACTGGTGGACGGATGCCGATCGTGAAGAGTTCCAAAAACGTGGTGCTCAACTATCTGCCCAATACTCAAAATATGAAGCATTACCAGGTAAGCATGTAAATGGCGATCTGACCTTAGGGGAAAATATTGGTGATCTTGGCGGGCTTACCGTTGCAGCTCGTTCCTACCATCTGAGCCTTAATGGTAAACAAGGGCCCGTGATCGATGGCTTAACCGGTGAGCAAAGATTATTTGTTGGCTGGTCACAGGTGTGGCGTCGTAACTACCGTGATGAAGAGCTAGGACGTCGTTTGATGACTGATTCACATTCACCGAGTCACTTCCGTGCAATGGGGACACCAAGAAACATTCCGGCGTTCTACCAAGCTTTCGATCTGAAAGAGGGAGACAAGATGTTTCTTGCACCAGAAGATAGAGTGAAGATCTGGTAAGTTATACCTCTTACTCTATTTCTATTTAAGCCAGTTGAAGCATCAACTGGCTTTCTTATATCTGTTCATTATGGCTAAAACTCGCTGTTCTATAAGAAATTGTGGATAAGTTAGGGGGTAACAAGTGGGTATTATGTGCTTAATAAAATCATTTCAAAAAATGGTGCTTTTTAGCTAAAAAAAACCTTGTGCTCTTCTTCGATATCCCTATAATGCGCATCCACTGACACGGCACAGCAGGCCAACTAAGCTAGTGACTTGAGATTAGCAATAGTCGAAAAACTAGATAGCACGGGACTTGCAGCGTGATCAGTTCACTCTTTTAACGAAGAGTGAGAGTTAAAACTCTTCGGGGATTTGATTCAGGTGACAACCGCTTTACGGGCTTCGAGTTTGACTTCTGCTTAAGAAATCACCACTCGAAAAACTTGTTAAAATAAGCGCTTGACGCCGACACTGGAGAGTGTAGAATACGCCTCCTCAAGCCAATGACCTAGCGTCTACCGGCAGTATCTGAAAGATTGATGCTAACGCTCTTTAACAATTCAAAACAAGAAATCTGTGTGGACACTCACAGGTGTTGAGTTATTCGAAATTGTCTCTTTTGAGGCAATCAAAAATTTACTCAATGAACCACTGAGTGACCATAGCAACGGACTTCAACTTCTTTCGGGAAAATGAGGTTACGGAGCAATAATATGTGAACTTCATGAATCTTCGGGTTTGTGAAAAACAGTATAATTCGTTGAGTTGCTGATTTAGCCTTACTTGTAAGGTGGATGAGGCAAAAAACTTTAATTGAAGAGTTTGATCATGGCTCAGATTGAACGCTGGCGGCAGGCCTAACACATGCAAGTCGAGCGGAAACAGGGGAGTAGCTTGCTACTTTTGCTGTCGAGCGGCGGACGGGTGAGTAATGCCTAGATATCTGCCTAGTCGTGGGGGATAACAGTTGGAAACGACTGCTAATACCGCATACGCCCTACGGGGGAAAGGAGGACGCACTTTCGAGAGCGCCTTTCGCGATTAGATGAGTCTAGGTGGGATTAGCTAGTAGGTGAGGTAATGGCTCACCTAGGCGACGATCCCTAGCTGGTCTGAGAGGATGATCAGCCACACTGGAACTGAGACACGGTCCAGACTCCTACGGGAGGCAGCAGTGGGGAATATTGCACAATGGGCGAAAGCCTGATGCAGCCATGCCGCGTGTGTGAAGAAGGCCTTCGGGTTGTAAAGCACTTTCAGCGAGGAGGAAAGGTTGTCGTTTAATAAACGACAGCTGTGACGTTACTCGCAGAAGAAGCACCGGCTAACTTCGTGCCAGCAGCCGCGGTAATACGAGGGGTGCAAGCGTTAATCGGAATTACTGGGCGTAAAGCGTACGCAGGCGGTCTGTTAAGCCAGATGTGAAAGCCCCGGGCTCAACCTGGGAATTGCATTTGGAACTGACAGACTAGAGTCTTGTAGAGGGGGGTAGAATTTCAGGTGTAGCGGTGAAATGCGTAGAGATCTGAAGGAATACCGGTGGCGAAGGCGGCCCCCTGGACAAAGACTGACGCTCAGGTACGAAAGCGTGGGGAGCAAACAGGATTAGATACCCTGGTAGTCCACGCCGTAAACGATGTCTACTCGGAGTTTGGTAACTTAGTTACTGGGCTCCCAAGCTAACGCATTAAGTAGACCGCCTGGGGAGTACGGCCGCAAGGTTAAAACTCAAATGAATTGACGGGGGCCCGCACAAGCGGTGGAGCATGTGGTTTAATTCGATGCAACGCGAAGAACCTTACCTACTCTTGACATCCACAGAACTTACCAGAGATGGTTTGGTGCCTTCGGGAACTGTGAGACAGGTGCTGCATGGCTGTCGTCAGCTCGTGTTGTGAAATGTTGGGTTAAGTCCCGCAACGAGCGCAACCCTTATCCTTATTTGCCAGCGAGTTATGTCGGGAACTTTAGGAGACTGCCGGTGATAAACCGGAGGAAGGTGGGGACGACGTCAAGTCATCATGGCCCTTACGAGTAGGGCTACACACGTGCTACAATGGTCGGTACAGAGGGTCGCAACGCCGCGAGGTCAAGCTAATCCCACAAAGCCGGTCGTAGTCCGGATCGGAGTCTGCAACTCGACTCCGTGAAGTCGGAATCGCTAGTAATCGTAGATCAGAATGCTACGGTGAATACGTTCCCGGGCCTTGTACACACCGCCCGTCACACCATGGGAGTGGGCTGCACCAGAAGTAGATAGCTTAACCCTTCGGGAGGGCGTTTACCACGGTGTGGTTCATGACTGGGGTGAAGTCGTAACAAGGTAGCCCTAGGGGAACCTGGGGCTGGATCACCTCCTTACCTATACGACTAACTTAATATTTGTTGAGTGTTCACACAGATAACTTGTTCTTGTTAGAGCGAGAAACACGCCTTTACGGTGATGTTTGTTCTTTAAAAATTTGGAAAGCTGATAGTGTTAATGTGAAAGGGACAGTAAATATCTTATTTGTAAGTGATTTATTGTTAATAGCATTAGCGCGAAAAATAAATAATTGAGTTCTCAAACACTTAAATCAAGTGCCGAAGCATCGACCTTTTATTAGGGAAGTGTTTCAAGAGTATTCTTTTGGCGAAAGTAAACACCATTAGTTGCGATACATCTCGTTCAGACTTACCCGTTTGAACAATAGATAACATTAGCGCAGTCAATGTGATGCTAAGCAAGGCGATAAGGCAAACGAGGAAGGCGTGTAGTTTACTACATAACTGACGAGTGCGACTTATGAACGCAGCATAGTGGCTCAGTGGCAAGCGAAAGAAAACCTATGTGGGTTGTATGGTTAAGTGACTAAGCGTATACGGTGGATGCCTTGGCAGTCAGAGGCGATGAAGGACGTAGTAACTTGCGATAAGCGTTGGCGAGCTAGTAACAAGCAATTGAGCTAACGATGTCCGAATGGGGAAACCCACATGCATAAGCATGTATCA